>JBCBSM010000001.1:1952689-2278137 GCA_039819165.1 Planctomycetota bacterium
GATCATCCTGCTGCCGCTGATGGCGGGCATCTACGCGGCCCTGTTCTCGGCCGGCCGCGCCGAGATCCTCGACGGCCGCCCGGTGCAGATGGGGCTGATGGCGCTCAGCGGCGTGATGATCGTGGTGCCGCTGCTGTGGTTCGCCGCCGCCGCCCACCGGCTGCGGCTGGCGACGCTGGGCATGCTGCAGTACATCGGGCCGTCCGGCCAGTTCCTGCTCGCGCTGTACTACGGCGAGGCCCTCAACCGCCACACCCTGGCGACCTTCGTGGTCATCTGGATCGCGCTGGGGCTCTACAGCTGGGACGCATGGCGGGGCACGCGGGGCACGGGCTGAGTCCCGGTACGCTCGCGCCTACTTCCCCTTCACCTTCGCCCACGCATCCTTCAGCGTCACGGTGCGATTGAAGACCGGCGTGCCCTCCGTCGACTCCCGATCGATGCAGAAGTACCCCAGCCGCTCGAACTGGAAGCGTTCGATGTGGTCCTGGAACACGCCGGTGCCCGCGGCCCGTTCCTCGTCGCTCGTCGGCCAGTGCGGCTCGAGCTTCGCATGCACGGTCTTCAGCGAGTCGCGATTGAGGTTTTCAAGGAAGCTCCAGTCCTCGCCCGCGTCCTTGGGCCTGCGATCGGGCTGCTCGACCGTGAATAGGCGATCGAACGCACGCACCTCGGCGTCGACGGCGTGCTCCGCGCTCACCCAGTGCAGCGTGCCCTTGACCTTGCGGACGGCGCCCCCCGCATCCGGCGGCGGGTTGTTGCCCCCCCGCGTCTGCGGGTCGTAGGTGCACACGATCTCGACGATCCGCTCGCCGTCCTTCACGACGTCGACGCAGGTGATCCAGTAGCCCGCCCGCAGGCGGACCTCCCGCCCCGGCCCCAGCCGGAAGAACTTCTTGGGCGGATCCTCCATGAAGTCGTCGCGCTCGATGTAGAGCGTGCCGGTGAAGGGCACCCGCCGGACGCCCGCGTCGGGATCCTCGGGATTGTTCTGGGCGTCCATCCACTCGGTGCGATCGGCGTCGCCGTGCTCGCCCCAGTTCTGGATCGTGACCCTGAGCGGATCGAGCACGCACATCCGCCGCGGCGCGCGCTGGTTGAGGTCGTCGCGGACGGCGTTCTCGAGGCGGCCGATGTCGATGAGCGCGTTGAACTTGGTGACGCCGCCGTCGTCGCAGAACGCCCGGATCGCCCGGGGCGTCACGCCGCGCCGCTTCAGCCCGCTGAGCGTGGGCATCCGCGGATCATCCCAGCCCGACACGTGGCCCTCCTCGACGAGCTGGCGGAGCCGGCGCTTGCTGGTGACGGTGTAGCTCGGGCTCCACCGCGCGAACTCGATCTGCTGCGGGTGGTGGATGGGCTCGGCACGATCCCGGTTGATCGCGTCGATCAGCCAGTCGTACAGCGGGCGGTGGTCCTCGAACTCGAGCGTGCAGATCGAGTGGGTGATGCCCTCGATCGAGTCCTCCAGCCCGTGCGCCCAGTCGTACATGGGGTAGACGTGCCAGGCATCACCCGTGCGGTGGTGCGGCGCGTTGAGCACGCGGTACAGCACCGGATCCCGCAGGTTGATGTTGGGCGAGGCCATGTCGATCTTGGCCCGCAGCACCCGGCTGCCGTCGGGGAAGGCGCCCGCCTTCATCTGCTCGAACAGGTCGAGGCTCTCGGTCGTGGGGCGATCGCGGTATGGGCTCGGCGTGCCGGGCTCCGTGAGCGTGCCCCGCGTCTCGCGGATCTGCTCGGCCGTCTGCTCGTCGACGTAGGCCAGCCCCTTGCCGATGAGGTCCTGCGCCCACGCGTACATCCGCTCGAAGTAGTCCGAGGCGAAGCGGACGCCCGCGAGCGGGTCGGCCTCACGCATGCCGGGCCACTCGAACCCGAGCCAGCGCACGTCGCCCACGATCGCGTCGACGTACCGCTGCTCCTCCTTGGCGGGGTTGGTGTCGTCGAAGCGGAGGCTGCAGGCGCCGCCGTAGCGCCGGGCCAGCCCGAAGTTCAGGCAGATGCTCTTGGCGTGCCCGATGTGCAGGTAGCCGTTGGGCTCGGGCGGGAAGCGAGTGCGGACGACCGAGGCGTCGCCCGCGGCTCCCCACCGCCCGGCGGCGACGTCGGCGTCGATGGCCTCCTCGATGAAGTGCTTCTGCCGCTGCGGGGCCGTGGGCGATTCGGTGGTCATGGCGGAGGGTATCGACGCGACGCCGTCCAACGGGCGCATTCGCCAGTCTCACACCAAGGAGCCGCGAACGCCTACGCCGCCCCGTTCTTGGCCTCGATCGCCGCCGCCAGCTGCTCGGTGTTGATCGCGAAGGGGTTGTCGGGATGGTTGAGCGCAGCGCCGGCGATGGGCGTCTGCGGGTGCTTGGCGCCGTTCTGCAGCACCTCGAGCAGCTGCTCGGGCGTCGCGCGGGCGAGCTTGAGGTTGGGGTTCTTCTCGTGCAGCGTCGCCAGCCGCTGCGGCTCGCTGAAGACGGTCACCAGCAGCCGCTCGCCGTCGCGGAGGTAGGCGAACTGGCCGTTGGTGGTGGCCACGCCCAGCATCTCCAGCGACGCCACGACCCGGTGCACCATCTCGATGGCCTGGGGGTGTCGCGTCTTGCGGGCGTGGTCGACGGCGCAGTCCAGGCACGCCGGGGGCAGGGATCCCTTGACATTGTAATAGAACGCGCACAGATCGGGGAAGAAGTGGCCGTAGCCGTTGGACTCGCCCGGCTTGGCGTTCACCACGAAGCCGTCGGCGCGGCCGCGGAAGCCACAGACGTACCCCAGGGCGGCGGGCAGCTTGCCCTCCACGATCGCCGGCGGCTCGTCGGGACCGAAGACGCCCTGGGCCCGCTCGGGCGAGGTGAACACGGGCACGAGCTTCTTGTCGCCGGCATTGAGCAGCGACAGCGGCAGGCCCGACTGGCCCGCCTGCACCGCCGCCTGTGCGTCGGCCGGCCGGGCGGCGAAGTACCACGACGGCAGCTCGCAGAACTCCTTCCAGAACTCCTGCTCGGCCGGGAAATCCTGCGGATTGGCCGAGAGCGTCTGCACGAGTTCGGCCACGCGGGTGTCGTCGGCGGGCTGGGCCGCCTGCGGCTCGGGATCGGTCACGCCGGCCTCCTCTGCTGGGCGCACGTTCTGGCTGGACCTAAAGGTAGGGGCCAACCCGAAGCGGCGATCATCGCCAGCGGACGCCGCGGGCTTAGGCGTTGGCCAGCGCCGGATAGTCGGTGTAGCCCTTCTCGGTGCCGCCGTAGAAGGTCGATTCGTCCCATTCCTGCACCGCCGCGCCCGTGCGGTACCGATGGGCGAGATCGGGGTTCGAGATGAACGGCTTGCCGAAGGTCACCGCGTCGGCCATCCCGTCGCCGATCCGCTGGGCCGCCAGCTCGGCGGAGTAGCTCCCGTTGCCGACGTAGATGCCCGATCCGCCGGCCTTGAAGGCGTTGCGGATGGCCGACAGCGCGACCTCGGTCTCGGCCGTCCGCCGCGAGGGGCCGAACTCCTCGACGACGTGCAGGAACGCCAGCCCCATGCCCGCGAGCTTGCCGGCGAGGTAGGCGAAGGTCTCGGCCGGGCTCTCGTCCGCCATGTCGTTGAACTTGCCCATGGGGCTGATGCGGTAGCCCACGCGGCCCGCGCCCCAGACGCCGCACACCGCCTCGGCCACCTCCAGGCAGAATCGCGCGCGGCGCTCGAGGTCGCCGCCGTAGCGATCGGTCCGGGTGTTGGTCGCGGCGCGGATGAACTGGTCGAGCAGGTAGCCATTAGCGCCGTGGATCTCGACGCCGTCGAAGCCGGCGTCCTTGGCCCGCTGGGCGCCGTCGCGGAACTGGTCGACCACGCCCGGGACCTCGTCGGTGGCCAGGGCGCGGGGCTCGGAGACGTCCACCATGCCGCTTTCGCTATCGATGTAGGTCTTGCTCTGGGCGCGGATGGCCGACGGCGCGACCGGCTGCCCCCCGCCGGGCTGCAGCGCCGTGTGGCTGATGCGGCCGACGTGCCAGAGCTGGAGCACGATCAGCCCGCCCTCGGCGTGGACGGCGTCCGTAACCCGCCGCCAGCCCTCGACCTGCTCGTCGCTGTGGATGCCGGGGGTGAAGGCATAGCCCTTGCCCTGCGGGCTGACCTGCGTGGCCTCGCTGACGATCAGGCCCGCCCCGGTCCCGGGGTTGGCCCGCTGGCGGTAGTACTCGGCGTTGAGCTCCCAGGGCACGTCGCCCGGCTGCTTGCTGCGGCTGCGAGTCAGCGGCGCCATCCAGACGCGGTGCGCGGTGCGCAGCTCGCCGGCCTGGATGGGCTCGAACAGGGGTGCAAGGTCCTGGGTGGAGGTCGCGGACGCGTCGGTGGGTGCAGTAGCCATAAGGCTGGATTGTTGCCGCGTACGATGCCCAACCCATGATCGACCTGAAGCAGCTACGGGAAACGCCAGATCTCTACCGCGACGGCGCCCGCCGCAAGGGCTCGCCGGTGGACGTCGACCGCGTGCTCGAACTCGACGAAAAGAAGCGGCAGCTGCAGACCCAGCAGGAGCAGCTCCAGGCCGAGCAGAACAAGCTCGCGAAGGAGATGGGCCCGCAGATGGGCAAGCTGGGCAAGCGGATCAAGGCCGCCGTGGGCGCCGAGCAGGCCCGCCTCCAGGAGGAGATGGACAACCTCAAGGCCGGCCCGGCGAAGCTCAAGGCCGACATCGAGCGGCTGGACGCCGAGATCGAGGAGATCGAGCCCGAGCTGCGGGCGCTGCTGCTGGCCATCCCCCAGCCACCCGACCCCGACGTCCCCAACGGCGCCAGCAGCGACGACAACATCGAGAAGAACCGCTGGAGCCCGAGCTGGTTCGATCCCGCCAAGCCCTTCGCCCAGCAGCGGGGCTTTTCGCCCAAGAGCCACATCGAGCTCGGCGAGCTGCACGACCTCTTCGACGTCGAGCGGGGCGTCAAGATCGCCGGCTCGAGGAGCTACGTGCTCACCGGCGACGGCATGCGGCTGCACCAGGCCGTGCTCCGCTACGCCTTCGACCAGATCACACGGCAGGGGTTCCGCCCCATGTCGGTGCCCGTCGTCGTCCGCGAGGAGGCCATGGTCGGCACCGGGTTCTTCCCGGGCGGCATCGACCAGACCTACGAGGTCGGCATCCACGAGCGCGGCGACGGCGGCGCGGCCTGGGAGGGCGACGGCTACCTCGCCGGCACGGGCGAAGTGGGCCTCATGGGCCTGCACATGAACGAGATCCTCGACGAGGACGACCTGCCGCTGCGGTACTGCACGCTCTCACCGTGCTTCCGCCGCGAGGCCGGCGCCGCCGGCAAGGACACCGCCGGCCTCTACCGCGTGCACTACTTCGAGAAGGTCGAGCAGGTGGTCATCTGCAAGGCCGACGAGAAGGAGAGCCGCGACTGGCACCGCAAGATGATCACCTACGTCGCCAACATCCTGCAAGCCCTCGAGCTGCCCTACCGCCTGCTGCAGTGCTGCGCGGGCGACCTGGGCCAGAAGAACGCCGACATGATCGACGTGGAGTGCTGGATGCCCAGCCGCGGCGACGCCGGGGCGGACGGCTCGCCGCTGGGCGCGTGGGGCGAGACGCACAGCGCCAGCCGGCTCTACGACTTCCAGTGCCGCCGGCTCAACCTCCGCTACCGACCTGGCGGCGCCAACGGCAAGGGGCCCACGACCTTCTGCCACTCGCTGAACAACACGGTGCTCGCCAGCCCCCGCTTCCTCATCCCGCTGCTAGAAATGCACCAGCAGGCCGACGGCAGCATCAAGATCCCCGAACCCCTCCGCCCCTACATGAACGGCCAGGAATTCATCGGCCAGCGGGCCGCCGACAGGGCCCCCGAGGACGCGGCCCAGCCCGTCGGCAGCGGCGGCTAGCGTGACGCAAGCACCCCTGCGCCGGGAGCTCTCGCTGCCCGGCGCGATGGGCGTGGGCCTCGGATCGATCCTGGGGACCGGCGCGTTCGTCGCGCTGGGACTCGCCGCCGGGCTGGCCGGGCCCTGGGTGCTGCTGGCGATCGTGCTCGCCGGCGCACTCGCGATGTGCAACGGACTGAGCAGCGCCCAGCTCGCCGCCGTGCATCCGGTTAGCGGCGGCACCTACACGTACGGCTACCGCTTCCTGTCGCCGCTCGCGGGCTTCGCCGCGGGCTGGCTGTTCCTGATCGCCAAGGCCGCCTCGTGCGCGGCGGCGGCGCTGGCCTTCGGCGGGCTGATCGCGTGGGTCGCCGGCATCCCGGGCGAGGGCGAGGCCATCGTGCTCGCGGGGCTCGGATCGCTCGTGCTCATCACCGCCGCCGCGCTGGCGGGCCTGAGGCGGTCCTCGGCCATCAACATCGCGCTCGTGGCCGTCACCGTGGCCTCGCTGCTGCTGCTCGTGGCTGCGAGCAGTCCCGCCATCGTCCGCAACGGCGCGTCGCTGCCCTGGGCGGACTTCGACGCGCCGGGCGTGCTCGAGGCCGCCGCGCTGTGCTTCGTGGCCTTCACGGGCTACGGCCGCATCGCGACGATGGGCGAGGAGGTCCGCAAGCCGCGGCGGACCATCCCGGTCGCGATCGTCGGGACGCTGGCGTGCGCGCTGGCGTTGTACATGCTGGTCGCGCTCGCCGGCGTGAGCGTGCTGGGATCCGCAGCCTTCGCCAGCCGCGCGGAGAACGACGCGGCCCCGCTCCTGGGCGTCGCCGACGCGCTGGGGAGCCCCCCGATCTCGGGTGTGCTGGTCGCCGGCGGCGCCACCGCGCTGCTGGCGGTGCAGCTCAACCTCGTGCTCGGACTCTCCCGCGTGGTGCTCGCCGCGGGCCGGGAGGGCGACCTGCCGGGGCCGCTCGCCGGCGTGCGGCGCGGGGTTCCCGTCGCGGCCGTGCTCGTGGTCGCGGGCGCGGTGGCCATCGCGATCGTGCCCGGCCGCCTCGCGATGGCCTGGTCGCTCAGCGCCGTGGCCGTGCTGCTCTATTACGCGCTCACCAACGCCGCCGCGCTGCGGGTGGTCGAGGGCAGGTTCGTGCCGCGGTGGATCTCTGCACTGGGCCTGCTGGCGTGTATCGGCCTGGCGGCCTTCGTCGATCCGCTCAGCTGGCTCTGGGCCGGCGGCCTGCTCGCGGCGGGCCTCGCGGTGCGCCTCGCGTGCCGGGCGTGGCCTCGGGCCCGCGGCACACCGTGACGGAATCCGCACGCGGCGCCGGCGGGGCTCAAGCGGGCGATCCCGCCGCCCGATGCCGATCGTGCGGGCTGGAACGATCGTTCGGATACCATCCCGCGCGTTATCGACCCCGCCCCTGGGCACGGGCGCTACGCCCGATGCGCGGGCGGCCCGCGGGAGCCTGCACGTGGTACTCGGCTCGGTCATCGCGATTTTCACGCTGGCGGTGCTCGCGCCGTCGCTGCATCGCGTGCTGGGGCGGGCCACCGGCTACCTGCTCGCCCTCGCGCCCGCCACGGCGTGCGTCTACTTCCTGACGCAGCTCGCTTCGGCCGGGGATGGCGAGATCGCCCGCACCGCCTGGACGTGGGCGGCCGACCTGGGCATCGAGCTGTCCTTCCGCGTCGACGCCCTCAGCACGCTCTTCGCGCTGCTCGTCACGGGCGTGGGCACCTGCATCGTGCTCTACGCCAACAGCTACCTGGAGGGGGACGAGCGGCGCGGCCGCTTCTTCGCCTTCCTGATGGGCTTCATGGGCGCGATGCTGGGGCTGGTGCTCGCCGACGACCTCATCCTGCTGTTCGTCTTCTGGGAGCTGACGAGCGTCACCAGCTACCTGCTCATCGGCTTCGACCACCACCGGGCCAGCGCCCGCAAGAGCGCGCTCCAGGCGCTGATCGTGACCGGGCTGGGCGGGCTGGCGATGCTCGCGGGCCTCGTGCTGCTGGGCCAGATCGCCGGCACGATGTCGGTCTCGGGCGTGATCGAGAACGCCGAGGCGATCGGCGGCAGCCCGCTGTCGCTGGCGGCGATGATCCTGGTCCTGGCCGGCGCCTTCACCAAGAGCGCGCAGTTCCCCTTCCACTTCTGGCTGCCCAACGCCATGGAGGCACCCTCGCCCGTGAGTGCGTACCTGCACTCCTCGACGATGGTCAAGGCGGGCGTCTACCTCGTCGCCAGGCTCAACCCCGCCTTCGCCGACCAGCCCGCATGGCAGTGGGCGCTGGCGGGCTTCGGCGGCGCGACGATGCTGCTGGGGGCCTACCTGGCCACCCGCAACACCGGCTACAAGAAGGTCCTGGCGTACACCACCGTCAGCTCGCTGGGCATCATGATCATGCTGGTGGGCCTGGGCCAGCCACAGGCGGCGGCGGCGTACATCCTGGCGCACGCGCTGTTCAAGGGCACCCTCTTCCTCGTCGCGGGTATCGTGACCCACGAGACCGGCGAGAAGGACACCGAGAAGACCGGCGGGCTGTTCCGCCTCATGCCCGTGACGGCAATCGCCGCGATCGTCGCCGGACTATCGATGGCCGGCCTCCCGCCGCTGCTGGGCTTCGTGGGCAAGGAACTGCTGCTCAAGGGCAGCCTGCACGCTCACGGCGGTCCGCACGACGTCCCCTGGCTCTGGCCGACGATCGCGACCATCGCCGGCGCCTTCATGGGCGTCGCCGGGCTGCAGACGGGCCTGCGGCCGTTCTTCCTGAAGAAGACCGCCGAGGACGACTACCCCAAGCCCCCGCACGAGGCGCCCCCGCCGATGCTCATCGGCCCGGTGCTACTGGCGGGGCTGACGCTCGTCGGCGGGCTCGTGCCGGCCTTGTTCGCGGTGCCGCTCATCAACGGCAGCGCAGGCGTGATCGCCGACGCGCACCACGAGCCCGAGCTCGCGAGCCTGAGCGCCATCGAGCTGGCCACCAAGCCGAGCCTCGCGCTGCTGCTCAGCGGCGTCGCGCTCGCCGCGGGCGTGGCCCTCTTCGCGGCGCGGCGCATCTGGCGGCGGGCCACCGCCCCGGCGCACGTCGTGCTGGACCACGTCTCGGGCGATCGCATCTACGACCTGCTCTTCGGCGGCACCCTGAAGCTCTCCGAGGTGCAGACACGCGTGCTGCAGAACGGCAAGCTGCGGCGGTACGTGCAGGTCACGCTGGCCACGGCGCTGGCGCTCGCGGGCGGCATGCTGGTCGCCTTCGTCGATCTGGGCGCCACGCTGGAGCAAGCCCTGCCGACCATCCGCGAGCTGACGCTCACCGAGTTCATCCTCGAGAGCGTGCTGGTGTCCTTGATCATCGTGGCGGCCATCGCGGCCACGCGGTTCCGCAGCCGGCTGGCGACGATCGCCACCCTGGGCGTCGTGGGCTACAGCGTGGCGCTCATCTTCGTGCTGTTCGGCGCGCCCGACGTCGCGATGACCCAGTTCGCCATCGAGACGCTCACGGTCATCATCTTCGTGCTGGTGGTCTACCACCTGCCCAGATTCGCGGTGTACACCAAGAAGCCCGGCAAGATCGTCGACGCGACGCTCGCCTCGCTCTTCGGCCTGCTGATGGCGACCTTCGTGGTCGTGGCCCACCAGATCGAGGCGCCCGACGGCGTCTCGTGGTACTTCAACGCCAACGCCATGCCGGGCGAGGACGGCGGCCACGCCGCCTACGGCCGCAACCTGGTCAACGTCATCCTCGTGGACTTCCGCGCCCTGGACACGCTGGGCGAGATCGCGGTGCTGGGCCTCGCCGCCGTCGGCGTCTACACGCTGCTGCGGCTGCGGCCGCCCGACCTGGCGAAGGGAGGCCGATCGTGAACTCGGTCATCCTCCGCACCGCGACGCGCTTCATGCTGCCGCTGCTGGTGCTCTTCTCGATCGTCGTGCTCCTCCGGGGGCACAACCTGCCCGGCGGCGGCTTCGTCGGCGGCCTGCTCGCGACGTCGGCATTCGTGCTCTACGGCATGGCCTTCGGCGTGGACTCGGTCTATCGCCTGCTGCGGATCCCGCTGACGGGCTACATCGCCGCAGGCCTGGGCCTGGCGATCGCCAGCGGCCTGCCGGGCCTGCTCGGCGGCGAGCCCTTCCTCTACGGCCAGTGGACCAGCGTCACCCTCGGGGGCATCGGAGAGCTGAAGATCGGCACGCCGCTGTTCTTCGACATCGGCGTCTATCTCACGGTGCTCGGCGTGTGCCTCATGATGCTTCTAACCCTGGCGGAGGAGAGCTGATGGAGCTGCTGCTGGCCATCGCGGTGGGCGTCTGCTACGCCACGGGCATCTACATGATCCTGCGGCGGAGCTTCGTGAAGCTGATCATCGGCCTCTCGCTGATCGGCCACGGCGCCAACCTGCTCATCTTCGCCTCGGGCGGCCTCGTGCGGGGCAAGCCGCCGATCATCCCGGGCGACCAGGACGAGCTGCCCCCGGGCTTCAGCGATCCGCTGCCGCCCGCGCTGATCCTGACCGCCATCGTCATCAGCTTCGCCATCCTCGCGTTCACCATCGTGCTGGTGAAGCGCACGTACCAGGCCATCGGCACCGACGACCTCGATGCCATGCGGACGACCGACCGATGAACTTCGCCGTCATTGCGCCCATCCTGGTGCCGCTGACCACGACGGTGCTCTGCATCGCCGCGTGGAAGGACCGCGCCCTGCAGCGCTGGGTCAGCCTCTCGGGCGCCCTGAGCCTGCTGGCGTCCTCCATCGGGCTGATGGTCGCCACCAGCGACGGCGAGATCCTGACCACCTACGCCGCCGGCTGGGCCGCCCCCTTCGGCATCACCCTGGTCGCCGACACCTTCAGCGGGCTCATGGTGCTGCTCAACGGCGTGATCGCCGTCGCCATCATCCTCTTCAGCATGGGCGCCATCGATCGCCAGCGGGAGAGCTTCGGCTACCACCCGCTCGTGCACGCCGTGCTCGCCGCCGTCTCGGGCGCCTTCCTGACCGGCGACATCTTCAACATGTACGTCTGGTTCGAGATCATGCTGCTGGCCTCCTTCGTGCTGCTGACGCTCGGCGGCGAGCGGGGGCAGCTCGAGGGCGCCATCAAGTATGTCACCCTCAACCTGCTCTCCAGCGGCATCTTCCTGGCGGCCATCGGCTTGCTCTACGGCATGACCGGTACGCTCAACATGGCCCACCTGTCCATCGCGCTCGACGCCGTCGATCGCCCGGGCATCACCACCGCCCTGTCGATGCTCTTCCTGGTCGCGTTCGGCATCAAGGCGGCGGTCTTCCCGCTGTTCTTCTGGCTGCCCGCGTCGTACCACACGCCGCCGGTGGCGATCACCGCGCTCTTCGCGGGCCTGCTGACCAAGGTGGGCGTGTATTCCATCACGCGGACCTTCACGCTCATGTTCGACCAGCACCTGGACGCCACCGCAACCGTGCTGCTGTGGATCAGCGGGCTGACGATGGTCACCGGCGTCTTCGGCGCAACGTGCCAGTTCGAGATCCGCCGCATCCTGGCCTTCCACAGCGTCAGCCAGATCGGCTACATGCTGATGGGCGTCGCGGTCGCGCTGCTGGCGATCGCCAACGCCGAGCCCGACGCCCAGGCCGCCACCGCCGTCGCCGCCATGGCGCTCGCGGGCACCACCATGTTCCTGCTGCACCACGGCATCGTCAAGGGCAACCTCTTCCTCGTCAGCGGGCTCATCCAGCGGCTGGCGGGCACAACCGAGCTCAAGCAGCTCGGCGGGCTGGTCAAGACCCGGCCCTGGACCGGCGTGCTCTTCCTGGTGCCCGCGCTCTCGCTGGCGGGCATCCCCGTCTCGACGGGCTTCTGGGGCAAGTTCGTGCTCGTCAAGAGCGGCCTCGGCGCCGGAGCCTTCGCCCTCGTCGGCGCGTCGCTGTTCGTCGGCGTGCTCACGCTGTACTCGATGACCAAGATCTGGGCCGAGGCGTTCTGGAAGGACGCCCCCGAGGACATGCCCGAGCCGCCCGGCATCCGCGGGCGGGGTGACCGGGCCCGCATCGCCCTGATCGTGGCGCCCATCGCCGTGCTCGCCGTCGCCACGGTCGCGCTCGGCGTGTTCGTGCAGCCGCTGTACCGCGTGGCCGAGCAGGCCGGCCGCCAGCTGCTCGATCGCGAAGGCTACCAGCGGGCCGTGCTGGGCGAGTACTACGAGCCCGCGATCAACGGCGCGCTCGGCACGCTCGAAGTGCGGCAGGCGTCCACGAATTCCGGAGCGAGCGATCTCGACGCCGACGAGATCGACGAGCAGCACGCAGGCCAGTCCGACGAATAAGCACCCCTCGGGAGATCATGCCATAGGCCTCTTCGTCACCAATCTGATCCTGGCGCTCATCTGGGCGATGGCCATCGGGCCCTTCACCCCCGAGAACTTCCTCATCGGGTTCGTGCTGGCCTTCGTGACGCTGCGGCTGTGCACCCTCCGCGACGGCCGCAGCCCCTACTTCGGAAAGGTCTTCCGCACCATCTCGTTCTGCTTCTACGTGCTCGTCGAGCTGGTGATCGCCAACCTCAAGATGGCGTACTACACCGTGCAACCGCTGCGGAACCTCCGCCCCGGCATCCTGGCCATCCCGCTCGAGGAGATGAGCGAGACCGAGGTGACCATCCTGGCCAACCTCATCACGCTCACCCCCGGCACGCTGAGCCTGGACGTCTCGGCCGACAATCGCACGCTCTTCGTACACTTCATGCACGTCGAGGATCCCGACGAGATGCGGCGCGACATCAAGCAGGGCTTCGAGCGCCGCCTGCTGGAGGTCACCCGATGACGCCCCCCGCGATCACCACCGCCGTCCAGGACGGCCCGGACATCATCGAGACCGTGCTCGTCGCGGTGCTGGTGATGCTCGCGATCGCGATGATCGGCTGCCTCGCGCGGCTGCTGCGCGGGCCGACGCTACCTGATCGCGTCGTCGCCCTGGACCTCATGGGCATGTTCGCCGTCGGCGTCATCGCCATCTTCTCGATGCTCATCGGCCAGCCCATGCTGCTGGGGGTGTGCCTCATCATGGGGCTGATCCTCTTCCTGGGCACCGCCGCCTTCGCGCTGTACCTCGAGCGGAGGGCCAGGCCATGACGGCATGGGAGACCCTCACCGCCGTCGCCACCTGGCTCAACCATGCGCTCACCGCGGGCCTGGTGATCGTCGGCGGCCTGTTCAGCCTGCTCGCCGCCGTCGGCCTGCTCCGCATGCCCGACGTCTACACCCGCATGCAGGCGGCCACCAAGGCCGGCACGCTGGGCGTGGGCTGCATCATCCTGGCCGTCGCGACCCACTTCCTGACGCTGGGCGTGGTGCTCGAGTCCATCCTCGTCATCGGCATGCTCTTCATCACCGCGCCCGTCGCCAGCCACCTCATCGCACGGGCCGCCTACTTCGTCGACGACGAGATGTGGGACGGCACCGCCTACGACGAGATGCGCGGCTGCTACGACGCCACCACCCACGTGCTGCACTCGACCAACCGAGAAGAACGGGACGCCGGCCAGGACGCAGCCGACACGCCCGGTGACCCCACGGTCCGCATGCCCGAGGCGGCCCGCGAGCCCGGGCGCGACACCCCTCCACCGTCGCAGGCCGCCGGATAGCGGGCTATTCTCGCGGCATGGCCCGCCCCGCGCGCCAGCCCGATGCACGCACGCCGCTCGTCGGCGTCATCATGGGCTCCACCAGCGACTGGGAGACCATGCGGCACGCCGTCGACGTGCTGCGGTCCCTCGGCGTGCCCCACGAGGCCCGCGTCGTGTCGGCCCACCGCACGCCCGACCTGCTCTTCGAGTACGCGAGCACCGCCCGCGAGCGCGGCATCCGCGTCATCGTCGCCGGCGCGGGCGGGGCGGCCCACCTGCCGGGCATGTGCGCCAGCAAGACGGCGCTGCCCGTGCTCGGCGTGCCCGTGCAGAGCCGCGCACTCAACGGCATCGATTCGCTGCTGTCCATCGCCCAGATGCCCGCGGGCGTGCCCGTGGGCACGCTGGCGATCGGCGTCGCGGGCGCCAAGAACGCCGGCCTGCTCGCCGCCCAGATCCTGGCGATCGGCGACGAGGCAATCGCCCGCGCCATCAACGACCATCGTGCCGCGCAGGCCGAGGCCGTCCTCGACGCCGAGCTGCCCGAGCCGGACGCCGGCGCATGACCCGAGTGCATCGCCTGGGCGTGCTGGGCGGCGGCCAGCTGGCCCGCATGCTCGCCCTCGCCGCCGCTCCGCTGGGCATCCGCGTCCGCGCCCTGGACCCCGACCCCGACGCCTGCGCGGGCGACGCCTGCGAGCTGGCATGCGGCGGCTTCGACGACGAGGATGCCCTCCTCCGCTTCGCGAGCGGCCTGGATGCCGCGACCTACGAATTCGAGAACGTGCCCGCCAGCGCCGTCGAGTTCCTCGCCGATCGCCTGTCAATCCGCCCCGGCGCCGCCAGCCTCCACGCCTCGCAGGATCGCGCCCGCGAGAAGGCGGTGCTCGCCGACGCCGGGTTCGACGTCGCGCCGTGGGCCTGCGTCGACGACCAGGCCTCGCTGCACGACGCCGTGCGGGACATCGGCGCGCCGGCCATCCTCAAGACCCGCACCGGCGGCTACGACGGCAAGGGCCAGGCCCGCATCGCCCACGCTGGTGACGCTTCCGACGCCTGGGCGTCCATCGGCCGCCGCCCGGCGATCGCCGAGGCCCGCATCAACTTCGAGCGCGAGCTATCGCTCGTGGCCGTCCGCAGCGAATCCCAGTTCGCAGCCTACCCGCTCGTGGAGAACGCACACCGCGGCGGCATCCTCCGCGTCACCCGCGCACCCGCGTGCGACGCCGACCATCTGCAGCGCGGCGCCAAGGCCCAGGCCCGCGCGCTCATGGATGCGCTGGGCCACGTCGGCGTGCTGGCGATCGAGTTCTTCGAGGTCGGCGGCCGGTTGGTTGCCAACGAGTTTGCGCCCCGCGTGCACAACAGCGGCCACTGGACCATCGACGCCGCCGCCACCAGCCAGTTCGAGAACCACGTGCGCGCCGTCGCGGGCCTCCCGCTCGGGCCGACCACGCCGCTCGGGCCCGCCGTCATGCTCAATTGTATCGGCCGCATGCCCGACGCCGCCGCCGTGCTCACCCATCCGGATGCGGCGCTGCACGACTACCGCAAGCGGCCCCGGCCCGGCCGCAAGGTCGGGCACGTCACGGTGCGGGGCGAGCACGACCCAGCCGAACTCGTGCGAGCATTCGGCATCGATCTCACCGGCAATGACGAGCGCGTTGGCGGGTAGCAAGCCCGATCGGCTTGCCGGGGCGAGTCAGCCGTCGCGGCCGAGCAGCACGTAGAAGGTCCAGCCGCCCTCGCCATCGGCGACGGCGCGGTGCGCCCGCACGGTGCCGCCGGGCATCGCCGCCGCGGCCTCGCGCATCGCCGCCGCCCGGGCGGCGCGGACGTCACCCGCACGGCCCCGAAACGCCCGGAAATCCACGCCGTCGCGCGTGAACGGACCGCTCGTCCACCAGCTCGGAGCCGCCTCCTCGTCGCCCGCCGCAGCCCGCGGGCCGTCCTGCGGCACCGAGTCGGGTGCGGCCGCACCCCGGGACGCGGGCTGCGTCGGCGGCGCGAGCTCCGCCACGGGATCCGGAGCCGGCCCGCCGGGCGCGAGCGCGGTCCCCCCTGCGCCGCCAGTTCCGCCGCAGCCCGCGAGCCACGCCGGCCCCGTGCACGCCATGGCGGCCGCGGCAATCCCGATCGTGGTGATGCGCGTGCGCATCAGGATCCGCTCCGTTGCTCCGCCGCTCCGTCGAAGAGCGGCTGCTGGTCCTTCACCGCTCGCGGCCGCGTTCGGAGCTGATCCAGCTCGCGCTGCAGCTCGTCGACGTTGGCGAATCGGTGATACTCGCTCGCGAAGCGTATGTACGCCACCTCGTCGACCTCGCGGAGCTTGGCCATCACCCGCTGGCCGATCGCCTCGGATTCGACCTCCCGCTCGAACTCGGTCTGCAGCTCTTCCTCGACCTCGCCGGCGATCCGCAGCTTGACCTGCTCGGGTACGGGCCGCTTGCCGCAGGCCGCCTGGATGCCCCGCAGCACGTTCTCGGGGTCGAACGGCGCCCGCGTGCCGTCCCGCTTGACGACCACCAGCCGCTGCTGCTCGACCCGCTCGTAGGTCGTGAACCGCTTGTCGCAGCGATCGCACACCCGGCGGCGACGGATCACCCGGCCGCCCTCGGCGGGCCTCGAATCGATGACTCGGTCGTCGTTGCCGCCGCAGTAGGGGCAGATCACGGGGCTGGGGCTCCATGGGCCACTAGATCTTGGGGATGCTAGCACCGGTCCCGATCGCCCGTGTGGATCGCGATCGAGGATCGCGGCGCCGCCGGCCGATATACTGCACCGATGCCCGCCCGAACCACGACGACGACCATCGCGACGACTACGACGGAGAACCGCCCGAGCGGCTAGGTCGGCGTGCATCGCGAGGATGTGCTTACCGTGCCCGGCCGCTCAGGCCGGGCTTTTGTTTGCCCCGATTTGTCTGCCAGAGAAACCCGGACTCGCCCGCCGAGCCCACGCCCCACACGGACCCCACGCCATGGCCGACCCCATCAAGATCACCCTGCCCGACGGCTCCGTGCGCGAGTTCGAGGCCCCCACCACCCCGCTCGCGGTGGCCGAGTCCATCGGCTCGCGCCTCGCCAAGGCCGCCGTGGGCGCCCGGATCGACGGCGAACTCGCGGACGTGACCGCGACCATCAACTCCGACTGCGAGCTGGCCATCCTCACCGAGAAGACCCGCGAGGGCGAGCCCGACGCCGACGCGCTCTACCTGCTGCGGCACAGCACCGCGCACGTGATGGCCGAGGCGATCCAGCGCATCGTGCCCGAGGCCCAGCTCGTCTACGGCCCACCGCTCGACAACGGCTTCTACTACGACATCGCCTTCCCCGAGGACCGCCCGCTCCGCGAGGGCGACTTCGAGGCCATCGAGGCGGAGATGGCCAAGATCGTCAAGGAGGACCGGCCGTTCACCCGCTACGAGCTGGAGTACAGCGAGGGGCTCACAAAGCTCCAAAGCGAGGGCAGCAAGTACAAGATCGACAACGCCCACCGCGCACACGAAGCCGGGTCGCTGCAGCTCTCGTTCTACGCCACCGGCGAGCCGGGGAAGAACTGGGAAGACCTCTGCCGCGGCCCGCACGTGCCCAGCACCGGGCGCATCGGCGCGTTCAAGGTCATGTCTCTCGCCAGCAGCTACTGGCACGGCGACGAGAACAGCGACCGCCTGACCCGCGTCTACGGCACCAGCTTCTTCAGCAAGAAGGACCTCGCCGACTACCTCAACCGCCTCGAGGAAGCCAAGAAGCGCGACCACCGCGTGCTGGGCAAGCAGCTCGATCTGTTCCACATCGACGACGCGGTCGGCCAGGGCCTCGTGCTCTGGACCCCACGGGGTTCGATCTTGCGGAAGGAGCTCCAGGACTTCATCTCGGGCGAACTCACCAAGCAGGGTTACGCCGAGGTCTTCACGCCGCACATCGGTAAGCTGGACCTGTACAAGACCAGCGGCCACTTCCCGTACTACCAGGACAGCCAGTTCCCTCCCATCATCAGCCGTGATCACATGGCCTCGCTGGTCGGCGACAACAAGTCGTGTGAGGACCTGTCGAGCCTGTTGAAGGTTGGCAACGTCGACGGATTCATGCTTAGCCCCATGAACTGCCCGCATCACGTCAAGATCTACGCAGCCAAGCCTCGGAGCTATCGGGAACTGCCGTACCGCATCGCCGAGTTTGGCACGGTCTACCGCTGGGAACAGTCGGGCGAACTCAATGGCATGACCCGCGTGCGCGGCTTCACCCAGGACGACGCGCACCTGTTCTGCACCCCCGAGCAGGTCGACGAGGAGGTCAGAGGCTGCCTCGAGTTGGTCAAGATCATCTTCGGGGCGCTCGACATGCACGACTACCGCGTGCGCGTCGGCCTTCGAGATCCCGACAGCGGCAAGTACACCGGCGACCCCGAAAACTGGGACAAGGCCGAGGAGGCCTGCCGCCAGGCCGCGCAATCACTCGGCGTGCCCTTCACCGAGGAGCCGGGCGAGGCCGCGTTCTACGGGCCCAAGATCGACTTCGTCGTGCGCGACGTCATCGGCCGCGAGTGGCAGCTGGGCACCGTGCAGGTCGACTACAGCCTGCCCGAGCGATTCGACCTGACCTATATCGGGGCGGACAACCAGCCCCATCGGCCCATCATGATCCACCGAGCGCCCTTTGGCAGCCTCGAGCGATTCGTCGGCGTGCTCATCGAGCACTTCGGCGGCGCCTTCCCGCTCTGGCTCAGCCCCGAGCAGGTCCGCGTGCTGCCCATCAGCGAGAAGAGCAACGACTACGCGACCCGGATGCTCGATGCGCTGCGCGCAGCCAAGATCCGCGCCACCATGGACGACTCGGGCGACCGCGTGCAGGCCAAGATCAAGCACGCCGCCGACGAGCGCATCCCCTACATGGCCGTCGTCGGACCGCGGGATGCGGAGAACGGCGTCGTGTCCATCCGGGCCCGCGGCGTGCAGAAGGACCTGGGCGCGCTGCCGCTGGCGGAGTTCGTCGAGGCGCTCGTCGCCGAGCGCGAGAGCAAGGGCGAGAGCTCGGTGAGGGATCGCTTCGAGGTCGCGGAGCCAGCGGGTGTCTAGGCCTCAGCCACCGTCGCTCGAACCACCCTCATCGACCGCCGGCTCGTCCTGAGCCTCCGGCTCGGGCAGCGGCTGCAGGTCGCCCCGCGGCGCCCGCTCGCGTGGGTACTCGGGGGCCTCGCGGAGGGTCATGTCGAGCCGGGCGGTGCCGTTGGGCGGCGTGGCCATCGAGCCGCGCTCGGTGTCGCCGCCGGGGTAGCGGACCTTCCACTCCATCTCCATGGGGTAGGTCAGGTTGTCGCTGTCGCCGCTGTTGAAGTCGATGGTGATGGTGCTGCCCACCGGCAGGTCGAAGGCCCACAGCTCCGAGCCGTCCCGCGTATCGACTAGCGAGAAGGACTTGGGGCTCCACGTCGTGCTCTCGTAGGTCTCGCGGTTGTACGAGGCGCAGCCGGCAACGCCGAGCATCAACGCGGCGCACAGGCCGAGCAGGATCGTGTTCGTGCGGATCGTCATCGTCGTGGCCTCCCAGGGGCATCTCTCGGCGTGGGGGCGTCGCGGCTCCCCGGCGTCGCTTCCGACCTACGCCCGGGCGGCCGCGGGGTTCTGGCAGGCGAACGCATTCGCCCATCGCCCAAACCCGCGCCCAGCCCCCTTATCGTCCGCTGCGCCCACGCGGCTGACCCCAGACCGCCCGCGACACTTCCGGCGAGCACGCATGACCCAAACAACACCCGGATTTATGGCCGACGACCCGCCCTTCCGCGTGGGCCACGGCTACGACCTGCACCGCCTGGAGCCGCGACCGCCCGAGGGCCGGGGCAAGCCGCTCGTCGTCGCGGGCGTGCCCATCCCCCTGGATGCCGGCCGGGAGATCGGCCCAGTCGCCCACTCCGACGGCGACGCCCTGCTCCACGCCGCCACCGACGCCCTGCTGTCCGCCGCCGGCCTGCCCGACATCGGCCAGCTCTTCCCCAACGACGACCCGGCCAATCGGGACCGCGCGTCGGCCGACTTCCTCGACGAGGCGGTCCGGCTCGTCGGGTCGGCGGGCTGGCGGATCGCCAACCTAGACGCGACGGTGCTGCTCCAATCCCCCAAATTGGGTGTGCACAAGCCGGCGCTGCGGGCCGCCCTTGCCGATCGGCTGGGCCTGCCGCACGCCCGCGTCAACATCAAGGGCAAGAGCGGCGAGCACATCGGGCCGGTGGGCGAGGGCCGCGCCATCGAGGTGCACTGCGTCGTGCTGCTCTACCGCGAGACCTAGGAATCAACGCGCGGAACGAATACGCCAATTCGTCCGCGATACCGAACAATCAGCGGCGTTGCGACAGCCAGGATCCGCGGCTCGATCAGCCCGCCGCCGAATTCTCGGCGTGCTCGGGGGCGGCGGCCGACTTGGGCTCGACGATGCCCTCCAGCCGGCCGCTCTCCTTCATCGCCTCGAGCAGGTGGTCCCGCAGCGCAGGAGCGGGACGGAACACGCAGGTGGCCGACGGCGGGATGACCATCGGCTCGCGGGTCGAGGGGTTAATGCCGTGGCGGGCCTGCCGCTCGCGCCGCAGGAAGGTGCCGAACCCCGAGAGGGTGACGCGGCCCTCGCTGCGGACGCCCTCGACCAGCGAGGCGAGCACCGCATCAATCATGCGCGCGGATTCGATCTTGCTGACGCCGAGCTTGGAAGCCACCCGGTCCACCAGGATGCTCTTGTTCATGGCAGGCTCCGACCTTGCTCTGCCCCGGACAACACACACGGCATTGCTAGTAGGTACTCGTTCGTCGTCTATCGGCGCGACCGCCCGCCCTCGCTATAGAAGACGCGCCCAGCGACGCGCGAGAACGGCGATCGCCGCCCCGCGCGTACCATCTATGGATGACCGAGACCCCCACGATCACCCGCGAACCAGTCCGCAACCCGGCCCGGCCCGGCACCCGCAACAGCGAGACCGACCGCCAGCCGCTGACGCCCTGGAACGTGGTCCTGCTCGACGACCAGGACCACACCTACGACTACGTCATCGACATGCTCGGGCGTATCTTCGGATACGACATACCCACCGGCTTTCGCCTCGCGACGCAGGTCGATACCCGCGGCCGCGCCGTCGTCGCCACGCTCCACCGCGAGCTGGCCGAGCTCCGCGTGCAGCAGATCCGCGGCTTCGGCGCCGACCCGCACCTCGCGCGGAGCAACGGCCCGATGTACGCGGTGATCGAGCCCGGCGAGGGCGGCTCGGCCGACGATGGGCCCGACGACCACGATTACTAGCCGATCCGAGGCCCGCACCATGCCCGGCCCGCTGGTCATCCAGACCGAGGAACTCGAGCCCGAGGCCCAGGCCTGGCTCCGCCGCCACGCCACCCTTGAGATCTGCCCGCACGACGACCCCCGCCTGCCCACCCTGCTGGCCGACGCGCAGGGCCTCGTCGTGCGGACCTACACCCAGGTCGGCCCCCGCTTGCTCGACTCGGCACCCGCCTTGCGAGTCGTGGGCCGCGCGGGGGTCGCGCTCGAGAACATCGACGTCCCCGCCTGCCGCGCGCGGGGCGTCGAGGTCGTGCACACGCCCGAGGCCAACACGCAGGCCGTCGTCGAGTTCACGCTCGCGATGCTCCTCGACGCCCGACGCCCACGCGTCTTCCTCGACGAGCCGCTGGTCGGCGACGCCTGGCACAGGGCCCGCCGCGACCTGCAGGCCGACGACCACGTCGCCGACCTGCCCGTGGGCATCCTGGGCTTCGGCCGCATCGGCCGCCGCGTCGGCCGAGCACTGGCCGCGCTCGGCTGCAGCGTGCTGTACCACGACCTCGCCGACGTCCCCGAGTCCGACCGCTACGGCTGCGCGCCCGCCACGCTCGACGACCTCGTCGACCACGCCCGCGTGCTGAGCATCCACGTGGACTTCCGCGAGAGCAACCGGCACATGATCGACGCCGGCTTCCTCGCGCGGCTCCGCGAAGACGCGATCCTGATCAACACCGCGCGGGGGCTCGTCGTCGAGCCCTTCGCGCTCGCCGCCTGGCTCCGCGCCCACCCCGGGGCCCAGGCCCTGCTCGACGTGCACGACCCCCACGAGCCCATCGGGCCCGACTACCCGCTGCTGGGCGTGCCCAACGCCCACCTCGCCCCGCATATCGCCGCGGCCACCAAGCCCGCGCGGCTCAACATGAGCTGGGTGGTCCGCGACGTGGTGGCGGTGCTGGAGGGACGCGAGCCGGCGCACCGGGCGCCGGAGTACTAGCACAGATCAGGCTCGTCGTGCGTGCATTGCGGCAGTGATTCGACGAGCTTATATCCACGTTTCAGAGGAGGCCGGCGGTGACGGCACCCTTTTGGTTGATCGCACTCGTCGCCACCGCAGGGCTTGCTGGCAGCCCCTCCGCCGTGCGTCCGACCGGCGCGGGGCTCACCGAACACCTCGACGGGATGCCGCACGTCGTGCTGCAACTCCGCGGCGCCGTCGACGACGATGTAACGGCGCTCGGCGTGCGAGCAGTCCTGACGCACGCACGCGGATCAGATGTCGAGCACGTCATCCTCGTGATGGACTCACCCGGCGGGCTGCTGGCATCCGGCAAGGCGATTGGCGAGCAACTCCGTGAGTTCGAATCCAGCTTCACGTACCACGCCGTCGTCGAGGAAACGCTCGGCGACTGCACATGGATCGTCGCCGAATGTGATCACATCTGGACGCCGCGAGATGGCCGCATCGGCGCCGCCCTCCCATACAGGCGGGATGCGCTAAGCGGTGATGCGGCCGAGGATGCCAAGCTGAACGCAGTCACCGCGGCACAACTCGCCACGGCGGCCGATCGGAAGGGACACCCTGGCCCGGTCTTTCGCGCCATGATGCAATTGGAAGCCGAACTCTGGACCTGGACGCGGCCCGATGGGATCCGTGCGTTCTCCGGCCGGCGGCCGACGCCGGACGAACCAGCAAAGAACACACGGCAGATCGATACGAAGGAGACAATCGTCTCGTTCTCGGGTGACGTGCTGGTCAATCTCGGCCTCGCTGGCGAGACCACCAAGAACGAGATCTCCGGCCTCCTTCGGTCCGAGGCATTCCGCTCGACGGGCTCGTTGCGCGCCGGAAGCGGCCGAGGAGCAAACCGTCGCATGGACGACGCGCGTCCGCAGGCACGCGTCCAAGGCTCGCCAGACGCGAGAGGCGGCCGAGCAGTCCGACCCGAGGGGGCTCAATCTGGTGCATGTCCAGGGGTCGATGCGCTTGACGTCCGAGAGCCAGCGTGCCTGGCGAGAGCGCACCGACGAGGCCATCCGCCACTGGCGTGCATATCTGTCGCTCCCCAAGGAAGTCGACAAGGCAGAGCAGCGGTATCTCCTCGCAGTCGCTTCGTACAACGGGCGCATCGAGGGTCTTTATGAATCACTACTCTGGACCGCATCGCCTCGGATGCTCACTGCCGAAGACCTCGTCCGCAAGAGCACTATGGACGCCGATTGGAAGACCGCACAGGACGCAATAGCCCGCCTCCAGAAGCGTCGACATCGGCACTGGCTCATTGATCCAGGCTAACGCTACCGGTCGGCCGCACGACGCCGATCCCATTGTGACTCCACTCTCGCTCCACGCCGTTGGAGCGAGAACTCGAGCGCTCTGCCGGTGGCGACCCGCCACCACCGCGCGACAGCCTTTGGTGTGCTGAACCCCGCGGCTTCAGTGACACGCTCGGCCGGGTAGTCGGAGCCAGCTACTCCGCGCTCCACACCACCTTGCCCTCCGCGTCGTAGAACCGCGCCACGGGGTTGCCCGAGCGCATCACGCCAAAGAAGGCGCGGCTGTTGCCCTTGTCGTCGGCGAACCCGATCCGCAGCGCCTCATTGCTAAAGCCCAGCCAGGCTCGGGTGTGGCCGTCCTCGTCCGACAGGGTCAGGCCCGGCCCCGCCGACCCGAGGGCCAGACGCATCCGGACCGTGCCGACGGTGTCGTGCAGCACGATGGTCGGCCCGTCCTTGTCGGCCTCGAGCACCGCGCGGGCCTCGCCGTCGGCATCGACGAGCCGCACGCGGCGGGTCGACACGCCCTCGGCCATGGCGGCCTTGAGGTCCTCGATCTCGCTCTCCAGCCGCTCGATGCGTTCCGCGGCGCTGCGATCCTGCGATGCGGTCATGGCCCTGCCCTCCGGTGCGTTCGTGGCTCTACGCTCAACCATAGAGGACACTCGGCCGCACGCGCCAGGCCTAGCGACCGACGCAGAAAGAAGGAGACTCAGTGATGCCGCCGGCGAGAACCGCACAACTCCAGAGAAGGGCCCTGGCCCGCACCGACGCCGTCGCCGCGCTCGCGCTCGTCCTTCTCGCGGGGGCGCTGTTGCTGCCCGCCGGCGCGGGTGCGCGGGATCACGCCGCCCGCACCGCGACGGCGGGCAACATCGCCGGCGTGGCCCGCGCGATCACGCAGATGGCCACCGACGAGGGGCTCTATCCGCTCGCCTACGCCTACGGCGGCGATGCATCCTCGGCCGCGTGGGATCCGGGCGAGCAGCGGGGCGGGCACCCAACCCCGGCGTATGGCTACGTGCACTTCTCGGGCATGCTGCTCGATCGGGGCTACGCGGCCGACGAGTCGCTCTTCGCGTCGCCCGGTGCTCTTCGGGGCGGCGCACCCCGCGCCAACCCGGGCGGCGACCCCGCAGACTGGGAGCCGGGCCAGGTCGACGAGCTGGGGCGGACCATGCCGGGCGGCGGGCCGACGGACCGCCAGGCCCGCCGGCTGGCGTTCACGGCCAACGGCGCGATCATGCCGCAACCCAGGCTCGCGCCGTCGGGCACCGAGCGGCACTTCGAGCAAGTGGCGCTACCCCGGCGCGGCGGGGGATCGAACGCCTTCACCACGCGCGTGCCGACCGAGGTCGTCCGCGACCCCGCCCGCACCGCATTGCTCACCGAGTGGCTGGCGACGGCCGACGACGGCTGGTTCACGCTGTCGCGCGGCCTAACCATCAAGAGCCACCGCCCCATCGAGCCGTTCCAGGGGATGACCGCCGGCCGCTCGCCCGAACGCGAGCCGGTGGCGGGCTCGGGTGCGCGCTTCGTCTATCCGCGGACGGACGAGATCTTCGGAGACGGGGGCTCGTTCCGCGGCGTGCTCACCGGCACCGGCAGCACCGACCTCAACGCCATGGGACGGCAACACGCCGGCGGCCGCACCCACCTGGCGATGGCCGACGGCTCGGTGCTGCTCCGAACGCCGCTCGAGAGCGTCGCGCAGCGGCTGTGGGGCGAGGAGTTCTACAGCATCACGGGCAACGACCGCGTACGGCCGTAGCTCTGGGAAACGCTGGTTATCAATATCATCGTGGGAACGACGCGGCCTACCGCGGGATGGGCTCGCGGGTCAGGCGGCTGGGCCGATCGAGGTAGAAGAATCGGTTGAAGTCCTGGGCCAGCATCCGCCAGTTCTCGTTGTTGGCGAGGGCCGACTGGTTGCGGACGTCCGTGGGCCGCTGGTAGAGCGTTGCCAGCTCGGGCGTCAGGTTGCTGCGATACGTGTTCGCCTTGGTGCACCCAGTCAGGACGGCGGCCGTGGAGGCCAGCAGGGCGACCGGGACGACGAGACGGCGGGCGGTACGGCTGCGGTGCATCGCGACTTCCTCTGGCTGGCGGGCCCTGCCGACGCACGCAACGCCGGGCTGCTGTTGTACGGAGGCGGCGACGCCCGGTCAAGCCCTAGGGCCGCCCCTCCGGTGGGCATCGGTTCGCGGACCGGGCCGCATCGGTTGCCAGCCGGCCCGGTGCGCAATCCCCGCCCATAACCAGAGATCGTCCGGGCCGATAGGACGCTGTCTGGTACATCGGCGGCCGCGGGGGTGATCCGCGACGCCGCGGAGGTCAATCGCTCCGCGGCATCGGCCGATGTTCCAACCATGACGACCCCAGGACTCGGCAGCGTGGATACGTCCAGCTCGATCGGCATCGCGGTGGCGAGCAAGCAACTCGACGCCACCCGCGAGCAGGGACAGGCCATCAACAACCTGCTCGAGGACGCCGCCCGGGTCGCCGACGCAAGCCGCGGCGCCGTGACGGCCACGCCCGGCCCGACCGAGAGCGGCCAGACGCTCGACGTCCTGGCCTAGGGGCCACCGGCCTCCACACCCGACACGCCGGCCCACGCCCTCCCAAGATGGGGGCATGGATGCTGCGCCCCCCGTGCCCGACGAGCTGCTCGTGGGCTACGTCCGCGCGCGGGACGTGCCGTGCCCGACCTGCGGCTACAACCTCCGCGATCTCGCCACGCCCACGTGCCCCGAGTGCGGCGAGGGCCTCGTGCTCCGCCTGGGCGCCACCACGCCGCGGACGGCCCTGCTCGTGGCCGGCCTCGCGCCCATCCTCATGAGCGCCGGCTTCTGCGGCATCCTGCTGCTGTACCTGGGCTTCCTGGCGGCCTTCCGCGGCGGGCCGGGGCTGGGCCCCGCCGAGGTGGTGCCGCTGGTGCTCGGGCTCGTGGCGTTGCTGCCCGTCGCCCGCGTATGGGCCCGCCGCTGGCACGGCCTGAGGCGGGCGCCGCTCGTCCGCCGCTGGGGGCTGCTGGCGATGATCTGGGCGTGGTCGATCGCACCGCCGCTGGTGTTCCTCTCGATCGTAAACTGAGGCGGCATGACCGACGACGACGGACCGGGCGAGTTGCTGCGCACCTACCTGCGCGACCGCGACCTGCCGTGCCCGACCTGCCGCTACAACCTGCGGGACCTCCGCGGGTCCACCTGCCCCGAGTGCGGCGACGAACTGGAGCTGCGGCTGTCGAGCGCACGGCCGAGGCTGGGCTTCTTCATCGGCGTGCTGCTGCCCCTCGCCATGGGCTTGGGCTTCTATGGGCTCGTCGGGACGATCGTGGTCTTCTTCCTGCTCGTCGAGGGGTTCGGTGAACCCGGGCTGGCCGCCGCAATGCTCGGTGGATTCGCGCTGGTCTTCGGCATGCTCGTGCTCGTGTGGTGCCGGCGATGGCACCGCGCACGGCTCTGGACTGCCGGTCGACGTGCCGGCCTGCTCGCGTGGGCCTGGCTCGGCCTTGCGCTCTCGCTGCTGCTTTTCTACCTCCTCGCGGCGTGGCTGGGCTAGCCCTGCCACTCCGGCAGCACCCCCCGCCCATCTGGCGGACTCGCTCCTCGCAAGGCCCTCCCAGGCCCCGCCAGGGCGGCTTTCTCGTTCGGCGCGCGGCTTGCCTTCCCTTCCCGCAATGACTCCCGACAAGCTCACCACCACCGCCCAGCAGACCCTCGCCGCCGCCCAGGGTGCCGCCATGGCCGCGGGCCATCCGGAGGTCGGCGGCCTGCACGTGCTCGCCGCCCTGCTGGAGGACCAGAACGGCCCGGCCGCCTCCGTGCTGGCCCGGGCCGGCGTCCGGGCCGACCGCGTGCTCCAGGTCGCCCAGGCCGAACTCAAGAGCCTGCCGTCGACCTCGTCGGCTGCGGGGCAGAGCGGCCGCGAGATCATGGCGCTGCTCCAGAAGGCCGACGCCGCCGCCAAGGCCATGGGCGATAGCTACATCGCCAGCGAGCACCTGCTGCTGGCCTGCGCGCAGGAGGGCAAGTCGAAGGACGTGCTCTCGACGCTCGGCGTCACCGAGAAGGCCGTCACCGAGGCCATCGGCGAGATCCGCACCGCCAGCGGCGTGACCAACGTCACCGACCAGAACGCCGAGACCACCTACGAGGCGCTCAAGAAGTACGCCATCGACCTCACCGAGAAGGCCCAGCAGGGCAAGCTCGATCCGGTCATCGGCCGCGACGAGGAGATCCGCCGCACCATGCAGGTGCTCAGCCGGCGGACCAAGAACAACCCCGTGCTCATCGGCGAGCCGGGCGTGGGCAAGACCGCCATCGCCGAGGGGTTGGCGCTGCGGATCATCAACGGCGATTGCCCCGAGGGCATGCGCGACAAGAGGATCATGGCCCTCGACGTCGGCCAGCTGCTCGCCGGAGCCAAGTACCGCGGCGAATTCGAGGAGCGCCTCAAGGCCGTGCTGCGCGAGGTGACCGCCAGCGAGGGCGCCGTCATCCTCTTCATCGACGAGCTGCACACCATCATCGGCGCCGGCGCCGCCGAGGGCGCCGTGAGCGCCGGCAACCTCCTCAAGCCCGCGCTCGCCCGCGGCGAGCTGCGGTGCATCGGCGCGACGACCCTGGACGAGTACCGCAAGCACGTCGAGAAGGACCCCGCCTTCGAGCGCCGCTTCCAGCCCATCTACGTCGGCGAGCCCAGCGTCGAGGAGACCGTCGCCATCCTCCGCGGCCTGAAGGAGCGCTACGAGGCGCACCACGGCGTCCGCATCCAGGACGGCGCGATCCTCGCGGCGGCCCAGCTCGGCCACCGCTACATCGCCGATCGCTTCCTGCCCGACAAGGCCATCGACCTCATCGACGAGGCCGCCAGCCGCCTGCGGATCGAGAACGACAGCATGCCGCTCGAGCTCGACGAGCTGCGACGCCGCCTCATGCAGCTGGAGATCGAACGCGAGGCCCTCAAGCTCGAGGAGTCGACCGACGCCTCCAACAAGGAACTCGGCCGCATCGAACAGGAGCTGGCGGAGCTCCAGGAGAAGAACCGCCACCTCACCAGCGAGTGGGAGGCCGAGAAGGCCGAGCTCGACCAGGTGAAGTCGATCAAGGAGCAGATCGACGCCAAGCGGGTCGAGCTGGAGCAGGCGCAGCGCCGCGGCGACTTCGAGACCGCCGCCCGGCTGCAGCACGCCGACATCCGCGAGCTGGAGTCCGAACTCGAGCGCGCCGATGCCGCCCTCCGCGCCAAGGCCAAGCAGGGCGAGCTGCTGGTCAAGGAGGAAGTCGACGCCGAGCAGGTCGCCGAGATCGTCGGCCGCTGGACGGGCATCCCCGTCGCCCGCCTGGTCGAGAGCGAGCGGGACAAGCTGACCCGGATGGAGGAGCACCTCCGCGAGCGGGTGATCGGCCAGGACGACGCGCTGCGGCTGGTCGCCGACGCCGTCCGCCGCAGCCGCGCGGGCCTGGGCGACCCCGATCGGCCCATCGGCAGCTTCCTGTTCCTGGGCCCCACGGGCGTGGGCAAGACCGAGACGTGCAAGGCGCTCGCCCGGTTCCTCTTCGACACCGAAGAAGCGCTCGTCCGCGTGGACATGAGCGAGTACATGGAGAAGCACGCCGTCAGCCGGCTGATCGGCGCGCCCCCCGGCTACGTGGGCTACGACGAGGGCGGCGCGCTCACCGAGGCCGTCCGCCGCCGGCCGTACTGCGTCATCCTGATGGACGAGGTCGAGAAGGCCCACCCCGACGTATTCAACGTGCTGCTGCAGCTGCTCGACGACGGCCGCCTGACCGACGGCCAGGGCCGCACCGTCGACTTCCGCAACACGCTGGTCGTGATGACGAGCAACCTGGGCAGCCAGAAGATCCAGCAGATGACCGAGGACGGCGCCGAGGACTGGGAGATCGAGGCCGCCGTCCGCGACCTGATCCGCCACGGCCCGGGCGTCGACGTCGCGGGCAAGGGCCTCAAGCCCGACGGCGAGAGCGGCGAGCTGAAGGCCCGCTTCGACCTCGACATGCGCGGGCCGTTCTTCCGCCCCGAGCTGCTCAACCGCATCGACGAGGTCGCCGTCTTCCACCAGCTCAAGAAGGACCAGCTCGGCGCGATCGCCGAGATCCAGCTCCAGCGGCTCCGCGGGCGGCTGGCCGACCGCGGCATGACCCTGGAGCTGACGCCCGCCGCCGCCGCCCAGCTCGCCGCCGAGGGCTGGGACCCCGCCTACGGCGCCCGCCCGCTGAAGCGGACCATCCAGCAACGCATCGAGAACCCATTGGCCAGCCGCATCCTGGCGGGCGAGTTCGGCGCGGGCGACGCGATCCACGTCGACGTGCAGGGGACGACGTTCGTGTTTGAGCGCGTGGGACAGGTGGCCCACGCGACATAGCTTCTTGCCATGCGCAGCAGCGGTGGGAGCTCAGTAGGATCTCCGAAGCACGCCACCATGTGGCAACAGCAACCAGGAGATCCACGCTGTGACCAACAAGCCAAGTCCGACTGCAACGTGCATCGCAGGGCTCGTGGCAGGAGTCCTGCTGGCGAGAATGCCCTCTGCTTGGTCTGATCAAGAGCAGCTCCCGGCGGAGCAGCCAGAAACGTCACCCGTGAGGCTTGAAGGGCACATCGATCGCGCTAACGGCGAGCAGGTGCTGCGCACGCTGCACACGAATCTGCCGGGTACGTTCCGCGACGGAATGACCTTCTCGCTGCCACGCAACATGCCAACACCCCACGGTTGGCAAGTTCGGCAAGCGGTGGTACTCGACGTCGTTGGCGAGTGGGTCATCATCCAGGCAAGCAGTGGTAGTGGCGGAGCAAGCCTCAAGCCGATGTGGTTCCGCCCCGCCTCGCATCCCTATCTCTACGAAGCAAAGTAACGATCAGCCAGTCCGGTCCCTCGCCACCCCTGTGGCGCTGCATCTGTTCATCGCTGCGCGTTCTACCATCCCCCATGGCCACCCTGACCCCGCCCCGCTTCGAGCGCAACGGCATCGTTGAGCTCATGGAGATCGACCGGCCGTTCAACCTGTCGGAGTCGACGTCGCAGGACTTGGACCTGGGTGACGTGCTCACGCCCGAGGAGATCGCCGGCCTTGCGGGCGTCACGCTGGGCTACGGCACGCTCGAGGGCCTGCCCGAGCTGCGGGCCGAGCTCGCGGGCGAGCGGGGCATCGACCCCGACTGCGTGCTGACCACGCAGGGGGCGGTGCTCGCGCTCTTCCTGTCGGCCATGGAGCTGTGCCGCGGCGGCGACAACGTCGTGGTGCTGCGGCCGACCTTCCCGGCCACCATGGACACGCTGCGGGCCGCGGGCGGCGCCATCCGCGAGGTGCCGCTGCGCTTCGCCGACGGCTATCGGCTCGGCGTCGAGCGCGTGCTGGATGCGGTGGACGGGCGCACGCGGCTGGTCACGCTGGCGTCGCCGCAGAACCCCAGCGGCGTGGCGTTTTCTCGCGACGAACTCGAAGCGCTCGCCACCGCGCTGCACCGGGCCGCACCCGATGCGTGGCTGCTGGTCGACGAGACCTACCGCGAGGCGAGCGTGTCGGGCGCCATCGAGCCCAGCGTGGCGGACCTCGCGACGCGGGGACTGCCGGTGATGACCTGTGGATCGATCTCCAAGGCCTACGGCACACCCGGGCTGCGGCTTGGGTGGATGACCGTGCCCGACGCCGACCTCTACGAGCGGCTCCGCATCGCCAAGATGAATACCGTGATCACCGAATCGGTGCTGTGCGAGACGCTCGCCCTCCGCGTGCTGGAGCGGCGCGAGCCCATCCTCGCCCGCCAGCGCGACGTCCTGTCGGCCGGCCTCGCGACAATCGAACGGTGGCTGCCGACGGTCGAGGGCCTGCTCTCGTGGGTGAGGCCCGACGCCGGCGCACTCTGCTGCATGCGACTCGATCCCGACGCCATCAACGACGACGCGGTGCGGCGCTTCTACGACCGCCAGGCCGAGTTCGACCTGCAGGTCTCCCGCGGCGCCTGGTTCGGCGACGAGTCCCGGGTCCTCCGCGTCGGCTTCGGCCACCCAAAGCCCGAGGTGCTGCGGCCGGCCCTCGACGCGCTCGCGTCCCTGGCGCGCAGCGTCGCGAGTTCTTAATCGCCGGCCAGCTCGATCGCCCGCTCGATAGCACTTCGGACCACCGCCGGCTGCGTCCACAGGATGAAGTGGTCGCCCTTCTCGATCGTCATGGTCTCGACGGCGGCCGCATTCGTGAACGCCCGCTGCATGTACGCCACGTTGGCGTAGGGCACCAGGCCGTCCTTGGTGCCGTGCACGATGACGACCGGGCAGCGGACGCGATCCAGCACGCCGGCGAGCAGTTCGGTCTGCTCGCGGGCGTCGAAGATCTCGGCGTTGCTGTTCCGCAGCGAGCGCGGCAGCAGCGGGCGGACCATCGCGCCGGCGTAGTTGAACCAGCGCGGATCCTCCAATTCGGGGTCGAGCGAGCCGGCGATGATCACGATGGCAGCGACGCGATCGGGATAGTCCGCCGCGGCGCGGGCCACGATCGGCCCGCCGAGCGAATGGCCCACCAGCACCGGCCAGCGACCGTCGCGCTGCACCAGCAGCGGCTCGATCGCCGCGGCCTGCCGCTCGAAGGAGCACAGCGCGGGCCCGCCGGTCTGGCCAAAGCCCGGACGATCGATGCTGATGGCCTCGGCGCCGTCGATGGGGTAGCGCACGTAGTCCGCGAAGGCGCCGGCGTCGCCCGGCGTGCCGTGCACGTACACGATCCGCCGCGATGCCTCGTCACCGCCGCGGACGTAGGACACGTCCAGATCGTCGCCGGTCCGCAGCGTGGCCCGCGGCAGGTCGGTCGTGCGGACGTTGGCGTCGCCGAAGGGCGAGCACGCCTGCAGCGGCGCGAGCAGCACGAAACCAGCGACGCCGTAGCGGCGGTGCCTCGGGGCCCGCGGATGCTGCATTGGGCTGCTCATGCGGCGACAGAACTCCAGGTTCGGGCGGACTATTCCGCCGGGCTACGTGCGCATCGCAGCCCCGTGCGCCGTGCTACCGCGGCTCGAGGATCCTCTCCAGCAGGTCGGGCCTCGACCCATCCCGCACCATCGTGAGGAAGCGCGGTCCGCCGTCGTACTCGATGGCGATCGATTCGTATCGGTCGTCGCGCTGGATCATGACCTCCAGCGTGCCAGTCACGATCGCCGCATCGAGCGCGTCCGCCAGCCGCTGGCGGCCGAAGACGTAGCCGCCCACGCCCAGCACCCGCACGCCCGGCGCGAGCCCCGCGTTGTCGGCCGGCGACCCCAGCACCACCGATCGCACCGTGCCGTTGGCGGTAAACGATGCGCCCAGCGACTCGCGCGCGTCCAGCGGATCGGTCCGGCCGAAGCCGCTCCGCGGCGGCTTGGTCGCGTATCCAACCTTGTAGCCGAGCGCCCGGGCCAGCGTCAGCGGTCCGCGGCCCCCCGCGTTGTCGATGCGTTCCGCGAAGAACCCCGCCCAGTCGTGCGCGAAGACGTGGCCGAGGGCGGCAACAACGTTGGCGCGGCCGAATGGATGAGGATCGTCGGTGGGCTCGTCGGCGTGGAAGAACGCCCGCACGAAGTCGTCCAGCGACCGCTCGCCATGCGTCCCTGCTCGGATGATCGCGTCGGCTTCCATCCAGACGGCGGCGCCCTCGTAGTAGTAATCCTGGCTGCGGCGGAGCTCGCCCCAGTTGGCGCTGGCGGCGCGGAGCGTCCACGACGCGGAGCAGGTATCGACCAGAGGCCGCCAGTCCCGGCCCTCCCGCAGCTTGAAGTCCCGCAGTCGATCCTGGATGACCCATCGGTACTCGTCGGGCGTTGCCATGCCGCTGCGGTACTCGAGCACCTCGCCGAGGTACTGCGTCAGGCCCTCGTAGACCCACAGCAGCTCGGTGCCCTTGGGCGTGTGCAGGTCGCCCGTCGCCATGCCCGTCGGCCGGCGGTACTTGCCGCACCACGCGTGCACGTACTCGTGCGGGATGAGCATGCGGTCCCAGCCGGCCAGGTCCCGCGGGCTCTCGAGGGCGCCCAGCGGGATGACGTTCATCGTCGACCGCAGGTGCTCCAGGCCGTTGCGGCCCAGCTGGTTGGTCGTCGCGACCAAGATGTCCATGGACGGGAACGGAAAGCCGCCGAACAAGCGGGCGGCTTGCGTCACCATGCGGCGGTAGTTATCCAGCACGCGCTCGTCGATGTCGATCGCGCCGGGGCTCTCGCTGAACACGTGCAGCCGGTGCGGAGGCGCATCGACGCCGTCCTCGTTCAGGTCGTACACCCGGTGGTGCCGGCCGACCATGATGGGCGTGTCCACGAGCCGCCGCAGCGAGACGGTGTCGTAGGTGGTGCCGGGCGCATCGGAGGGCACGGGCTCGAGCGCACAGCCGGCGCTCCAGCCCGCGGGCAGCGTGAGCCTCAACCGGACGTCGAACTCGTCGGACCGTGCGCCGCCCGGATACAGCAGCACGGTGTTGGGGCTGATAAGCCCGATGTCGGCGGCGCCGTAGCTGTCGAGACCCCGCGAATTGGCGTTGGGCTGGTTGGTGATGTAGCGGAACCGCGCCCGCACCATCGCCACGTCGGCGCCCGCCGCCACGTGGAACTGGTAGACGTCGCCCGGCTCGCGACGCCAGCGCAGCGGATTGCCCCGGCCGTCCTCGAACCACAGGCCCGCCAGGTTCTGGATGGGCCCGCCCGGAGCGTGCGATCCCGGCACCCACTTCGGATACCGCAGGTGGATCTCGCCGCGGTCGTTCCGCAGCGCAGCAGCATCGAAGGTCTGCTCGGCGTGCAGCAGCCGCCTCGGCAGGTCGGTCGCGTCGATGTGCAGCCGGCTGTCGGCCTGGGCGAACGCGACCGGCGTGCAGCATAGCACGGCCACGATCCAGAGCAGCCGGCCGATTGGGCGCATCCAACGCATCGCTCGCTCCTTCGGCGTCGGCCGGTCGGGCCGCACCGCCGGCCAACGCTATCCGGTGTCGACGCTCCCGAGCCATCGGCCCGATAAGGATCGCAATCCAGCGCCGCCGGCCGAACCCCGTTCCCGGGCACGCTGTAGGAGCTGGCCATGCCCCACGAGCACCCCGCCAAGCAGCGCCCCGGCAGCATCGCGGCCACGCTGGGCGTGCTGGCGTGGTGGGCGGTCCTGGCCGCAGCACTCTGGACGTTGCTCGGCTGGGTCGTCCGTACAGATCCGACGGACGCCGATGGGATCGAGTCGACGATCGTCTTCGCGGCCCTGCTCTCGGAGACCTTCGCCTTCCACCTGGGCCTGGGCGTGACCGGCGTAGCCGCCGTCGCGCTCGCGCTGGGGCGGTGCCGCACGGCGACCGCGGCGGTGGTGCTGGCAGCCACGCACCTGGCGCCCGCGGCGTGGCTCTGGGTGCGGCCCACGCCCGCGCCCGCGGGCGGCCCGACGCTCACCGTGCTCAGCGCCAACATCCAGGCCGGCAACGCCGACGCCGAACGCCTGCTCGAGTTCGTCGACCGGACGAGCCCCGACGTCGTCGTCGTGCAGGAGATCGACCCCGCCATCCATCGAGGCCTGCTCGATGGCCTCGCCAGCCGATTCGAGACCGGCCACGCGGCGCTCATCGCGAGTCCCTACTTCAGCCAGGCGACCTACACCAACCTGCCGATGCGCGCGCCCCCGAGCGAACTTATGATCGGCTCACGATTCCCCGTGCCGCAGATCGATCTTGAAATCGAATTCGAGGGCCGGCTCATCCGCGTGCTGAACGTCCACGCGTATCCACCGCGGCGGCTGCGGCTGGTGGCCGACCAGCGACGATCCATCCCCGAATTCGCGGCCTGGGCTCGGAGCGCGATGGCGGACGCCGACGCGACCATCCTCGCGGGCGACTTCAACGCGCCCTTCAACACCGGCCACCTCCGCGAGCTCCGCGCCGCGGGCTTCCGCGAAGCACACGACGAGGCCGGCCGGGGCCGCGGCTCGACGTGGCCGCACCGCGGAGTGCTCCGGTATACGCCGGGCATCCGCCTCGACAACATCATGTTCGCGGGTGCGCTGCGATGCGTGGAATCGCGGGTGCTCGGCGACGTCGGCTCGGACCACCGGCCGATCCTGGCAACCTTCGAGATCGTGCCGGACGACGCGTCCTCGCCCTCGCTCAGGCCGCTCGCGGACCGTCGTCGTCGTCGTCGAGGTCGAAGCGGCTGAGCAAATCCTTGAGGTTCGCCAGCCGGCGCTCGGCGTGGTCGAGCGCCGCGGTCGCGGCCTGCACCGCATCGACTGGCGGCTCCCCATCGACCGCCAGCCTCAACGCGGGCGGCGCGTCGGCCGGCGGAGCCGGCGGAATCGGCGACCCCTGGGGTGCGTTCGGACCAGCTTCATTAGTTCCCACCAGCGAGAGCATGGTGTTTCAATCGACGTTCTAAACCCCGAACATCGCCGCCGCGGGGAGAATCTCGATGCCGCGGCGGGCCGGATCGCCCCTACAACCCGGCAGCGGAACCCGGTCCAACGCTTATTCGGCCGAACCCTCGGCGGGCGTTGGTCCGCCCGCGGGCGGCGGATCCCCGACCCGGGGCTCGACGCCGGCGGCGATCCGGACCAGGTTGCCCCGGTGCCGCGCGACGACGAAGGCGGCCAGCACCGACGTCACCGCGAGGTAGGGCGCCCAGCCCGTCGACGGCTCATCGGTCGCAATCGCGAGCATGAGCAGCGTGCATATCGGAACGCTGACCGCCGCCAGCACCGACGCCAGCCCGACGTAGCGCGACAGCCTCAGCGTGACCAGCCACACCACCAGGGCGCCGGCGACCGCAGCAGACAGCAGCCAGAAGATGCCAAGCAGCCCGCCCAGGCCCGTTGCGACGCCCTTGCCCCCGCGGAAGCCCAGCCAGGGCGAGGCGCAATGCCCCAGCACGCAGGCCACCGGCGTCGCCAGCCAGAGCCAGGCCGCGATGGCGGGCGCATCGGGGCGGCCCAGCGTGCCCAGCGCCACGCCCGTCCCCAGCGTGGGCAGCAGGCCCTTGGCGACATCGAGCGCGAAGCACAGCGTTCCCGGACCTCGGCCGACGACGCGGCGGACGTTGGTCGCCCCGATGTTGCCCGAGCCGGTCCGCAGGATGTCCACGCCGTTGGCCCGCGCAATCAGGTAGCCGAAGGGGATCGAGCCCACGCCGTAGCCCGCAACGGCCCCCGCGATGCCCCATGCCGCGTCCACGGGCCAGCGTAGTAGAGGCACGCCCCCGCCGGAGCCGAACAGGCCGCGACTGGGGGCCAGGGACCCGCCCGATCGCGGCACCGGCCTGCCCATCGGGCTTGGAGATCGACGCGGCCTGGTGTAGCCTTTCCATCGGGAGCGGCGGTCCCGCCGGATCCCCAATCGCACGAGGAGCACGAGAGATGGACACCCCACGCCGCCGCATCGCCGCCGCCCTGCTCGCCGCCGCTCCGCTTGGCGCAGCGGCGGTGGCGTCGGCCGACGACGAGATCACGATCGACCTAGCGGGCATCGTCATCGAGGACGGCGCCACCGTCACCCGCGACAGCGCCCCGATGATGATCGACGCCGCGATCCGCTACGGATATGAGATCGACGCGCTGGTCCGCGGCCGGGGGCTGGGGCTGGGCTCGCTCTACCCCGACCCCACGCCGCTGGGCGACGTGCTGGACGACTTCCAGCCCGGCGCCTCGGACCTGCTGGTCGGCGAGGTCGACAACCCCGCCGGCACGCTGCCCTTCGACGTCATCGACGAAGAGTTCATGGGCGAGGGCGACATCATCGGCATTACGGCGCGGTTCGAGGCCCGCATCGTGGCGGGCATCCGGGCCGACGGCGTGGGATTCTTCAGCTTCGAGGACATCGTGATCTCGCCGGCGATCCTCATCGGCTCGCTCGAGGTCGTCTCGGGCACCGCCACCATCCGCGTGGTCGATGTCCCCTGCCGCGCCGACTTCGACGGCGACGGTGAGCTGACCATCTTCGACTTCCTGGCGTTCCAGAACGCCTTCGCCATGGGCGATCCGGCGGCCGACTTCGACGGCGATGGCTCGCTGACGATCTTCGACTTCCTCGCCTTCCAGAACGAATTCGCCATCGGCTGCCCGTGAGCCGATAGCACCTGCATGCAGCACGGCCTGCTGCTCATCGGAGGCGGAGGCCACGCCCGCGTGGTCGCCGACGCCGCGCGCGCCGCGGGCGTCGAACTGCGGGGCTTCGCCGACGACGATCTCGAGGCCCGCGTGCCCGGGCTCGCCCACCTCGGCCCCCTCGCGGCGCATCACGATGCCGCCGGCCCCTGGATCCTCTGCATCGGCGACGTGGCGACCCGGGCCCGCGTGCTCGACCGGCTGGGCGCTGGAGCACGGGCGGTCGTCCACCCGTCGGCGGTCGTGAGCCCGAGCGCCGACATCGAGGCCGGCGCCTTCGTCGGGCCCGGCGCGATCGTCAACGCCGACGCCCGCGTGGGCCCGCACGCCATAGTCAACACCGCCGCGGTCATCGAGCACGACGCCGTGGTTGCCGCCAACGCCCACGTCGGGCCCCGAGCCGTGCTGTGCGGCGGGATCCGCGTCGGCCGCGACACCCTCATCGGCGCCGGAGCGGTCCTGCCGCCCGGCGTGCAGGTGGGCGATGGCGCCGTGGTCGCGGCGGGCGCGGTCGCCATCCGCGACGTGCCGCCGTCGGCCCGCGTCGCGGGCGTGCCGGCGCGGCCGATCTAGCCGCCCGACTCCGTCCGCTCGCGCAGCTCGCCCGCCCGCTCGATGAGCGCATCGCGGGCCTCGGGCGCATCGCCGGTGGACGCCGCGGGCTCGAGCTCGAAATGCCAGTCGATCCGCGTCTCGATGGGAAAGGGCAGCAGCACGACGTCAATGGGCGGGTACTCGTACCACGGGGCCGCCGCCCACGGGTTGGCCGCCAGCGGCTCGTAGCCCTCACGCCGCAGCCGCACGTCGTACTGCCCGTAGTAGCGGAAGCCCACCTCCAGAGGCGTGCGGCCGACCTCGTCGCCGTTGAGCGACACCAGCGCACCGCTCGGCTCGCTCGTGATCGACAGCGTTCGGCTGCCGCACCCCGCGAGCGAGACACCCGCGATGCCTACAGCGACGAAGGCACGGCCCCGCGCCGGCCTCACCGTGTGCGCTCCGCCACGGACGTCGTCCGCGGTCGCTTCGTCTTCGTGGGCTTCGGGTCGGTCCGCTGGAATTCGTCGCCACGGAACAGCGTGCCCAGGTACACGCGGCGGACCAGCTCGTTGTTGACCAGCGCGTGCGGCGTGCCCTCGGCGAAGACCTTGCCCTCGTCGAGGATGTACGCGCGATCGCACACCTGCAGCGTCTGCTGCACGTTGTGGTCGGTGATGAGGCACGCGATGCCCGTCTCGCGCAGCCGCAGGATCTCCTTCTGCAGGTCGCCCACGGCGATGGGGTCGACGCCGCTGAAGGGCTCGTCGAGCAGGATGAGCCTGGGGTTGGTCACCATCGCGCGGGCGATCTCGAGCTTCCGCCGCTCGCCGCCCGAGCACGTCCGCGCCTTCTCCTTGGCCTTCTTGGTCAGGTCGAAGCGATCGAGCAGCTCGGCGGCCCGCTTGCGACGCTCGGGCCGGGGCATCTTGAGCGTCTCGAGGATGGCCAGCAGGTTCTCCTCGCAGGTCAGCCGCTGGAAGACGCTGGGCTCCTGGCTCAGGTAGCCCATGCCCAGCCGCGCGCGGCGGAACATCGGCAGCGGCGTGACGTCCTGCCCGTCGAAGGCCACCGTGCCCTCGTCGGCCGCGATCATCCCGATGGTCATCCGGAAGCTGGTGGTCTTGCCCGCGCCGTTCCGCCCCAGCAATCCCACGATCTCGGCCTTGTCCACCGAGAACGACACGCCGCGGACGACCTCCCGGCCGTTATAGGTCTTGTGCAGGTTGGTGGTCTCGAGCAGCGCCACGCCCGGGAGTCTATCAGATCATCGCGCCGGGTGCGATGGGTCGCCTCCGGTGTTCCGCCGCAATTCGTCGGCCGTCGCCCGAAGGTCCCACCGCGGCGCTCCGCCGCCGAGCAGCCCCGCCAGCCGATCCTGCTCGGGCTCGTAGGCCTCGATCATCCGGGAGAGCGTCGCCGGAGAGGGCGGCGCAGGCCGCGGCGGCGGAGCGGGGCTCGACCCGCGGCGGAGCAGCCGCCGGACCCCCTCGGGCACCAGCGGACGCACCAGCCGGCGGTACGCCGCCGACCGCGCCACCACCCCGCCCAATCCCGACGCCACGCGGAGCTCGGCCGTGCGATGGTGCACCTTCGCCCCGCGAGCCCCCTCTGCGGCATCCGCCGCCGCCGCACCCGGCGCCCCGGCACCCATGCCGAGGAACGCCAGCACCCGATCCAGGTGCTCGGCCCGCGCCGCCACGAAGTCCTCGAAGCGCAGCACGAGCACCCGATCGGGACCGAAGGCCGCCAGCCAGGGCTCGAGCTGGTACGCGTACCGGCCGCCGTCGAGGAAGTACGCGTTGCGCCGAAACTCGCGATCGAAGTCGCCCGAGCAGTCCCCCATCGCCAGGTCGTAGTGATGGTGGCTGATGGCCCGGTGGATCGGATTGCGTACCAGGTACAGCACTCGCGCGTGCGAAGGGCACACGGCCAGCGCCCGCGTCGGCACGTCGCCGAAGTGCGGACGCATCGCGTAGCTCACCGTGGCATCGCCGATGCGGACGCCGTCGCGCACCCGCCCGATCCGATCGTGCATCGCACGGCGGCCCGAGTCGGTCCCGACATCCTCGCGGAGCAGGTGGCCCGGCTCCTTGCCGTTGGGAAAGGCGATGTTCGGGTGCGCCCGCAGGTCCTCGTAGAGCGAGGTCGTGCCCGCCTTCATCGCCCCGATGAGCAGCACGTCCGGCGCACGCATGCACCCAGCATACCCGCCGAACCCCGCGGCGCTGCGTGCATCGGCCGGCTAGTCGTGCTCGGGCTCGTTGAAGAAGCGGATGCACATGGGGTAGCGGTAGTACCGCCCCTTGCCCGCCGCGACCGCCGCCAGGATGGTGCACACCAGCCCGAAGATCATCAACGCAGGGAGGAACACGACTAGGCCGACGAGGAACGTGAGGGCGCCGACGATGATCGATCCCACAACCGCATAGATCAGGTAGGAGATCGAGAAGTTCAGCATCTCGCGGGCGTGGTCCGCGACGAATGGCGAGTCCTTCTTCGACGTGTTGAGCACGATGGCCGACCAGACGATGCCGATCACCGGGCCGGCCTGCGTGATGGCGGCCCCGATCAGCGGCACCAGGTGCACCCACATCGCCCACTGGCGATCGGACTCATCCCCGGACAGATCCGTCGCCGCGTCTTCGCGTCCCACGTACATCGCTCCCACGGCCACCGCCATCGTGCACCCCCAACGCGGGCCTCGCCCTCCTCCGCGGAGCCGCACCCGTCTCTGCATCCTTCCGTTTCCACGCCGTGGCGTTTCGTGCGCCCGCAGAATCCAAACGCATTACGAACGCCCTTCCGGGCCGTCGCCGCATCGGACGTTTGGGTCGACATTCACGGCCGAGGCTCGATTGCACCGCCCCAGCGGCCGAATCAAGGGTGTCATGGCCGCCTCCCGCACGCAGAACACCCGGGGCCGCCCACGGTTCCCGCTAGACATGGCCGTCAGCCTCGTCGAGTTCGACGAGCGGGGCATGTACGCGCGGACGTTCAACGGCCGCATCAAGGACCTCAGCCAGGGCGGGCTGGGCATCTGCGTGGCGGGCATGGTCCACGTCGGCCGCTTCCTGCTCGTCGAAGGCGAGCTCAAGGGCACGCGCAACCAGTTCTTCGGCCGCGTGGTCCGCAACGACTATGTCGCGTCGGCGGGCCACATCGTCGGCATCGCGATGGAGCCGCTGCCTAAGGACGGTCCGGTCCACCTCTGGCTCTCGCAGCGCGAAGAGTCGGCGGCGTAGGCCGTCCCGCGGCCGCCAGTCGACTTCCATGGAAGAAACGCCCCGCGTCGAGCCGCGAGGAACGCTCGCTACACCGCCGCCAGCTCCAATCCCAGCGCGCGGGCCATCGCGCGGCCCATGTCGGCCGGGCTCTCGGCCACCTCGACGCCGGCGTCGCGGAGCGCCGCGATCTTGCTGTCGGCCGTGCCCTCGCCGCCGCTGATGATCGCGCCGGCGTGGCCCATCCGCTTGCCGGGAGGAGCCGTGCGGCCCGCGATGAACCCGGCGACGGGCTTGGTGACGTGCTCGCGGATGAAGCGGGCGGCGTCCTCCTCGTCGGTGCCGCCGATCTCGCCGATCAGCAGGATGCCGTGGGTGTCCGGGTCATCCTGGAACAGCCGCAGCGCCTCGACGTGCCCCAGCCCGCGGACCGGATCGCCGCCGATGCCGATGCAGGTGCTCTGCGCCATGCCGTTCTGGCTGCACTGCCAGACGGCCTCGTAGGTGAGCGTGCCGCTGCGGCTGACGATGCCGACGGCCTTGCCGGTGGTGCACTGCTCGTCGCTGATGTGGGTGTGGATGTAGCCGGGCATGATGCCGATCTTGCAGCCCGCGTTGGTGTAGGCGTCGCTGGCGCTCTCGCCGCCGCCGGTCTTCGGGCCCGGCGTGATGATGCCCGGGCAGTTGGGCCCGATGAGCGTGAACAGATCCTCGCAGGGGTTCACGTCGGCCCCCCGGGCGGCGAGATTCCGCTCGTCGAGCACCGACCGCACGCGGACCATGTCGTGCACGGGCACGCCCTCGGTGATGCAGCAGATGAGCCGCAGACCCGCGTCGGCGGCCTCGAGGATCGCATCGCCCGCGAAGGCCGGCGGCACGAAGATCATCGTCGCCTCGGCCCCGGTGGCCTGCGCCGCCTGCTCGACGGTGTCGAAGATGGGCAGCCCATTGGCGTCCTTGGTGCCGCCCTTGCCGGGCGTGACCCCACCCACGAGCTTGGTGCCGTAGTGCAGGCAGCCCTTGGTGTGGATGGCCCCGAACGAGCCGGTGATGCCCTGGCAGATGACCCTGGTTTCGGCGTTGACGAGGACGGCCATGGGGTTGCCTCCGTGCTGGCGTGGTTGCCCGGAGCGTAGGTTCGGGCGCCGACGGGAGCCGGCCGGGCGGGTGCAGGCCCGGACGGCTTCGGAACGGCCCGGCGACCGGCCGTGTACTCCCCGTAGGCCCGATGGCCAGGAGACAAGCATGAATGACCCCAAGGTCCGGGCCGCCCTCGCGTTGGTCGTGGCGCTCGGCGTTGCCGGCCCGATGCGTGCCGGGACCGCCAACCCCGCCGCGCCACCGGCCGCCCAGGAGTCCACGGCGGACGAGGACATCACACGGAAGATGATGGCGCTCGCCATCAGCGGGGAGACGGCGGCCCTCTTCGAACGGCTGATGCACTTCGATGATCCGCAGCGGGAAGCCGGCAGGGCGTTATACCGGGACTACATGGACGAGTACCGCACTTCGGTTCGGCGGGCGATGGAAGCCCTTCAAGCGATGAACCTGGACCTCGCAGGCGGCGGCGATCGGGACCCCGCCGCCTTCCGCACGGGCATCCAGACGCTCACGGACTTCGTGGACGCCACCGCGGCTCTGGGTGATCGATACGTGGCCGACCTGGGCGACCTGGCGATGGACGCGCGCCAAGAGGCGGCCCACGCGCGGGTCGTGCGGGCACGAACGCGGACCTACGCCCTCGCGCTCGCCCGCACCGACGGCCACGGCACGTTCGTCGATCTCGTTGCGCTGGCCGCCGGACTCGAGCCGCCGCTCGATCTGGACTCGACCACCGATCCGGCCGCCGAGACGCTCCGCGAGTACGAGCTGCGGCTGGCCCCCGACGCCGAGCGCATGCGAGCGATCATGCTCGCCATCATCCGCTTGCAGCTCGCCTCGCTCGCCGAGATGGGCGTCGACATGAACCCGGAGGGCGAGGCCATTCAGGAGCTCGAAGAGCGTGCCGACGCTCTCCTGGAGCGGCTCACCGACATCGGCACCGGCATGGAGGCGACCACGGAGCGCTTCCGGCGGCGGGTGGAGGGCACGCTGCGCCCCGAACGCCGCCGGGCGTGGAACCTCGCGTACAACCGCACGCTCTGGCCCGAGATCTACGGCCCCGGCGAATTCGAGGCCGTCTACGAAGCGGCGCTCGCGCTGCCCGATCTGGCCGCCGATCAGCGCGAGGCAATCGACACGATCCGCGACAAGCACGAGCGCGAGGCCGCCCCCATCAACGACCGCTGGTCGGCCGGGCAACGCGAACTGGACGAGCTCGATTGGGCCGCCTTCGAGGATCCAAACGAGTTCGTGGCCCATCGCACCAAGGCCGTCGAGCGGATTACGGGGGCGCGCGGCGATCGACGCGCGCTCGACGCGCGGCTCGCCGAGCGCATCCGCGAGCTGCTCACGCCCGAGCAGCGCGAGGCGATGCCCGAAGCCGACGCTGGTTTCGACGAAGAAGCGGTGCTGCGGGCGCTCGGGGGAGGGGGCTAAGCCGGCCCCGTGCGGCGGCTAGGCCGCCTTCGCCCGCATCCGCTCGGGGCTGGGCACCTTCACGTCCCAGACCAGGCCCACGCGTTCGAGCACACGGATGACGATCCAGCTGCTATCGAACTGCCACCACTTCAGCCCGTGGCGGGCGCTCGTGGGGAACGCGTGGTGGTTGTTGTGCCAGCCCTCGCCCAGGGCCAGCACGCCGACGATGGCGTTGTTGCGGCTCTCGTCGTGGCTCTCGAAGGGCCGGTTGCCCCAGAGGTGGCAGATGGAGTTCACGCTCCAGGTGATGTGGTGCACCATCGCCACGCGGATCAGCCCGCCCCACACGAAGCCCATCAGGGCGCCCCACCAGCTCATGGTGAACAGGCCGACCGCCAGCGCGGGCAGCGCGAGCGAGAGCAGCGCCCACACCGGGAACAGGCGGCTGATCCAGCGCACCAGCGGGTCCTTCTCCAGATCGACCACGTAGCGGCCGAGGTCCTTGCGGCGGGGCGAGAGCACCCAGCCACAGTGGGCCATCCAGAACCCCTTGATGGTGCCCCAGACGCCCGACCCGTGCCCGTGGGGCGAGTGCGGGTCGTGCTCGTGGTCGCTGTGCTGGTGGTGGCAGCGGTGGAAGGCAACCCAGTTGAGGATCGGCCCCTCGGTCGCCATCGAGCCCAGGATCCCGAGGATCGCCGTCATCACCCGGCCCGTGCGGAACGACTTGTGCGTCAGCAGCCGGTGGTAGCCGATGGTGACGCCGAAGCCCGTTGCTAGATAGAACACGAAGCCCACCGCCAGCTCGACCCAGCCGATGCCCGCGCCCCAGGCGTAGGCCACCGCCCACACGAAGGCGCACAGCGGCGCGAGGATCAGCACGAGGTTGAGGATCCGAAGACCCAGCGGCAGCGGGCCGTAGTGCACGGGCTTCTCGGCCGCGACGCGAGCGCGCGGTGCGGGCGTGCGGTGGCCGATCTGGTCGGCCATCGGCGAAGGGACTGTGGTCATGCTGTTCCTTTGGTGGGAATCCGGTCCTGGATCTTAATCGCGGCCCCAGCCGCCACCGCCGCCGCCACGGCCACCGCCGCGTCCGCCGCCGAAGCCGCCACCACCGCCGCCGCCGCGACCGCCGCCGAAGCCGCCGCGGCCACCACCGCCACCGCCACCGCCGCCGCCGTGGGCGGGCGGACGGGCCTCGTTCACGTTGAGCGGCCGGCCGCCGTAGTCCTTGCCGTTGAGCGCCTCGATGGCGGCGTTGGCGGCCTGATCATCGGACATCTCCACGAAGCCGAAGCCGCGGGGGCGGCCGGTCTCGCGGTCCATGATGATGGCGACGCTGGCCACGTCGCCGAAGGGCGCGAACAGGTCGCGCAGATCGTCTTCCGTCGTCGAGTACGGAAAGTTTCCTACGTAAATCTTCACCAACCAGACTCCTGCCCTGAATCGCGAATCCGAGAGTGACTTACAGGGCGAGTCGCGGTCGGACCGACGGTGGGCTGCACCGAGGGCGCGTTCGGCCCTGAGAGAGCCCAAAAACAGTAGCCCGGGGCCGGGGGCGATCAACCGCCCGCGGGCCGGCCCGCCGACCGGTATACTCGCGCGTCGACCGGGCATGCAGCGGGCCCGGGAAGGGAGCCCCGTGCGAGCCATCGTCACCGGCCAGATCGGCCTGGACAAGAAGGCCTACCTCGCCGACGTCGCCCGATTCGCCGGCGAACAGGGCGAACCCATCTCGCTCTACAACGTCGGCGACTCGATGTACGCCGAGGCCCCCGACGTCCGGCCCGGCCGCATCCTGGATCTGCCCCTGAGCAGGCTGCATTCGCTCCGCCGGGCGGCCTTCAAGGACGTCATCGCCGACAGCCAGGGGCAGGCCAACATCCTGGTAAACACCCACGCCACCTTCCGCTGGCGGCACGGGCTGTTCAGCGCCTTCGACTTCGACCAGATCACCAAGCTCAAGCCCGACCTGTTCGTCTGCCTGGTGGACAACATCGAGATGGTGCACCACCGGCTGCACCGCGAGCACGAGATCGACGCCACCATGAAGGACTGCATGGTCTGGCGCGAAGAAGAGCTGCTGGCCACCGAGCTGATGAGCCAGGCCGTCCCCGGCAGCGACTTCTGCATCGTCAGCCGGGGCCGGCACGCCAGCACCGTCCGCACGATGTTCCGCCTGGCCTGCCGCCCCGAGATGCGGAAGGTCTACCCCAGCTTCCCGATGAGCCACGTCGTGGACATGCCCGACGTGCTGGCCGAGATCGACCACTTCCGCGCGCAGCTGGCCGAGCAGTTCATCACCTTCGACCCCGGCGACGTCGACGAGAAGCTGCTGCTCGAGCGGGCCCTCGAGGCCGCCCGCGACGGCCACGAGTTCTTCGACCACGCCCCCCACTCCTTCGGCGGGGGCGCCGACGCCGAGCCCCTCCGATGCCGCACCCGCGAGGTGCTCGACATCGCCGGCGACATCGACGGCCAGATCTACATGCGGGACTTCAAGCTCATCGACCAGAGCGACATGATCGTCAGCTACATCCCCGAGCTGGCCGGCGGCATCCCGGGCCTGTCCAGCGGCGTCGAGCGCGAGCTGCACCACGCCTTCGAGCACACCAAGGAGGTCTACGTGGTCTGGCGGCCGTCGCGCACCCCCAGCCCCTTCATCACCGAGACCGCCACCAAGATCTTCTCCACGGTGGACGAGGCGCTGCGGCACTTCGAGGAAGCCGGCATGTTCGCGCAGACCAACCTCTTCGGCCACTAGATCGGCCGCGACGCAATGCCCACGCCCACCGCCCGGGAGATCATCGCGATGCGCTGGCGGGTCCGCGTCGCGCTGCGCGGCGTTGCGGTGCTGCTGCTCGTCGCGGCGATGGTCATCGCGGCCCTGCGGATCCCCACGTACAACAAGGAGGCCGCCTGGGCCGCCGCCGGCTACGCCCGCCCGCCGGAGCTCACCAGTTGGACCTGGTTCGGCGTGCCCCTCGCCGCGGCAGCCATGGCCGTCGCACTCCTGCTCCTCGCCCGCTTCGCCATCGCGGTGCTCGTGCCCGTACCGAAGCCCGGCTGCCCGGGCTGCGGCTACGACCTCAGCAACCCGACCAGCGAGCGGTGCCCCGAGTGCGGGCTGGTGATCGGCGCACTCCCGCCCAACGATTCCGCGTGAGCGACAACGACCAGCCGCAGACCCTCTACCAGATCCTCGGCGCCGGCGGCTTCGACCGGCTCACGCGCGGCTTCTACGAGGCCGTCCCGACCGACGACATCCTCGGGCCCATGTACCGCGGCTACCTCGCCCGCATGCACGACGTGGACGAGGATAACGACCAGGCCATGACGCTCCACTTCGAGGAGGCACGCCTCCGCTTGCGCGACTTCCTGATCCAGCGCTTCGGCGGACCAGCGACGTACAGCGACCAGCGCGGCCACCCCCGCCTCCGCATGCGGCACATGCCGTTCCGGATCGATCACGCCGCCGCCGAGCGCTGGCTCGAGCTGATGTTCGCCTCGCTCGACGACATGGGCCTGGAACCCAACCCCTACCGCGAGCTGCGGGTGTACTTCACGCAGACGGCGCTGTTCATGGTCAATCGCTAGACGCCGACCGCCGGGCAATCGTGCGGCTATGTTTGTGCCCCACCCGCACCGGAGGCCCGGCATGACCCTCGTCGCCATCGTGTACCACAGCGGCTTCGGCCACACCAGGAAGCAGGCCGAGGCCGTTGCCGAGGGCGTGTGGTCCGCCGGCGCCGACGCCGCGATGCACGCCGTCGAGGAGTTCCCCGCGCCCGAGAACAACCAGTACGCAGGGCCGTGGGACGTGCTCGCAAGGGCCGACGCGATCGTCTTCGGGTGCCCAACCTACATGGGCACGATCAGCGCGGGCCTCAAGCGATTCATGGACGACAGCAGCGTCGTGTGGTTCCAGCAGGGCTGGAAGGACAAACTGGCCGGCGGCTTCACCAACAGCAGCGGCCTGAGCGGCGACAAGCTCAACACGCTCGTCAGCCTTGTCGTCTTCGCCGCCCAGCACGGCATGAACTGGGTCACCCTCGGCATGATGCCGCCGTCCGACGACGCGGGCCAGACCCCCGACACGCCCAACCGGATGGGCGGCTTCCTGGGCGCCTTCGCGCAGTCGGGAAACGTCTCGCCCGAGGAGGCCCCGCCGCCGGGCGACCTCGAGACCGCCCGCCACTACGGCTCGCGCATCGCGTCGCTGGCCGCCCGCATGGCCGACAGCTGACGCGCCAGCGCCGCAAGAGCGTCGACGGCGATCTCCTCGGCCCGCATGCCCGGCGCGACGCCCTCCGGCGGGTCCGCATCGCCCAGCAACTCGCGCAGTGGTGCGGCGATCCGCTTGCGGCGCTGCCGGAACAGCGCACCGCACGCCTCGCTCAGCACCGCGAGATCGCACGGCGGCTCGGGCCGCCGCCGCAGCAGCACCATGGCGCTATCCACCCCGGGGCGGGGCCAGAAGCACGCCGGCGGCAGGTGCGCGATGCGTTCGGCCTCGCACGCCGCCTGCGCGATCACGGATAAGGGGCCAAAGTCCCGCGTGCCGGGCGAGGCCAGCAACCGATCGACGACCTCCTTCTGCACCGTCACCGCCATCGCGCCGCACGCCGGCCGATGCAGCAGCAGCGTCGAGAGCAGCGGCGTTGCGCAGCCGTAGGGCAGGTTTGCGACGAGCGCGAACGGTCGATCGCCGAGTCGTTCCGCGACCTCCGTGTTGAGCGCCCGCTTGCCCCGGAGCGCATCGCCGTGCACCAGCGCGAATCCCTCGCGATCCGCGAAGCGCTCCCGCAGCAGCACGGCGAGGCCGTCGTCCAGCTCGCAGGCGAGCACGCTCGCCCCCGCATCGAGCAGCGCCTCGGTCAGCGTGCCCGTACCGGGGCCGACCTCGAGCACGAGCGTCCCCGGCGTCACGCCCGCGGCCCGCACGAGCTTGGCGATCAGGTTGTGGTCCACCAGGAAGTTCTGGCCCAGCGATCGCTTGGGCGCCAGCCCGCGCTCGGCCAGCAGGCCCTTGATCTCGGCGAGCGTCTGCGGCACGCGGAGCCCCGCTACCACGCGCCCGCGAGTATGCGCTCGATGGCTCGTGCCACGCCGTGATCGGCGCAGGATTCGGTCACGCGGTCGGCCGCGGCGCGGACCTCGGCCGGCGCCTCGCCCATCGCTACGCCCAGGGCCGCCCCTTGCAGCATCGGGATGTCGTTGACCTGGTCGCCGATGGCGGCGATGCGCGCTGGCTCGACGCCGACGCGGACGCCCAGCCGCTGCAGCGCCGACCACTTGTCGGCCTCGACCGGGAAGACCTCGAGCACGTGCGGCGGCTCGTCGTCCTCGGGCACGTGCGTGCTCAGCGGAAAGGCGTGCACCATCGCGAGCCCCGCCAGCTCGTCGGCCAGCCGCTCGGTCAGCCGCGCGACCTCGCGCGCCGTCCCGGAGGCCACCGCGCGGACGCTCGGCAGGTCGTGCCGGGGCCCCTCGCGGCTGATGATGTACTCGACGTCGGAGGCCTTCTTGTCCATCCAGAGTTGCAGGACCGGGTGCAATTCGGCGTCCCCGTCGAGCACCACGACGTAGTCGTAGCCCGCGTGGTCGCGGTCCTTCTGGATGAGCAGCGCGAGGTCGTGGCCGCGGGCGATGTCCGCCACGCGATCGATGAGCGTCGCATCGAGCCCGGCGGCGTCGAGCGTCCGGCGATCCCGGCCGCAGGCGATCTGCGCCCCGCCCGAGACCACCACGGGCTCGGTCTGCTCGATGGCGTCGAGCACGGCGTAGCACTCGCTCAGCACGCGGCCGGTGCAGATGGTCACGCCCAGGCCCGCCTCGCGAGCGGCGCGGATGGCTTCGACGTTCTCGGCCGATACCGCCCCCGCGCGGCCCACGAGCGTGCCGTCGAGGTCGATGGCGATCAGGTCGTATCGGTGCGATGGATCGGGCACGCCGGATTGTTGGCGCGGCGACCCCCGCCTACGGGCAGCCGGAGTCGAACGCGGTCTGGAAGGCGAGAAAGTCGAAGATCGTCAGCTCGCCATCGAAGTCGAGGTCCGCCACAAGGTTGCCGGCGTCGAACAGCGTCTGGAATTCCAGGAAGTCGAACAGGTCCAGCGAGCCATCGAGATCCAGGTCGGCCACGCAGTCCACGGGGTCGACGCGCACCGAGACGCCGCCGATGTTGTCGCTGCACAGGCTGTCGCCGATGCCAATGAGCAGATCCACCCCCGCGTACTTGCGGAAGAGGATGATCCGCGGCCGGAGCAGAGCCAGCGCGGGCGTCATAGCGACCTCGCCGCGCGCCACGAACCGGCCGGTCCCGCGGCCATCGGCGGTCGTCACCGCGTGGTTGGTGGCCCAGCCGGTGGAACACCCGTAGCCCCCGGCGTCGCAGCCGCTCACGCTTCCACCCCACGGGTTCCAGGCCTGGAACACGTCGTCGATGGGCAGCGTGCGGTAGAGCCCCTGCGGCAGATCGATCACCCGGACGGGCCGCGCCGGGGGCACGAAGCAGTCCGATCGCGCATCGAGGTGGTACACGTCCTGCGCGCACGCCAGGGCGCACGGGGCGATCGAGACGGACAGCGCAACGCGTGCGGATCGAGCGAGCATCTGGTTCTCCCTGTGCTGGGCGACCCGCGCGCAATGGGCGCACCGCAACCGCGGGGAACGCGCCTTCCTCCCAGGAGCGAGAGAAACGCGGACGACTCACGCGCCGGCCCGCGAACGCACGCCAACGCGAACCCGATCTCGAATACCCCGATCCCCGCTAACGCAGGCCGACCGTCGCGAACTCCGCGTCGCCCTGCTCGGCCGCGACCGGCGGCGAGCAGCCCTGCGCGAACAGGGCCTGGAAGGCGTTGAAGTCGGTCACGGTGAACTCGCCATCGCAGTCGAGATCGGCGATGGCGTTGGATTCCTCGAAGAGGTTCTGGAACTCGAGGAAATCGAAGAAGTTCAGCTCGCCATCGAGGTTGAAGTCGGGCGGGCACGCCGCCAGCTCGATCCGCACGGCAACCGTGCCGACGTTATCGGCGCAGTGGCTGTCGCCCACGCCCAGGAAGAGCGTCTCGGAATCGCAGCGACGGAAGAGCACCCTGCGCGGCTCCTGCAGCGCGAGCGCGGGCGTGGCCGCGATGGCGCCGAAGTCGACGCGTGTGGCCACCGGGTTGCCGCTCTCGGCCGACACGGCGTGGCCGGTCAGCCAGCCCATGGTGCAATTCAGTCCGTCGCCGTCGCAGCCGTCGACCGAGCCGCCCCAGGCGTTCCACGCATCGAAGGCATCGCCAACCGCCACGGTCTGGTAGAGCCCCGGCGGCAGGTCGAGCTCGATGCTGGGCACCTCGGGCGGGACGAAGCACTGCTGCAAGGAATCCAGCACGAAGACGCCCTGGGCCGACGCCGAGCAGGCGAGCGACCCCAGAGCTACGAGCGGTACGCGAGCGTTCATGCCATCGCCTCCCCGTCCTCCGCATTGCTCCGCCGACGTACTCTACACGAGCACCATGGGCGGATGCAACGCGAAAGCGCCGCGGGTGGGCGCCGCATCGGGCAAGATGGGCAGGCTTATGAAGCGGGGTTGGCGAACGGGGCCGCTCTAGAAGGGCAGCTGCACGCCGGCCTGGATCTTGTGGGCCTCGTAGTTGTCCCCGAAGTCGCCCTCGTAGGCCAGGCGGAAGTTGAACCCGTTGGCGGTCCGCAGCCCGATGCCGGTGCTCGGGCTCAGGTAGTTGTCGACGGCGGCGTCATCGATGAAATCCGAGTAGCTCAGGCCGGCAAAGACGTAGGCGTTGTCGCCGATGCCGTACGTCGCCTTGCCGCCCACGCGGACGAAGTCCTGCGACAGGTCGGGATCGAACTCGAACTCGTCGATCTGCAGCGTGATGGACTCGAAGTGGGTGAAGCTGCCCGAACCGCTGAAGATCCAGTCGCCGACCTCGTAGCTCGCCAGCGCGGTGCCGCCCACGCCCCAGAACAGGCCGCCCGAGATCAGCTCGAACGACCCCGAGCCGACGATCAGCGCGCCCGGCGTGATCTGGAAGGTGAAGCCCTTGCCGTCGTGCTGCTGGATCAGCCGGATCGGGATGTCGAGGTGCGCGCCGGCGAGGAAGACGTCGGCGTCCTCGACGTTGTAGTACGACAGCGGGAAGGACGCGGCCACGCCCCAGAAGCGGTTGAAGCGGTACTCGTAGCTCGAGGCGACCTGGATGAACTCGCTGTCGATGCCGTCGGCATCCGCGATGCCACCGATGGCGTCCAGCCGCACGCGCAGCCCGCGGTCCGAGCCCGGCTGGAACCACTGGACCTGCGCGGTGCCGGTCTGGGCGGCGTCGAGTTCCTGGTCGCCCTGCGCACCGCTCTGGCCGCCGCCCTGCGCCCCGTCCTGGCGGGTGCCGGCCTCGTTGAGCCCGAAGCCGCTGGCCGACCCGGTGGATCGCATCCCGCCACCCTGCTGCTCGGCCTGGCCGGCCTGCCGGCTCCATCCCGACGCGCGAAACGCGCCGGGCATCACGGGCTCGACGACCTCGCCCCGCATAATCCGCCGCTCGAGCCGCGTCAGGTCCTGGTGCTGGCCGAAGCGGCGGAACTTGTACGAGCCCATCTGCGCCGTGGTCGACTGCGGGTTGCCGTCGGTCACCGCCACGAGCGACAGCTCGTTGATCTCGTTGAGGAAGTCCGACACGACGTCCCCGCCGTTCTGCTCCAGGAAGTCGATGATCTGGTCCTCGACGTCCTGGTCGGCCGTCGCGGTGAACACAAGCGGCGGCTCGTCGCGGCCGACGAAGTCGAGCGTTGCGGTGTTGCCGTCGGAGCTGAGCGTGAACGTGATCGCATCGTCCACGCCGGCGTACCGCAGCGACGCGGAGAAGGCCTCGCCCTCGAAGCTCGCGAAGGCGCCCTCGGTATCGAGCAGGCCCTGGACCAGGTCGGGCACGCTCGATCCACCAACGACCATGTCGGCCACGCTCGGATCAACGGCATCGACCGAGACCTCGAAGAGGCTCTGCGCCGAGGCCGCCCCGCAGACGCCCAGGATCGCCAGTATTCCCGCTTCTCGCCGCATCTTTGGACTCTCCAGCGTGGCCGGGCTTTTGAATAAGCGTTCGCCCCGCTGGCTTTATCTCGGCATGAACACCACCACGCTGCACAAGTTCGCCGTCCTCTCCTCGCTCGCACTCCTCTTCGCCGCCGCCGCACCGGCCCGGGCCAACGACGGGGTCGTCCAGGCCACGTCCGGAAAGGTCGTCACCGTCGACCACGGCAAGAAGGTCCTCATCCTGCCGGGCCACAAGAAGGACGTGAAGTTCGGCCACAAGGGATTCGTCGGCAACCGGGGCTTCTTCAACCGGGGCTTCCGCAGCCGCAGCTTCAACCGCGGATTCCGCAGCCGCAGCTTCAATCGGGGCTTCCGTTCGAACCGAGGCTTCCGCAGCCGCAGCTTCAACCGGGGCTTCCGCAGCCGCGGGTTCCGCTCGAGCCGGGGCTTCCGCTCCAGCCGCGGCTTCCGGGGTGGCTTCCGCCGCGGCTTCGCCGGCCGGCGTGGCTTCCGCCGGTAGCCGACCCGCCGGGGCCCAACCCTCCCCAGGCCCCGCCGATCACGGCCAACCACCTCCCCTCCTCCCCAAAACTCGCCCCTCCCCGCTCGGTCCGGACGTACCTTCACGGCATGTCGGACCGAGCGGACATGTCTCGCACGCCGGAAATGGTCGAGGCGCTGCACCCCGAGGGAAAGTCGCCCACCCGCGTCAACAAGGCCAGCTACGACGCCTACCGCGGCGCCATCCTCGATTGCCTGAAGCCCCACCCCGACGGCCGCACGCTGGCCGACCTCGAGATCGACCTGCTCGACGCCGTCCCCGAACAGTTCCACAGCCCCAGCGGTGGTTGCATGTGGTGGCTGATGACCGTGAAGCTGGACCTGGAGGCACGGGGCCTGGTCGAGCGGGTGCCCGGGGCTAAGCCCCAGCGGCTGCGGCTGCGGCTGCGGCGGGACGCATGACACGCCGACGCGCGGCCCGGCGGCTGCGGGGGATGGCACCGATCATCCTGATCTGGATCGCCGGCGGCGTGCTGTGCACCATTGCGTCGTCCTGGGCGCTGCAGTGGGTGCAGTTCCACCAGAATCAGGACGATCGGCGGACGCGCCGGACGCAGACCTTCTTTGAATCCATGGAAGCCGGCACCCGCGTCTACGAACGCTACCGCACGCCGGCGCCCGATCCGGACAGCGGCGATCTCGTCCCGGCGGGCCTGCTCGATTGGCTCACCCTCGAGCGCTACCCGGGGTGGCAAGAGTCGTTCCTGGAGAGCTACCTCATCGAGCCGCACGCCCGGTACGTCGTCAAGGAATCGCTGCTTATCCACGAGTCGGGATGGCCGACGCACGCGATGGCGGTGGCCCAGCAGCGCACGGCCTTCCACGAGAATCTCATCAGGCGCCGCCTCCCGGTCCCCCTCGGCGGCGTGCGGACGAGTCCGAGGCACTCCATCTCGACGGGCATCGAGATCCACGCCGGCTCATCCCGCGCCCTAGATCTCGTTGCCTTCGACCGCTTCGCCCTCCCCCTCATGCCGATCTGGCCCGGCTTCGCGATCAACACCGCCTTCTACGCCGCCGTGCTCGCCACGATGTGGTACGGCCAGCGGCCGATCCGAATCCTCCGCTGGAATCTCCGCGGCCGCTGCCTCGGCTGCGGCTACGACGTGCGGAATCTAGCGACGTGCCCCGAGTGCGGGCGCCCTCCGTCCGAGCCGCGTGCATGAGCACGCGGCTCGCTTGATCACTCCCCCACCACCTTCTTCCGCCGCAGCACGTGGTGGTAGTGCTGCGCGAAGCGGTGGGCCTCGTCGCGGATCTGCTGGCACAGCCTCAGCCCGAGATTCTCGCGGCCGAGACGGATCGGCTCGCTCCTCTCCTGCACATAGATCAGCTCCTCCTTCTTCGCGAGGCTTATCACCATCGGCGGCCGCACGTCCATGTCCCGCAGCGCCTCCATGGCGGCGTGCAGCTGGCCCAGGCCGCCGTCGATCAGGATGACGTCGGGATACAGCTCCTGGCCGCTGCCGGCCTCGCGGTAGCGACGGCTGACCACCTCGCGGATGCTCGAGTAGTCGTCGTTGTCGGCGGTCTGGATCTTGTAGCGGCGGTACTCGCTCTTGAACGGCTTGCCGTCGACGAAGCAGACCTTGCTGCCGACGGTCTCGCTGCCGCCGAGGTGGGCGATGTCGATGCCCTCGATCACGCGGGGCGGCTCGCCGAGGCCGAGCGTGCGCTGCAGGCTCCGCAGGCCCTTCTCGGGGTCGATGTAGCCGATCTCGGTCTCGGGCTGCCAGCCGTCCTTGCGGGTGCTGCGCTCCTCGAGCTTCTCGATGGAGACGATCTGGTCGCGCAGCTCGGCGGCCCGCTCGTACTGGAGGTTCGCGCTCGCGTCCTCCATCTCGGTGCGCAGCTCGCGGAGCATCTGGCTCCGCTTGCTGGTCATGAAGCGCACGAAGCGATCGATCTGGCCCGCGTACGCCTCCTTCTGCACCTTGTCGGCGCACGGCGCCGTGCACTGGCCGATGCTGTACAGGAGGCACGGGCGGAAGTAGCGGTTCTTCGGATCGCCCTCGACGATGTCCAGCTTGCAGTCGCGGAACTTGAACACCCGCTGGGCTACCTGCACGGCCTCCCGCAGCGCGCCCGCGTTGACGAACGGCCCGAAGACCCTGGCACCCTTGGCATACTCGGCCGTCGTGCCGTCGGGCCGCATGCCACCCGGGTTGCGCGTGACGAACACCCGCGGGAAGTCCTCGCGCTGGGTGACGACCAGGTACGGGAACGTCTTGTCGTCGGTGAGCCGGACGTTGAAGCGCGGCCGCGTGTCCTTGATGAGCCGGTTCTCGGCGAGCAGCGCCTCGAACTCGGTCTCGCACTCGAGGATCTCGAAGTCGTCGACGACGTCGAGCATCGGCGCCTTGGCGGGGCCGAGGTCCGCACTAGGCACGAAGTAGCTCGACACCCGGTCGGGTAGCACGCGGGCCTTGCCAACATAAATGACGATGCCCCGGGCGTCCTTCATCAGGTAGACGCCGGGCACCTTGGGCAGCCCGCGGGCCCGCGCGAGCAGCCGCGCGAGGCGGTCCTCTCTGGACTCGGTTCCGGATTCGGGCGTCGAAGCGGGGTCGCTCACGGGAGGAGCCTAGAGAACGCCGCCCTACCGCGGCCCGCCCCGGGGGGAAGCGCCGCCGGTGCCGGCTGGGCTCGATCCGGATTGGTCGCGGGCGAGCCCGGCCTGCTGCTGCTGGATCATCAGCGCGGGCGAGGTCGTGCCCCGCTCCATGGCCTCGGCCTTCTGCGCGGCGGCGCGCAGCTCGGCATCGCGGGCGAACTCCGACGCGCTCGCCCCGCCGCCGCCCAGCCCGAAGGCCCACACCACCGCGACGGCCGCCACGAGCACGAGCGCCGCCCCCGCACCGAATGCGTAGAGGGCAAACCTCGGGTTGCCGGCTTGTTCCTCCAGCCGCTCGCGGGCCTCGCTGACGCGCTCGCTGAGTCGGGGGCGATCGGGGTCGCGCTCGGGCAGCAGCCGGAAGCTCCGCGTGGCGATGCGGTCCTTCAGGCGGCCGGACGCCTCCTTGGCGGCATCGAGCGTGCCGTCGATCTTCCGGCCCATGCCGGCGAGGCTGTCCTCGAAGCCCGAGTTTCCGGACATGCCTGCACGCCCTCCTGGACCATTCTATCGGCCCGCACGCCGATCACAAAGGGATTCGTGCCAGGGGTTTGCTGGTTGCGGCGAGGCGGGCACGCTTGGATTGGGGGATGGCCGAGCCACCCGAGATCGCCGATCCCGCGCCGCCGGGGTTGCAGTGCGTGGGGTGCCGCTACGACGTCGGCGGCCTGCCCATGCGCGGGCGGTGCCCCGAGTGCGGAAGGCCGGTGGCGGGATCGCTCGCGACGGCCTCGCTCACCGATGCCCACCCGTTTTACGCCCGCAAGTTCCGCGAGTACGGCAACCTCGTGCTCGCGGGCGACCTCATCCTGCTGGCGTCCTTCGGGCTCTTCGGCGTGCTCATCGCCGCGTACCCAGACCCATTACGATCGCCCGGCATCGCCGACGTGGGCTTCTTCGTGGCGCCCGGGCTGCTCGTGCCCGCCGCGGTGCTGTTCTGCATCGCGGGCTTCAAGCCGCGGGAGGGCCGCTGGCAGGAGCACGACCTACCCGGCTACGAGCGCAGGCTCTCGGTCACCGCGGCCACCTGGCTGTGCATCATCGGCCTGCCTGCGGCGGTCTTCGCCGCATTGTTCTCGCCGTTTCTCGGTCTTGCGATCCTGCTCGCCGCGGGGGCCTTCTTCTACGCCTCGACGCTCCGCATGTGCCACTCCATCACGGCTCGCTGCGGTCGACCGGCACGGCTTGGTCCATCCGCAAAGCGGACCCTCGTCGGCGCGGTGATCGGCGGCTCCGTGCTGCTGATTTTCGCGGCGACGACATCGAACGCAGCTGCCATCCTCGCCGCCGCGGGGGCGCTCCTGGTATCCGCGCACGCCGCGTCGGCAGCCCGAGCGGCGCACGCTATCAAATCGGTCTGAGCCGGGCGGCCGAGACCCCCTACGGCAGCAGATCCCGCCCCCGCGCGCCCCCCGCCGTCGCCCAGAAGAACAGCGGGTTGACGCCGTCGGCGCCGGTCTCGCCGCCCATGAACGCATCGTCGATGCGCGGCCGGTGCGGCGCGAACAGCGGCATGAGGTCGCTCGGGCCGATGCGGCCGCCGGGCAGGTACTCGCCGCCCTCGGCCGCCTCGTCGTGCAGCCGATCCATGTCCACGCGGCGGACGCTGCCGTCGGCGGTAGCGGCGTGCGGCTTGGCGCGCGGGTTCACCCAGCTGGGCGCGATCTGCTCCCGCCGCGCCGTGCCCGCCGAGATCACCGTCCGCTGCTTCTGCGCAAAGTCGGCCCGCTCCCACGCCATCACCTTGGCCTCGGGCGACGCCACGCTGTCGATGCCGATGGTCGCCAGCCCGCTCGGCGTCATCGGCTCGCGGGCGCCGCGGCGGAAGCGGTCCGGCCGGGTCCACAGCGTGGGCGAGAGGTAGAAGCTCGTGGGCCACAGCACCTGGCCGTCGCGGCTGGACGGCCTCGTCCGCAGCTGGTTGAGCTGGTCCAGCGCCGCGCGGTCGGCGGGCGAATACTGCACCTCATCGAAGCGCGTGCCGCCCCGCCAGTCGGCCAGCCACGAGTACCAGTAGCACGCGAAGAACTCGGTGTTCCACTGCGGCGGGGTGTACGGCCCGAATCGCCAGTACGGCTCGTCCTGCGTGGGGTGCAGCGCGTCGTACCACTCGCTGCCCCGCACGCGGCGCTCCCGCGGATCCTCCCGCGGGTCGAAGGGGTTGGGGAAGGACCGCTGCTCGTTGTCGTAGAGGAACAGCATCTGCGTCATCGACCGCAGGTTGGCCACCCCCACCGTCGACCGGGCCGTCAGCCGCGCGCCGGCCAGCGCCGGGATCAGGATGCCCATCAGGATTGCGATGATCGAGATGACCACGAGCAGCTCGATGAGCGTGAATCCGCGTCGCATGGCTCCCCCGGATGCGGGGCCGCGCTCGCGTGCACGCGGCGCCGCCCGACCATCCAGCATACAGGCACGGCCGCCGCCGTGTTGCGGGCATGGGCCGCATCGCGGGCCTCGCGGTTAGTCCATCAGCCGATCCCCCGCGTCAGGCTCACCGCCGGGTACAGCCCCGCGACCCGCTCCCGGGGCTCGACCCGTGGGGCGTAGCGGCTGTTGAGCGGCTGCAGCCGGATGAGCTCCTCGCCGCCGCCACCCCGCTCGAAGTAGACCCGCTTGAAGGTCGTCTCGTGGTCCGGTTCGAGCCTCGCGAAGCAGTCCATGCCGTCCTTGACGTCGCGGGCCGGGCTGAAGATGACCACGTCGCCCTCCACATACTGCGGCTCCATGCTGTCGCCGGTGATGCGGGCCGCAAAGGCGTCGGGGTCGGCCAGGTCGGGCGACTGCACGTACGCGTCCGCCACGCGGGCGGGGTAGCCTAGATCGGTGAACTCGCTGGCCTCCCCCGCGGGCACGAGGTTGATCAGCGGCACCACGCCGGGCAGCAATGCACGAACGGGTGCGCCGCCCTCGGCGTCGGCCGCGGCCCCTCCGCCGGCCGGCCCGAGCCGCTCGACCAGCCGCTGCAAGGCGCCGCTCTGGTAGGCATCGTCGAGCCCGCCGGGGCCCGCAGACTGCAGCAGCGAGGCGAGCTGGCGGGCGGCCTCGGCCTGGCGACGCCGCTCGGCCAGCTCCTCGCGCAGCTCGATGGGCGTCGCCTCCATCGCCGCCACCGCCGACAGCGTGCCCGCCGCCAGCTCGAGCGCCGCCTCCAGCCGCGCCATGAGCTTGGGGCCCGGCGCCCCGCGCATGCCCCGCTCGAGCAGCGAGAGGTAGCCCTTGGTGCAGCGGGCCCGCTCGGCGGTCTCGCGCAAACTCAGCCCCATCCGTAAACGGCGATCGCGGACGATCGTGCCGAACGCCGGCGGCTGCCGATCGATCCTGGTTGCGATCTCGTCGTCCTGCCGGGCCTGCCGTGCGGTCATGCGTAGGCACCTATCCCACGAAGAGGGGAGCCAATCGAGGCCGAGCACCATGCCCCGCGCACGACGACCCCCGCGGTGCGCCATTGGGTGGCTATACCATACATTAGCCTTGCAATTGTTTTCAAGCTAGTCGACAATATGGCCGCCAATCGAGCATGTCAGTAAACGATGGGCCCCTCGTAGGGTCCGCCACCCGACATCGAACAGGAGTACGTCCGTGGCCACGAGGACCGAAGATCCCACCCTCGACCTGCGGCGGAAGCGCCGCCGCGCACTGGTCGCCCAGATCGTCGATGCCAGCGAGCATCTGCCCGAGCAGGAACGCCAGCTGCTCCTGGCCGTCTACGGCCGGGGCATGCGGGTCAGCGAGGTCGCGGTCATGCTGGGCGTGCCCGAGCGACGCCTCCGCCGCCGCGTGCGGGCGCTGCTCAAGCGGGTGACCGATCCGGCCTTCGCCGCCGTCGTCCGCCACGGATCGAGCTGGCCTCGGCAGCTCCACGCCGTCGCGCGGCTGGCGGTCATCGAGGGCCTGCCCATGCGGGTCATCGCCAGCCGGCTGGGCCTGAGCTACCACCAGGTCCGCCAGCACTGCGCGACGATGCACACGCTGGTCGCGGCCCTGCCGGGCCGGGAGACGGCGGCGTGATCGACCGCGCGACCAGGGCGGCCGCCCTCTTCGGCCTGCCGATGCACCACCAGCACGATCCCGTGCGGTGGTCGGCGCTCCGCATGGCCTGCGCCGCCGCCCGCGCCCTGCACGCCGACGCGGCGCCCGGGCGGATCCTCATGCTCGCCGGCCCCAGCGGCGGCGGCAAGTCGACCGCGCTCGCGCTGCTCGGCCGTCGGCTGGCGCGGCAGCGGCGCGCCGTCGTCCGGCCGCCCGCGCACCTGCCCCGCCGCCGACCGGCCATCGACGCCGTCGGCGACAGCTTCGAGCGGGCGCTGGGCGTGCTCGCCGCCGCGGGCCTCGCCGAGGCGGCGCTTCTGGCGCGGCCCGCGGGCGCGCTCAGCGACGGCCAGCGGGCGCGGCTGCGGATCGCCGCCGGCATGGACCGCTGCACGCCCGGCGCCGCCCTGCTCATCGACGAGTTCGCCGCCGAGCTCGATCGCGCCACCGCCTGCTCGCTGGCCTGCGCCCTGGCACGGTGGGCCCGACGCGAGGTGATCACGCTCGTGGTGGCCACGACGCGGGACGACCTGCTCGAGTCGCTCGGGCCCGACGTGCTGGCCATCCTGCCGCTGCCCGGCGAGACGTCCGAGCCCCCCGCGATCCTCCGACGCGCCCGGCTTCGCCCCCGCGGAGCACCGCCGTGGCATGCGACGCGCTGCAACGACGATTCGCCGCCCTCGACGACCACCGACCACGCGATCACGCGATAGCGATCGAAACCGGCGACGCCGCCGACCTGCGGGCCCTCGCGCGCTTCCACTACGCCGCCCGCAGGCCCGGGCCGATCGCCCGCGTGCTGCGCGCCGCCGACGCCGATGGCGAGCTCGCCGGCGTGCTGGTCGCGAGCATGCCGACGCTCAACGACCGCTGGCGGTCGATCGCCTGGCCCGGCGAGTACGACCACGCCGACCAGCGCACGCGGGCGGAGGCGATCAACGCCGATCTGCGGCTGATCTCCCGCGTCATCGTCGACCCGCGGTACCGCGGGCGGGGCGTCGCGGTGCGGCTCGTGCGGGCGTACCTGGCCGACCCCTGCACGCGGCGGACCGAGGCAATCGCCGCCATGGCGCACGCGTGCCCCTTCTTCGCGCGCGCGGGCATGCGTCCGATCCCACTCGAACCAAGCCAAGCGGATCGGCGGCTCGCGCGGGTACTCGGACGCCGGGGCGTCGACGCCGAATCGCTCGCGGTCGGCGGCATTGACGATCCGCGTCTGCACGTCGCACTCGGGGCGTGGGCCCGGGCTCGGCGTCTCGCGGAGCGCTCGCCCGAGCGGCTGGCGATGCGCGCGTACGCGGCGCTGGCGTACCCGCCCATCGCCTTCGTGCACGATGCGGGAGCCCGCCCGTGACGCCGCTGCCGCCCCGGCCCGAGACCGTGGAGCAACTGGCGGGGGTCGTGCGCGACCTGCTGGGCGTGCGGCCCGCGTCGGTCCCGCTGATCAAGGGGCACTCTGCGCCGATGGACTACCTCGCGCACGCGTTCTTCGCCGACCATGCGCCGCACGCGATTGGCCTCGCACCGGACGACGCGGTCGACGGCGTGGTGTGGGCCAATCGCGGCGGGGGCAAGACCTTCCTGGGCGCGGCCGCCACGCTGCTGGACATGCTCTACAAGCCCGGCATCGAGATCCGCATCCTGGGCGGCTCGCTCGAGCAGGCGCAGCGGATGCACGCGCACCTGCGCGGCTTCCTGGCGATCCCCCAGCTCGCCGCACTGGTCGATGGCCGGGTCACCGATCGCCGCGTCGCGCTCGCCAACGGCTCGAGGCTCGAACTGCTCGCACAGTCGCAGGCGTCGGTCCGCGGCACCCGCGTGCAGAAGCTCCGCTGCGACGAGGTCGAGCTGTTCGATCCGGCGGTGTGGGAGGCTGCGCAGCTCACGACGCGGTCGCGGACGGTCGAGACCGACGACGGCCCGCTGCACGTCCGCGGCACGATCGAGGCGCTCAGCACGATGCACCGCGCCCACGGACTCATGCGCGACCTGATCGATCAGGCATCCAACGGCTCGCGGCGGCTGTTCAAGTGGGGGGTGGTCGACGTGCTCGACGCCTGCGGACCCGAGCACGCGTGCCGGCGGGACGACGGCTCGACCTGCCCGCTGTGGAACGAGTGCGGCGGCCTTGCAAAGACGCGCGACGCCCGGGGCGAGCCGGCGGGGCACCTGAGCGTGGCCGACGCGATCGCGCTCAAGGGCCGCGTGTCGCTCTCGACATGGTCGGCCGAGATGGCGTGCAACCGCCCCAAGCTCGACGACCTGGTGCTGCCCGAGTTCGACGCGAGCGAGCACGTGCGTCCGCTGCCGGCCGACGCCACCGACGAGGACGCGGGCTGGACGTGGGTGCTGGGGATGGACTTTGGCTATCGCTCGCCCACGGTGGTGCTGTGGGCTGCGGTGTCGCCCGAGGACACCGTGCACGTGGCGGACGAGCGGATCGCCAGCCGGCGGCTGCTGGGCGAGCACGTCGACGCCATCCTCGACGCGCCATGGCCCGCGGCGGCGTGGATCGGCATCGACCCCGCGGGCTGGCAGGGCAACGCCCAGACCGGGCTGAGCGACGCCCAGCAGCTCGGCCGAGCGGGGCTGACGGTGCGCTCGCGGCGGATGCCCGTGCGGCGGGGGCTCGATCTGCTCCGCACCCGGCTGCGGCCCGCGGACGGCCCGCCCACGCTGTTCATCGATCCCGCATGCACGCAGCTGATCGAGTCGCTCGAGCGGTACCACTACGACGAGCAGCGGCCGCTGAGCGAGGAGCCGGCCAAGGACGGCCCGGACCACGCCGTGGATGCACTGCGGTACCTGGTGACCAACCTCGATCGGCCGGGCACGCTGAACGCGGGGAGCTATCTATAGAGCTCGACCCGCCCGGATTCGGGAGTGCAGCCCGGCCTCGACCGTCGGCCTTGCGAGACCGGCGAGACTGGCGAGGCCGGGACGATCGATCTTCCGGAGTGGGGCGCAAGAAAAGAAGCGGCGTGCGCTTCCGCGCACGCCGCCGTCGTTACGTGTCGGCATGTCGGCTCGCGGTGCGCCGCCGGGTCCTCCCCCCGCCGCCGGCGCGAGCCCGGGATGGCCGGTTACGGGCAGCCGGCGTCGAAGAGGTTCTGGAACTCGAGGAAGTCGAAGATCGTCAGCTCGCCGTCGCCGTCGAAGTCGGCGGCCAGGTCGCCGGCGTCGAAGAGGTTCTGGAAGCCCAGGAAGTCGAAGATGGTCAGCTCGCCGTCGCCGTCGATGTCCGGCAGGCAGACCACCGCGTCGACGTCGACGAAGAAGATGCCGTCGAGATCCTCGAAGGCCTGGTCGCGGACGAAGAAGATGCGGCTGCCGTCGGGCGACCAGCGGATGTCGCGGTAGCCACCGTCGACGTCGACGAAGAAGGGCAGGTCGGGGGTCAGATCCCGCAGGCCCGTGCCGTCGATGTTGACCACGAAGAGCGAGTCGATGCTCTCGGTGACCAGGTCGCCGCCGAAGGCCACCATGGTGCCATCGGGGGAAATGGCGAACGAATCGATGTCCTGGCCGGGCGAGGTCAGGGGCACGATGTTGGTGGGCGCTCCGCCGTCGACGATGTCGAAGGTCATCAGGTTCTCGGGGCCGTCGAAGTCGAACTCGGCGGTGAAGACCACGGTGCGGTCATCGGGGGCCAGCTCGAGGTCGACGATCTGGAAGAAATCGGGCACGTCGGTGGGGGTGACGAGCGTGGGGTCGAAGGTCGAGCCGTCGGTCGGCAGGATGCCGAACTCCATGGGCTGGGGGCCACCGTCCTGCTGGCTGCCGTAGATGAGCGTGAGGCCATCGGAGGTGACGTCGAACTGGAACTGGTCGACGTCGACGTCGATGGGGGTGAGCTGGAAGAAGTCCAGGCTGCCGTCGGTCAGGGCGTTCCAGACGCCGTCGATGGCCTCGTCGTTGGTGTAGATCAGCTCGGTGCCGCCGAGGATCAGCTCGCCGTCGCCGGCGATGCCGGTGTTGTCGGTGATCTGGGTCTGGGCGCCGCCGCCGACGGGCACGCGGAACCAGTCGTTGCTGGGGTTGCCCAGGGTCTGGTCGCCGCGGAAGAAGACGACGCCGTCGCCGACGATGGGCGCGTCATCGACGTCGTTGTGCAGCAGCGGGTCGCTCAGCAGGGTGACGGCGCCGCCGGTGACCGGCACGCTGTAGAGCATGTCGAAGGTCTCGGGGCCCAGGCCGTCGTCGACCTCGCCGACGAAGAAGATGGTCAGGCCGTCGGCCGACAGCTCGAAGGAGTCGACGCCGCCGCCCGAGATGGGCGGATCGAACACGATCTCGGTGCCCTCCTGGGCGAGGGCGGTGCCGGCGGCCAGGGCCAGCGTCAGGGCTGCGCTACGGATCATCATGGTCATCTCCTCGTGTGGGTGCTCGGGGATGGCGTACCGATTACGCGAGACGCGGACGCCTGCCATCGACGTTCGCGCAACCCGCCGCCGCTGGCGGATTTGCTCGACCTACGCGGGATATCTCTGCTCTCGCACTCGCGAGGACAACATTAGACGGCGGGCCCTGCGCATCGGCTTTGGACGATGCAAAGAGATGTTTAAGATTGCGCGAAGGGCTGCGTGGTTGCCCGCATCGGCGGTAGACGATCGACGCTTCCCAACTATGCTTGCGTCACGACGCTGTAGAGCCAGCCCCGCCGGTGGCAAGGGGCCGACCGTACACCAACCATGAGACACGCAGGAGGCGACATGCAGAGCCGCGGGGAACGTGCATTCACGCTCATCGAATTGCTCGTGGTCATCGCGATCATCGCGCTGCTCCTCGGCATCCTGCTGCCGTCGCTGGGCGGTGCGCGCGAGGCCGCCAAGAAGGTGCAGTGCCAGAGCCAGATGAAGCAGATCTACACCGCTTGGTTCGGCTACGCCACCGACAACGACGAGTACCACCACGGAAGCCGCCAGAACTTCTCCTCACGCATGGTGCAGCTCGACTCGGATCGAAACTATCTGCTGCCCTACTACGAGGACTGGGATGCCTCGCTGCCGCTCGGCCGGGGGAGCTACTGGGGCGCCCTGTACGACAGCTACCTCGGCGTCGACATCAAGCGCGAGTTCTTCGAGCGCGAGGTGGGCATCGGCAATCGCACGCTGCTGCCCGGCTGGGAAGTCTGGGCGTGCCCCGCCGCCCGTGAGATCGATCAGTACACCCCGGCGGGCCGGGACCAGCCGGGCCAGTTCGAGTTCGCCACCATGTGCTTCAACGGCGTGTTCCTGGATCGTGCGCAGCCCCGCAGCGGCAGCGCCTTCTTCAAGCCGGGCAACGACTACAACGCCGGGCGGCCCAAGCGCATCACCACCGTGCAGTACCCCAGCAACACCATCGTCTTCCAGGACGGCTACGAGCAGATGCTCGACGGCAACGGCGACACGCTCAACGACCTGCGGCAGCACGGCGACCGGGAGAACGCCGAGTACTTCCGCCACGGCGGGGGCTGCAACACCTGCTGGCTCGACGGCAGCATCCGAGAGATCGCCCAGGCCGAGATGGACGACACCCTCCCTTGGTACCGCGGCCAGTACGAGCCCGAGGACACCCGGGGCGGCGGCCGACCCCGGTAAGCCCCGGCCCGCGGCTCCGCCAGCTCGATCGCACCAATCGCACGGTTTCACGCAACATCTGCCCGCCCGCTCGATGCGTCGGGCGGGTCCTGCATCAGAACGGGAGCACGCATGCCGAGCCGCAAGACTGCAACGAGCCGCGCGTTCACGCTCATCGAGCTCCTGGTCGTCATCGCGATCATCGCGCTGCTGATTGGCATCCTGCTGCCGTCCCTTGGTGGCGCGCGCGAAGCCGCCAAGAAGGTGCAGTGCCAGAGCCAGATGAAGCAGATCTACACCGCTTGGTTCGGCTACGCCACCGACAACGACGAGTACCACCACGGAAGCCGCCAGAACTTCTCCTCACGCATGATCGAGCGTGGCCGGCCCAGCCGCAACGTGCTGCTGCCCTACTACGAGGACTGGGACCCCACCCTGCCGGGCGGCGAGGGGACCTACTGGGGGGCGCTCTACGACGATTACCTCGGCGTCCAGACTAACGAGCGGTTCTTCGACCCCGAGGTGGGCATCGGCGCCCGCACGCAGCTCTCGGGCTGGGACGTCTGGGCCTGCCCATCCGCCGACTTGATCGACCGCTACACCCGTGCGGGGCGCGGCTCGGAGGGCAACTTCGACTTCGCGACCTTCTGCTTTAATGGCGTCTTCCGCGACACGCTGGGCGCCAGCGATAGCGCGTTCTTCAAGACCGGCGGATACAACAATCCACGGCCCAAGCGGATCACGACGGTCCAGTACCCGAGCACGACCATCGTCTTCCAGGACGGCTACGAGCAGATGCTCGACGGCAACGGCGACACGCTCAACGATCTCTTCCAGCACGGCGACAAGGAGAACGCCGAGTACTTCCGCCACGGCGGGGGCTGCAACACCTGCTGGCTCGACGGCAGCATCCGAGAGATCGTGCAGGCCGAGATCGACGACACGCTGCCGTGGTACCGCGGCGAGTTCGAGCCCGAGCGCCGCGGCGGCCGGCCCCGCTAATGGCGCCGAGCGCCGCGCCGCGGCACTCGCCCTAGCGGGGCTCCCAGCCCTTCGCGCCACCCTCGAGTAGGTCGAACAGCGGCCATATGGCGCAGAAGTCGTCACCCGGGCCGAAGTAGGCCGACCCGCTCCGCGTGATCGAGCCGTCCTCGTTCTTGTGGAAGGCCGACACACCCGGCAGGTAGCCACGCTCGCTCTTGAAGCCCATGTCCTCGGCGAAGGTGTTGCCCGCGACCGAGACCATGCGGTAGGGCCAGCCCCGCCGCTGGGCGACCTCGGCCTGCACGTCGGGCGCGTCGGGACTGGAGAGGGCGATCGATGCTCGCTCGGTGATCTTGGGGTGCAGGCTCGCGAGGCCGTCGGCCCACAGGCTGCAGTAGCTGCACGAGCGGCCCATGTTGTGGATGACCAGCAGGTCGTCGTGCCCGCCGAAGAGCTCGGAGAGCGTCACCTCGCCCTCGCCGGTCCCGAACGCGTAGTCCCGGGGCACGTCGGAGCCGTGGGCCTGGTGGACGGCGGCCTGGAGTTCGGCCCTCGCATCGGCGACCTTCTGGAACAGGCCCTGGATCGTGTCGATCGATTGCTGCTCGGCCATGGCACGCCTCCTGTGGGGATGTTCCCAATCGTTTGCCGGTAGTCGCGCCGGGACCACAACGGCGGATCCGCTGGGCCGCCGCATCGGTAGGATGCCCCCGTGGCGGACGCCCAGCCCACCCCGACCGAGGCCCAAGCGGCCGCCGATCGATCGACGGATCGGGCGGCGGACCGCGCCGTCGACGCCACGCTCTACCTGCACCCCTCGACGCTGTCCCGCCTGGGCACGCTGGAGCTGCGGGCCAAGATGATCGTCGAGGGCGTCATGAGTGGCGCCCACCGCAGCCCCTACCAGGGCATCAGCGTCGAATTCGCCCAGCACCGCCAGTACGTCGCCGGCGACGACCTCCGCCACCTCGATTGGAAGGTCTACGGCCGCAGCGACAAGCTCTACCTCAAGCAGTACCAGCAGGAGACCAACCTCGACCTGGTGGTGCTGGTCGATGCCTCGGGCTCGATGGCCTACGGCTCGCGGCTGTTCTCCGACGCGGCGGCGTCGGGCGAGTCCACGGGCCCGACCGGCAGCACCATCTGGCGGAAGTACGACCACGCCACGGCGCTGGCGGCGGCGTTGTCGTACATCACGCTGCAGCAGGGCGACCGCGTGGGGCTGTTCACCTTCGCGGATTCGGTGCTGACCGCCGTCGCACGATCGAGCAGCCAGGGCAGCTGGCGGCGGATCGTGCAGGCGCTGTCACAGACGCCCGTCGACCGGCCGACCGAGCTGGGCCGCGTGGTCGACCAGGTGCTGGGCAAGCTCAACAACCGCTGCCTCCTGGTGGTCATCAGCGACTTCTTCGCCGACCTCGAGACGCTCCGGGCGGCGTGCGCCCGGGTGAAGCACCGCGGACACGACCTGATCGCCTTCCAGGTGCTCGACCGCGAGGAGACCGAGTTCGACTTCAAGGACGCCGCGCCCTTCGACGGCCTGGAGGGCGAGGAGCGGCTGCGGATCGATCCGCGGGCGATCCGCAGCGCCTACCTCGAGGCGCTCGGCCAGCACAACGCCGCCGTCGAGAAGGGCGTCCGCCGCGTGGGCTTCGACTATCACAGCCTGGGCACGCACGACTGGCTCGGTCCTCCGCTGGCCCACTTCGTGGCCCGCCGGCAGGCGCTGCTGAAGCGGAGCAAGCTCGGGTGAGGGGGGCCATGGGCAAGGGGGAACGGGCAATGGGGGGGAGGATGCCGGCGGCATCTGTGCGATTCTCATTGCCTGGTCCCGCGGCACCCATGGGCGTGCGTTGGCCGCGTGCTCACGCCCGCGGCTCGTATGGACCGTGCCCCTCCGCCCTATTGCCCGTTCCCCCTTGCCCATGGCCCTGCCGCGGAGCGGCGGCATGACCATCCTCAACCCGCTCATCCTGGGCTTCGGGCTCGCGGCCGTTGCGATCCCGATCCTGATCCACCTGCTGATGCGGCGGCGGCGCAAGCCCGTGCAGTGGGCCGCGATGCGCTTCTTGCTCGAGGCGATCCGCAAGCGACGCCGGCGGCTCCAGCTGGAACGCTGGCTGCTGCTGGCCACGCGCTGCCTCGCGCTGGCGCTGCTCGCCTTCGCCCTCGGGCGGCCGCTGCTGGGCGCGGCGGGGCTGCTGGGCGGGGGGCCGGTGACGCTCTACTTGCTGGTGGACAACTCGATCGCCGGCGACGCGCGGGACGCCGCCGGCACCGCCGCCCTGGAGCGGCACAAGGCGGCCGCCCTCGACCTGCTGCGGTCGCTGCGGAGCGGCCGGGGCGATCGCGTGGCGATCATCCCCTTGGCCGGCCCGCTCGGCGCCGACGCCACTGCCGCCGAGCGGGGCTCGGGCCTGCCCGCATCGGCGGACTTCGGCGCGGTGCAGTCGCTGGTGGAGGCGGTGCCACAGACCGAGGCCGCCGCCGACGCCGAGGGCGCGCTGCGGCTGGTGGCCGCCGACATCGCCCGCGAGGAGGCCGAGGGGCTGCCGCGGGGCCGGCGGGTCGTCGCGCTGCTGGCCGACGCGGCGGCCGGCGTGTACGACGTGTCGACCGCGACCGAGCCCATCGATGCTGGCGGGATCGCGCTGCTCGCCAGCTGGCGTCCGTCCGCCGACGCCGCACCGGGCAACACCGGCATCGCGGCCATCGAGCCCATCCGCCCGGTCGTCGTCGTGGGCGAGGGCGACGCCGTCGCGCAGGCCGCGCCCGTCCGCGTCACCGTCGAGCGCTCGGGCGACCTGGTCGACCTCGAGCGGACCGCGACCGTGCGGGTCCGCTTCGTGGATGAGCGTGGGCCGGCGGTGTGGGTCGACGGCGCCGTGCGGCTGCGGCCGGGCGAGCGGCGGGGCGCGGTGGTGCTCGACGCACCGCTGTCGGGGCGGCCCCGCGGCCTGGCCTACGTCGAGGCCATCCTGGCCGAGCGCGACGCGCTGCCCGCCGACGACCGCGCGACCACGCCCGTGGAGGTCCGCCGGCAGCTGACGGTGGCGCTCATCGCACCCGCGTCGGTCGACGACGGCGGCTTCGACCCCTCCGAACCAATCGACTGGCTGCGCGTCGTGCTCGCGCCCGAAGCCACCGGCGAGGGCGACGCGCTCGCCGACGTCGCCTTCCGCGTCATCGATCCCGCGCTCATCGACGCGGCGCGGCTGCTCCGCGTCGATGCCGCCTTCGTGCTGCGGCCCTCGGCGGTGCGGCCCCGCGGGTGGCGGACGCTGGCCGAGTGGGCGGCCGCCGGCGGGCTGGTCGCCCTGTTCCCCGATCCCGATGCCACGGCGGCGGCGTGGCAGCGCGAGGCGATGCGCGCCCTCGGGCTGCCCTGGAGCATGGGCCCCGACGCCGCCGAGCACGAGGCGCCACGCACCCTCGCCGTGCCGGCCACCGACGATCCCGCGGGCCTGCTGCGGCTGGTCGAGGGCGAACTGCCCGACCTGCTGCGGCCGGTCTCGGTCTTCCGCTCGATGCCGCTGTCGGCGGGCGGCGGCGACGGCGGAGCCATGCTCGTCTTCGAAGACGGCCAGCCCGCGGCGCTCGCCGGCCGCCCGGGGGCAAGCAGCACCACAACCGGCGCCGCCACGGGCCGTGCGGGCCGCGGCGTGGTGGTGGCCTTCGCCGTGCCGCTGTCGGCCGACTGGACCGATCTGCCCGCGCGGCCCGTCGTCGTGCCGCTGGTGCAGGAGCTCGTCCGCGCGGGCGTCGGCGTGGCGCGCGGGGCCCGCGTCGCGGTCGCGGGAGACCGCCCCGCCGCGCCGCCGGCCGCCGCCCTCCTGCGCGCCACCCGAGACGATGCCAGACCGCCCCAGCCCGACGTCGCCGTGCAGGACGGCGCGGGCGTGCGGCCCATCCGCCGCGCGGGCACCTGGACGGCCCTCGACGCCTCGCTGCGGCCGCTCGGGCTGGTCTCGGTCACCCCCGACGTCGCCGGCGCCAACCGCGACGCCGTGGCGCGGGCCCAGGTCGGCGGGTGGCTGGGCGACCTCGCGGGCGGCGAGCCCATGTGGCTCGGCGAGGACGGCGGGCTCGACCCCGCCGACGCGCTGGCCGAGAGCGAGCCGCGGACGCCCATCAGCTTCGCGCTGCTCGTGGCGGCGCTCGCGCTGCTGGCGATCGAGACGATCCTCGCGCGGCTGTTCAGCCACGCCGACGCCCTGGAGCAACGGCCCGCCGCACCGGGGCTGGGGGTGGCGGCATGAACGCGTGGACGCCGCTCGTGGGCGCGCTCTCGCGGGTGTTCGGCCTGCGGGAGCTTGGCTTCGGCGACGAGGGCGTGGCGCTCGCGTTCGAGCGTCCGCTGCCCGGTTGGGGCTGGACGCTCGCCATCGCCGGCTGCATCGCGCTGGCGGCCTGGAGCTACCGCCGGCTGGATGCACCGAGACCCGCCCGATACGCACTGGCGGCGCTGCGGCTGCTGACGCTCGCGCTCGTGGTGCTGCTGGTCACCGGCCCCAAGCTCGAACGCCCCAACGAGCGCGTCGAGCGCGACTGGGTGGTCGTGCTCGTCGACCGATCCGTGTCGATGCGGGTGGCCGACGCGCCCATGGTCGGCGGCGCGGGGCCGCGGGCGACCCGCGAAGAGCAGCTGCGGGCCGCCATCGAGCGGCACTGGCCAACCTTTGCGGGCATCGCGGAGGATCGCGAGCTGGTGTGGCTCGGCTTCGATGCGGCGGCGTTCCAGCTGCCGCTGGATCCGGCCGCCGGCGAAGACCCGGGCGCGCTGGCCCCGCCCGACGGGCGGCGCACGGCGCTCGGCGCGGCGCTCACCGCCGCCGTCGGGCGTGCCGCGGCGCGGCCGCTATCGGCGATCGTCGTGCTCAGCGACGGCCGCTCGGTCGACCGCCCGCGGACCGCGACGCTCCGCCGCCTCGCCGGCGAGCGCGTGCCGGTGCACGTGGTGCCGCTGGGCAGCCCGAGCGAGGCCACCGACGTCGCGGTGGTCCAGGCCGTCGGCCCCGAGGCCGCCTTCGCCCGCGACCAGATCCCCGTTGCCGTCACGCTCGAACGCCGCGGGCCTGCGGCGGCCTCGGGCGGCGTGCTGCGGCTGCTCGACGCGCGCACAGGGCAGGTCATCGACGAGCAGCGGATCGACCCCACCGACCCCCGGTGGGACGCCGACGCCATCGAGGCCACGCTCACCGGCGCCTGGCCCGCCGACGGCGAGGTCCGCTGGGCGGCCCGCTTCGTGCCCGACACGCCCGACCTGCTGCAGGAGAACGACGCAGCCACGCTCGACATCCGCATCGTCGATCGCCCGTTGCGGGTGCTCTATATCGACGGCACGCCGCGGTGGGAGCGCCGCTTCCTGACGCAGATGCTGCTCCGCGAGAGCAGCATCGAATCCAGCTCGATGCTGCTCGCCTCGCGGCGGTCGTTCATCGAAGAGGGCAACGTCACCATCGGCTTCCCGCCCAGCCGCGACGAGGACTGGGCCGAGTACGACGTCATCGTGCTCGGCGACGTCCGCTCCACGCTCTTCAGCACCGAGCAGCTCGACCAGATCCGCGAGCACGTCGCCGCCCGCGGCGCGGGACTCTTGTGGATCGGCGGCGAGGCATCGACGCCGGCGAGCTGGCGGGGGACGCCGCTCGAGGACCTGCTGCCGTTCCGCCTCGACGAGGGGCGCGGCGTCGGCCGCGTTCCCGGCGATGTCGTGCTCGCTCGCACCGACGCGGGCGAGCGCCTGGGCGTGCTGCGGCTCGACGAGCAGCTCGCCGGCTGGCCGGACTACCTGAGCGATCCGGCGACGGGCTGGTCGCGGCTGCGGTGGGCCCAGCGCATCGCCGAGGGGGCGCTCAAGCCCACGACCGAGATCCTCGCCACGCTGCGCGACGCCCGCGGCCCGGCGCCGGCGTCGGCCGACGCCACCACGCCCGGCGTGCTCACCATGCCCTACGGCGCGGGCCGCGTGGTCTACGTCGCCACCGACGAGATCTGGCGGTATCGCTACGGCCGGGGCGAGCCGCTCTTCGAGCGCTTCTATCTGCCGCTGATCCGGCTGCAGGCCCGGGGCCGGCTGGCGCGCTCGGGCGTGGACGCCGCGCTCGCCGTCGCGCCGAGGCCCGCCATCGTCGATCGGCCCACCCGCATCGAGGTCCGCCTGCTCGAGCAATCGCTCGTCGATCTGCGGCTGCCCGCGGTGAGCGCCCGGGTGCGACGGATCGATGCGCCGGAGGGCATGGGACCGGCCGACGGCCGCTCCATTGCCCTTGCCATCGAGGACACCGGCGCACGACGAACGCTCGCCCAGGGCTACGCCGCCAGCTGGCTGCCGACCGAGCCGGGCCGCTACGAGGTCACCGTCGACGAGCCGGTACTCGCGCCCCTCGCGCTCCGCGCGGAGGTCGAGGTGCTGCTCGAAGGCGACGAGCTGCGCGACCCCGCGGCCGACCACGCGCTGCTCGAAGAGCTCCGGGCCGAGACCGGCGGCCGCGCCTTCACGATCGACGACCTCGACCAGCTCCCGGACGCGCTGCCGCGGCGGGAGGTCATCATCGCCGGCACGCCCGACACCGAGCCGCTGTGGGATCGGCCCATCGTGCTGCTCACGCTGCTGGTGCTGCTGGCGGCCGAGTGGATCGGGCGGCGGATGGTCCGGCTGATATAGGAGGCAATGGCAATGGGCATCGGGCAATGGGTTGGTATTGCGGCATCGCTGGTCGCCGTCGCGCTGCCGGAGACAGCGAACGCGCAGGACTCTGCGGTCACCCAGACCGGCGGCCAGCTCTCGCCGGCGCACTACGAGCGGGCCCTGCTCGTCCGCGAGCGCGCGATCGAGTACCTCCTGAGCCAGCAGGACGACGCCACCGGCGGCTGGCGGGTGCCCGAGCGCGGGCCGGCCTTCCCGGCCATCACCGGCCTGGTGCTCATCGGCCTGACCGGCGACCCTGCGGGCCCCATCGAGCCCATGAGCACCCGCGAGGGCCCGGCCAAGCGCGGCTTCGACTTCGTGCTGAGCAACATCCAGCCCGACGGCGGCATCTACGACGCCATCTTGGCCAACTACAACACCGCCATCTCGCTCGCCGCCCTGCCCCGCAGCGACGACCCCGCCGCCCGCGCCGCCATCCCCGCCGCGCAGGCCTTCCTCAAGAGGCTGCAGTACCACGAGGATGCCGCCGACAACCTGCCCGGTGAGGTTCGACGAGTCGATGCGAGCCATCCCTTCTACGGCGGCGTGGGCTACGGCGGCAGCGGCCGCCCCGACGGCAGCAACATGCACATGTTCATGTGGGGCCTCGAGGCCAGCGGCGTCGACCACACCGATCCGGCCGTGCAGCGCGCCATCGCCTTCCTCGAGCGCATCCAGATGGACGACCGCGTCAACGACATGGACTACGCCGAGGGCTCTCGCCAGGGCGGCTTCATCTATGCCACGGGCCCCACGGGCGACCAGGCCGGCGTCGGCGAGAGCAAGGCGGGCACCATCGAGGAGACGCTCAGCGACGGCTCCACCGCAAGCCGCCTGCGCGCCTACGGCTCGATGACCTACGCCGGCTTCAAGAGCTACGCCTACGCCAAGCTGCCCGCCGACGACGTCCGAGTCGCCGCCGCGTGGGACTGGATCCGCCGCAACTACACGCTGGCCGAGAACCCCGGCATCGGCACCGACGGCTTCTATTACTACATGCTCACGTTCGCCCGCGCCCTGGACGCCACGGGCGAGCCCACCATCGACACCGTTGCTCCCGACGGCTCGACCGAGCGGGTGAACTGGGCCAACGACCTCGTCGACCGCCTGGCCGACCTGCAGCGCGGCGATGGCAGCTTCCGCGTGCTGGACGACCGCTGGATGGAGAACGACCCGGTGCTCATCACGGCGTACTGCCTGGTGGCGCTGGGGGAGGTGCTGGACTAGAGCACCGGGGCATCGACCGCCCCCAGCCCAGTCCTGGCCCCGTCCACCGCTTCCCGGACCACGCCCCGCCCCCGCCTCCTGATTTCCCCTTTCTTCGAGAAACGGAGCATCGACTCCGCCCGCTATCTCGTAATACCCTTGAGAGTTCATTCTCTTTATTGAGAAGCTTCTGAGAAGCTGAGAGCCAATCGAGAAAACGAGAAGGCAATGAGAACCGACCGTGTCGGCTTCGCCATCCCGGCCCCCCGCTATCGCGGCTTCACGCTCATCGAGCTGCTGGTCGTCATCGCCATCATCGCGTTGCTCATCGGCATCCTGATTCCCGCTCTGGGCAGCGCCCGCGGGGCGGCCCGGGCGGCGGTGTGCCTCTCGAATGTTCGACAGCTAGGCATCGCCCACACGCTGTACACCGGCGACCACGACGGAGCGTTCATCGACGCCGGCCTGGCCCACGGCGGCAGCATCGCCGACCTGCCAAACGCCTGGCCCGTGACGCTGGCCGAGTACGCCGAGGACGGCATCGCGCTCCGCTCGCCGGGCGATCGCAGCCGCTTCTGGGCGATCGAGGAGGGCGGCGACTTCGAGGGCCTGACGCTGGCCGAGGGGCTGCGGCGGGTGCGGGCGGGCGAGACCAGCCTGGGCGCCCCCATCGCCCGCTGGACGAGCTACGGGCTGAACAACTACACCACCCGGGGTGTCGCGCCCTCCTTCGACGAGACCTACGACGCCGACCACAAGATCGACCGGCCCTACGCCACCGTGCACTTCCTCATGATGACCGAGGGCGACGTGCGGGGCAGCGAGGACTTCGCCCGATCCGACCACATCCACGCCGAGGACTGGGGCTCGGCGCCGGGTGGCCGGGTGCCGCAGCGGGCGGCGCTGGAGGCCGAGATCCACGCGCACGGCGGCGAGCCGACGCAGTGGAACGCGAAGGCCAACTACGGCTTCCTCGACGGGCACGCGGGCACGCTGTCCATCGAGGAGGTCTACCTCGATTACGACCGCAACAAGTTCGACCCGGCCGTCGCGCAGTAGGCCGGATACGCAAGGGGACACTTCCATGCATCGCACAGCCTTTATTGCCGCGTGCTCGACGCTCCTGGTTGCCGGCGCCGCGCACGCCCAGCTGCACGACACCGACATCGCCATCCGCGAGGCCGGCGGCATCATCGAGACCGGCCGCGTCGACGCGGCCACGGGCGCGCCGATCTTCGGCGACCGCGTCTTCGCCGGCGAGTTCGGCGAGCTGCCCGATTGGACCAACGACCCGGGCTTCGATTCGGAGTCGGGCGCCTTCGCGCCGGACCTGCAGATCGGCTTCACCATCCAGGGCCCGCTGCTGGAGTGGGACGGCGACGCCTTTACCGATGTCGCCGACGAGCGGATCCTGATCAGCAAGGGCCGCACCGAGATCGAGACGCCGCTGTCCGGCTCGGCGGTGGGCTTCACCTTCGGCGACACCGGCACGACCGGCCGCTTCCACCACCACGTGGGCTACGAGCTGCTGGCGCCGGCCGCCAATGGGCTGTACCTGCTCGAGCTGACGCTGTGGATCGGCGATGCCGGCGTGAGCGAGAGCGAGCCGTTCTTCATCGTTTTCGACCAGAACGCCGACCCGAGCGAGCTGGCCGAGGCCCGCCAGTGGGTCGAGGACACGCTGCTGGGCGGCACCTGCGCCGCCGACATGGACGGCGATGGCAGCCTGTCGATCTTCGACTTCCTGGCCTTCCAGAACGCCTTCGACGCCGGCGATCCGATCGCCGACTTCGACGGCGATGGCAGCCTGACCCTGTTCGACTTCCTGGCGTTCCAGAACGCCTTCGATGCGGGCTGCTAGCCACAGGTTGCCCGCCCGCAGTTGACGTATCGCCCCAAGAACCCCCCGCATCAGAGCAAACACGCCCAAGGAACCCACGCCATGAAGACCCGCACCACCACCTGCATCATCCTCGCCGCCGCCGCAACCGCCGCAACCGCCCACGAGGGTGACGTCGGCCTGGCCATCATCGATGGCGTTATCGTCACCGGCATCGTGGAGGACGGCCCCGGCGGCGAATTCGTCGTGCCGGGCGAGCGCGTTTTTGCCGCCGAGTTCGACCTGCTGGGCACCGACGTCTACGCCGACGAGCCCGGCCTCTTCGCCGAGGCGGGCACCTTCCCCGACAGCCAGCTCAGCTTCGAGTTCGCCGGACCGGTCCGCCGCTGGAACGGCACGTCGTTCGACGATGTGCCCGCACCTGAGACCATGACCCTCGAGTTCGGCCCGCTGAGCGCCACCAGCCCGCTGTCGGGCAGCGCCCCGGGCTTCGGCATCAACGTCGGCCCCGCCGGCTTCGACGAGCACTACGACTTCTTCCTCGACGCGCCGGCTAACGACGGCATCTTCCTGGTGGGCATCAACCTGTCGAGCGATGATCCCGGCATCGGCGCCGCCGAGACCACCTACCTGGTGTTCAACTGGAACCTGCCCGAGTCCGAGCACGACGCCGCCGTCGAGTACGTCGAGGACACGCTGCTGGGCAGCACCTGCGCCGCCGACATGGACGGCGACGGCGTGCTCACGCTGTTCGACTTCCTGGCCTTCCAGAACGCCTTCGACGCCGGCGATCCGATCGCCGACTTCGACGGCGATGGCAGCCTGACCCTGTTCGACTTCCTGGCGTTCCAGAACGCCTTCGGCGCCGGCTGCTAGCGCCGTATCTCGCAGGAGCCCCCCGACCATGCGGCGAGGTCCGCCGCATCGCACACGCCACGGACACGGGCACGCATCGAGACCCATCCAATCGAGAAGAGAGAGCGAACAGAGGGACCCACCATGCAGAAGCGCACCATCAGCATCATCGCCGCCGCCGCTACGGCCACCGCCGCCTCCGCCCACGAGGGTGACGTCGGCCTGGTCATCATCGACGGCGCCATCGTCACCGGCATCGTCTCGGACGGCCCGGGCGGCGAGTTCGTCATCCCCGGCCAGCGTGTCTTCGCCGCCGAGTTCGGCCTGCTGGGCACCGACGTCTACGCCGACGAGCCCGGCCTCTTCGCCGAGGCGGGCGTCTTCCCGGACAGCCAGCTGAACTTCGAGTTCGATGGCCCGGTCCGCCGCTGGAACGGCACGTCGTTCGACGACGGCCCCGCGCCCGAGACCATGACCCTCGAGTTCGGCCCGCTGAGCGCCACCAGCCCGCTGTCGGGCAGCGCCCCGGGCTTCGGCATCAACGTCGGCCCTGCCGGCTTCGACGAGCACTACGACTTCTTCCTCGATGCGCCGGCCGACGACGGCATCTTCCTGCTGGGCATCAACCTGTCGAGCGATGATCCCGGCATCGGCGATGCCGCCACCACCTACCTGGTGTTCAACTGGAACCTGGACGAGTCCGAGCACGACGCCGCCATCACCTACGTCGAGGATGTCATCATCCCCGCGCCGGGCACGCTGGCGCTGCTGGGCCTGGGCGGCCTGGCCCTCCGCCGCCGCCGCTAGCACCGCGGACCCACATCCACGTCTTCCATGGGGCTCCGGCGGGAGCCCTATTTTGTGCGCATGAAGACGATCGGCATCGCGGCGCACAGCGCCGAAGGCGGCGCGCTGTGCTTCCGGGCCGCCTGCCGTGCGGGCGCGGACGCCCTCGGCGAGCACATGCATCCCGGCATCGTGCTCAGCGCGATCCCGATGGGCCTGAGCATGCCGGCCTGGAACGCCGGCGATCACGCCGCGGTCGCGGATCACCTGTCCCGGGGCGTTCGCCAGGTGGCCGACGCGGGCGCGGACTTCTTCGTCTGCCCGGACAACACCGCGCACATCGTGCTGGAGGCCATCGCCGGCGATCTTCCGCTGCCGGGCCTGCACATCGCCCACGTCGTCTGCCACGAGATCGCCCTCCGGGGCTGGACGCGCGTCGGCCTGCTGGGCACCAAGTGGACCATGACCGGACCGGTGTACGAGCGAACGCTCGCGGACCGCGGCATGGAGCGACTCATCCCCGACGACGCGGCGCGGCTCGCGCTGGACGCCGCGATCTTCGACGAGCTGTGCAACGGCGTGTTCCGCGAAAAGACCACCACCCGCTTCCGCGGCGCCATCGACGACCTCCGCGAGCGGGGGGCCGAGTGCGTCATCCTCGGATGCACCGAGATCCCGCTCATCATCAACGAGGCCAACGCGTCGCTGCCGGTGCTCGACTCGACACGGCTGCTGGCCGCGTACGCCATCGACGTGGCGCTGGATCCCGAGCCGCTCGCGGCGACGCGGGGCTGGCTGCCGATTCCGCCGGCCCGCTAGCCCAACGGCGGCCGCAGCCGTACGCTGCGGCGTGTTCGCGCTGCGGGGCGTCAGCAAGGGCTTCGGGGGCACGCCCGTGCTCGACGCGATCTCTCTGGACATCGAGCCGGCGTCCACCGTCGCGCTCATCGGGCCCAGCGGCTGCGGCAAGTCGACGCTGCTCAAGCTCCTCAACGGCCTCCTCACGCCGGACTCGGGCGGGGTGCTCTTCGACGGGGCCCCCATCGCCGACGACCCGCGCGCCGCCCGCCGCCGCATCGGCTACGTGGTGCAGGAGGGCGGCCTGTTCGCGCACATGACCGCCGCCCAGAACGCGACGCTGCTGCTGCGACGCACCGGCACGAGCGGCCGCCGCGCCCGCGCGCGGGCCGAGGCCCTCGCCGAGATCGCCCGCTTCGACGCCGACCTGCTCGACCGCTACCCGCAGGAGCTCAGCGGCGGGCAGCGGCAGCGCGTGGCGCTCATGCGGGCGCTCGCGATGGACCCCGAGGCGCTGCTGCTCGACGAGCCCCTCGGCGCCCTCGACCCGATGATCCGGGCCGACCTGCAGGACGAGCTCCGCGACCTGTTCGCCCGCCTGAACAAGACGGTGGTGCTCGTCACGCACGACCTGGCCGAGGCGCACTACCTCGCCCGCAGGGTGGTGCTGCTGCACGAGGGCCGCATCGTGCAGGACGGCCGCCACGCCGAACTGCTCGGCTCGCCCGCGACGCCCTTCGTCCGCGCCTTCGTGACGGCGCAGCGGAAGATCCACGAGCTAGCGAGGCCGGGCTGATGCGTCGATGGGCGGCCTGGATCGTGCTGGCCTTCGTGGTAGTCACCGCCGGGGTGCTCGCCGCCGTTGGGCTGCGTGCGGCGCTGGTGCGTCCGGATGTCGTGGTGGGCTCCAAGAGCTTCACCGAGAGCGTGATCCTGGGCGAGATCGCCGCCGAACGGGCCCGCCGCGCCGGGCTCACCACCGAGCACAAGGCATCCATCCGCGGCACGCGGCTGGTGTACGAGGCCGTCCGCAGCGGCGCCGTCGACGTCTACGCCGAGTACACCGGCACGCTGGCGCAGGAGATCTTCGCCGATCGCGACATCGAGTCCATGGACGACCTCCGCGCCGCGCTCGCCGAGGCCAGCCTGGCGATGACCGAGCCCATCGGCTTCAACAACACCTACGCCATCGGCGTCATGCCCGAGACCGCCCGGCGGCTGGGCCTGCGCACCACCAGCGACCTGCGCAACCACCCGGACCTCACCCTCGGCTTCACCAACGAGTTCATCGAGCGAGAAGATGGGTGGGGCGCGCTCCGCGGGGCCTACGGCCTCCCGCAGGCCGACGTGAAGGGCCTGGACCACGACCTGGCGTACCGCGCGCTGGCATCGGGCGCCATCGACGCCAAGGAGCTATACACCACCGACGCCAAGATCGCGGCGCTGGGCCTGGTCGTGCTCGAGGACGACCGGGGCCACTTCCCCCGCTACGACGCGGTCTGGCTCTACAACGCCGACCTGGAACGCCGAAGGCCCGAGATGGTGGCGGCGTTGCACGCCATGACCGGCATCCTGGACGAGGCGGCGATGGTGCGGCTGAACGCCCGCACCGAGATCGACGGCGTCGAGGAGTCCGTCGTCGCCCGCGGCTTCCTCGCGGAACTGCTGGACGAGACCCGCGACCCGGCGGGCGCGCCGGCCGAGTCGCGCACCGCACGGCTGCTCGAGACCACCCGCGAGCACGCGGTCATGGTGGCCGCGTCGATGCTCGCCGCCATCGCGCTCGCCGTGCCGCTGGGCGTGCTCGCCGCGCGCAGCCGGCTGGTCGGCCAGATCGTGCTCGGCGCCAGCGGGCTGCTGCAGACGATCCCGAGCATCGCCATCCTCGCGCTGCTCGTCAGCCTGCTGGCGATGGCCAACCAGTTCCCTGCGATCGTCGCGCTGTTCCTCTACAGCTTGCTGCCCATCGTGCGCAACACGCACGCCGGACTCGTGCAGATCCCCCGCGCGGTGCGCGATAGCGCGCAGTCGCTCGGGCTGCCGCGGCCCTGGACGCTGCTCGACGTCGAGCTGCCGCTCGCGCTGCCGTCGATCCTCGCGGGCATCAAGACGGCGATCGTCATCAACGTCGGCACGGCGACGCTCGGGGGGTTCGTCGCCGCGGGCGGCTACGGCGAGCCGATCTTCGCGGGGATTCGCCGCGACGACGCCGGCCTGATCCTCGAGGGCCTCGTGCCCGCGGCGCTCATGGCCATCGTGCTCACGCTGCTCCTCGATGCGCTCGAGTTCGTGCTCGTGCCACGGGGATTGCGCGCAACGCGTGCTGGCTAGCGCACGCGCCCGGTATTCTCGGAACACGCCGCGGCCCCGCTTTTCCATGGGCGCACGCGACTTGGGGCATGCCGCCCCCTAGGCTGCGGCGAAGGCCCACGCCGGAAGGGAGCAGTCGTGGCCATGACCATCGCGACGCAGCCGCTCGCCGGCGCGTCGCTCGCCGACCGCTACCTCGCGGTCCGGCGGACCACCGACGCACTGCGTGCCCCGCTCACGCCCGAGGACTGTGTCGTCCAGTCCATGACCGATGCCTCCCCGGTCAAGTGGCACCTGGGGCACACCACTTGGTTCTTCGAGCAGTTCGTGCTGCGCCGCTTCACGCGGCAGGCCGAGTCCTTCGACGCGTGCTTCCCCTACATCTTCAACAGCTACTACACCCGCGTGGGCGACCGCCAGCCCCGCGCCGAGCGGGGCATGATCACCCGGCCCTCGCTCGACCGCGTGCTCGAGTACCGCCGCGTCGTCGACGAGCGCATGCTCGAGTTGCTCTCGCGCGATGCGCTGCCCGAGGAAGCCGCGCGCATCACGCGCATCGGCCTGAACCACGAGCAGCAGCACCAGGAATTGCTGCTGACAGACGTGCGGCACGCGCTGTGGTGCGGCCCGCTGCAGGCGCCCTACGACGCCGACCCCTGCCCGCCGACGACCCTCGCCGCGCCGCTGGAGTGGGACGAGTTCGAGGCCGGCCTGCTGTGGGTGGGCTACGACGGCACGGGCTTCTGCTACGACAACGAGCAGCCCGCGCACAAGGTGTTCCTGCGGCCCTTCGCGCTGGCGTCCCGCCATGTCACCTGCGGCGAGTACCTCGCCTTCATGGCCGACGGCGGCTACGCCCGCGAGGACCTCTGGCTCGACGAGGGCGCCGCCGCCGTCCGCGCGCACGGCTGGGAGGCGCCCATGTACTGGCGCCGCGACGGCGACCAGTGGCTCGTGTCCACGCTGCACGGCGAGCGGCCCGTGGACGCCGACGAGCCCGTGACCAACGTGGGCTTCTTCGAGGCCGAGGCCTTCGCGCGCTGGGCGGGCGCGCGGCTGCCCACCGAGTCCGAATGGGAGGCCGCCTGCCTCCGCGCCGCGGAACGGACCAGCGCCGACTGGCGCCACATGGTCGCGCAGGGCCAGATGCTCGAGTCCGGCTGGCTGCACCCCAGGGCCGCAACGCCCGCCGACGCCGCGCTGCACGGGCTCTTCGGCACCGTCTGGGAGTGGACCCGCAGCGGGTACGACCCCTACCCCGGCTACGCGCCTGAGGCGGGCGCGCTGGGCGAGTACAACGGCAAGTTCATGAGCTCGCAGTACGTGCTGCGGGGCGGATCGTGCGCCACGCCCGCGAGCCACATCCGCCCCACGTACCGCAACTTCTTCCATCCCACCAAGCGGTGGCAGTTCTCGGGCATCCGACTCGCGAAGGACACGCATTGACCACCAAGCCCGCCGACAACGCGGCGGACCTGGCCCCGCGCCAGGCCGTCGTTCTCGACATTGCGCCCGAGGCCGACGAGCCCGCCGGCAAGGAAGCCGGGGGCCGCGAGGCCGAACTGGAGGCCTTCCGCGTCGACGTGCTCGCCGGCCTCGCCAGGCCGCAGAAGGCCATCCCCAGCAAGTACCTCTACGACGCCCGCGGAGCGGAGCTCTTCGAGCGGATCACGCGGCAGCCCGAGTACTACCCCACCTCTACCGAGATGGACCTGCTGGAGCGGCACGGCGCGGACATCGCGCGGCGCATCGGCCCGGGCGCCACCATCGTGGAGCCCGGCAGCGGCGCGGGAGACAAGGTTCGCCTGCTGCTGGGGGCGCTCGAGAAACCCGCCGCCTACGTCCCGGTCGACATCGCCAAGGACCAGCTCCGCGCCGTCGCGCATCGGCTCAACGAGCACTTCGCGGGCATCCGCGTCATCCCGCTGTGGGCCGACTTCACCCACCATATCGAGGTGCCCGACGCCGTCGCGTGCCTCCGGCCCCGGCTGGTCTTCTTCCCCGGCTCGACGATCGGCAACTTCCTCCCCCTCGCGCAGCAGGAGCTGCTGGCGGTGCTGGCCGAGCTCGCGGGCGGCGACGGCGCCCTGCTCGTGGGCTTCGACCGCATCAAGGACCTGTCGGTGCTCGTGCCCGCCTACGACGACGCCGCGGGCGTCACCGCCGAGTTCGAGCTCAACCTGCTCGATCGCATCAACCGTGAGCTGGGGGGCGACTTCGACCGCGAGCTGTTCGCCTACCGCGCGTCGTGGAACGAGCGGGAGCGATGCATCGAGATGCACCTCGTCGCCAAGACCGCTCACCAGGTCGAGGTCGCGGGCCGCACCTTCCGCTTCGAGCAGGACGAGACCATCTGGAACGAGAGCTCGTACAAGTACGACGACACCCGGATCGCCGACCTTGCGGCGACCGCCGGCCTCCGCGTCGCCGATGCGTGGACCGATCGCCGGGGCTACTTCACCCTGGCACTACTCGAGCCCGACGCGTCGAAGTAGAGCCGATTCCAGCCAGACGCAGTGCGGGCGTCCGCCCAGGCCCGCCGGATTGACTCCGGCGCGGCCGTACGAGAGCGAGTGAGCGGCCGGACGGTCGCTACGGAGCGATCAAGGATGCGCTAGCTGTCGGTGCTCTCGTGCGCGTGCTGGGGCATGTCCTCGAGGATGGAGTCGACCAGCCCGTAGTCGAGCATCTCCTTGTCGTCCAGCCACAGGTTGCGGTCGCAGTCGCGCTCGATCTTGGCGGCGTCCTGCCCGGTGGCCGCGGCGTAGATCTCGTAGAGCCGCTCCCGCAGCCGGATGATCTCCTTGGCCTCGATCTCCAGGTCGGTGGCCTGGCCCTCCATGACGCCGCCGATGAGGGGCTGGTGCATCAGGTTGCGGCTGTTGCGCAGGGCGTAGCGTTTGCCCTTGGTGCCGCTGGCGGCGATGATCGAGCCCATGCTGGCGGCCTGCCCGATGATGTAGGTGCACACGTCGCAGCCGATGAAGTTCATCGTGTCGATGATGCCAAGCCCGCTGGTGACGCTGCCACCCGGCGAGTTGACGTAGACGTGCACGTCCTGGTCGGGGTCCTCGTTGGCCAGGAACAGCAGCTGGGCGATGATCAGGTTGGCCATCTCGTCGCCCACGGGTCCACCAAGGAAGATGATGCGGTCCTTCAGCAGGCGGCTGTAGATGTCGTACGACCGCTCGCCGCGGCCGGTCTTCTCGATGACGATCGGGACGAGGTAGTTCGATTCGGCGCTCATGCGGTCCTCTCCAGTCTGCGTCGCGCTCGGCGGTCTGCGTGTGTGCGGGATCGGCGTACGTACGCGGCGCGGCTCAGCCGGCGGCCTTCTTCTTGTCGGATTGCAGCACCTCGTCCACCAGGCCGTAGGCCTTGGCCTCTTGCGCGTCGAAGTACTTGTCCCGCTCGCTGTCCTGCTGCACCTGGTCGGCACTCTGCCCGGTGTGCCGCGCCAGGATGTCGATGAGCGCCCGCTTGCTCTTGATGATCTGCTCGGCCTGCAGGCGGATGTCCTCGGCCTGGCCCGTCACCCCGCCGTAGGGCTGGTGGATCATCACCTTGGCGTGCGGCAGGATGTACCGCTTGCCCTCGGCGCCGGCGGTCAGCAGCACCGCGCCGCCCGAGTAGGCCCGCCCTATGCAGTACGTCGCCACCGGGCTGGAGAGGAACTGCATCGTGTCGTAGATCGCCAGCGTGTCGTCGACGGCCCCGCCCGGGCTGTTGATGTAGAAGTTGATCTGCTGGCCCCGCTTCTGGTCCTCCAGGTAGAGCATCTGCATCATCACCCGGGCGGCCGAGGCGAAGTTGATCTCCCCGATCAGGAAGACCACCCGATTCTCGAGCAGCAGCTCGTCGATCGTCATCTCGCGCGTGCGCTGGTAGGAAACGGCTGACGCGGGCATGGGCGTTCCTTCTATCTCTGGTCCACGCCGCCCGCTGGGGGACGCCGCGGCACGCATCCGGCCTGCCAAGCGACCGGTCCGGCCGGCACGCCCGTGCAAACACCAATCATCACGGGACCGCCGGCGGCCACCGGCGGACCCTCGCTCGCGAAACCGGGCATGCAACCACTGGGCCGGACGCCGCGGCACCGACACCGGCGGCGCACGCCGCGAGCGCAGGCTGGCCCAGATATCGGCTGCAAGCCCGGGCCGCCTGTGCCCAATCACCCGCCGTTCTGGCAGGATCGCGCGGCGGGCCGCGGCCCCCGGGAGAGCGGGCGGGCGACCCCGCGCCACGCATGGCCCGCGGCTGCTCAGATCGGTACACTCTCCGCCTGCGTCGCCCGGGTCGCGGCAGGTGCGTGCGGCCTCGCCTGTTCTTCGGCTCGTCTGTGCTTCGGGGATCTTGCCCCGCCGGGAGCGTTCGTTGCCCACCGCCGTCATCAGCGACATGCACGCCAACGCGACCGCGCTGCACGCCGTCCTCGCGGACATCGACAAGCGGGGCATCGACCGGATCGTCTGCCTGGGCGATATCGTCGGCTACGGGCCCGATCCGCTCGAGTGCGTCGACCTGGTCCGCGAGAAGTGCGCCTGGTCGCTCATGGGCAACCACGACTTCGCGGTGCTCTACGAGCCCACGAGCTTCAACCCCATCGCCGCCGCCGCCGCCTACTGGACCCGCGAGCAGTTCGACGCCGAGCCCGACGAGGCCAAGCGGGCCGAACGCTACGACTACCTGGGCCGCCTCCGCGTCCGCGTGGTCGACACCGACACGGGCCTGCGGGTGCCCCTGCTGGCCGTCCACGGCTCGCCCAGGCGGCCCATCAACGAGTACATCTTCGATAAGGACACCCGCGAGTCGCCCGAGAAGCTCGAGGCCATCTTCGAGCGGATCGAGGCCGCCTGCATCGTCGGCCACACCCACGTGCCGGGGGTCTTTACCGATGAGCCCGACTTCTACCCACCCAGCGAGCTGGGCACCGACGGCTTCAAGCTCCGCGAGGGCGAGAAGATCATCGTGAACGTCGGCTCGGTCGGCCAGCCCCGCGACAAGGATCCCCGTGCCAGCTATGCCGTCCTGCACGAGGACCGCGTCGAGTTCTTCCGCGTGGAGTACGACGTCGCCCAGGCCGCCAACCGCATCAAGGCCATCGCCGAGCTCGATGACTACCTGGGAGATCGCCTCTTCGCGGGTGACTAGGTCGCCCCACCCCTATCTTCCTGTATGGCCGACGCCCCAAGCCGAGCGCCCCGGATCCTGCTGCCCGTCGTCCTGCTGCTGCTGGGCGGGCTGATCATCGCGTGGCCCCTGATCACGGGCCAGGGCCAGACCCAGCCGCAGCAGCCGGACGGACAGGCTGCCGATCCCCCGGCCGAAACGCCGACCGGAGCACCCGCGGACGCCGCCGAGTCGATCGACGACGAGCCGGGGCCGCAGCCCGCCGACGACCAATCCGACATTGCGGCCGACGAGCCGGTTGACGGCCCGGCCGATGCGGGTGCGGACGCACCAACGGATGCCGCGGGCGACCAACCACCCGCGCGCACGCTCCGCGTCCGCCCCGTCGAGGGCGACCCCAGCACGTGGACCTACACCCCGCTGGGCGGCCTCGACCCCAGCGCCGACCAGATGGAGGTCACCTTCTCGCTCCGCGGCGCGGGCGTCGAGCGGATCCGCCTGGCCGGCTACCGCATCGAGATCGGCGGCACCGAACGCGTCATCGTCCAGGAGGAGGCCGTCCAGCCCCTGGCCAGCGGCGGCGCGCGGCGGCTCGTGCCCTTCGCCGCCGTCGAGGTCGCCGTCGGCGGCGCCCGCGTGCCGGTCTTCACCGCGGGCGACCGCCCCGCCTGGCGAGAGCGCGCGCCGGGCGACTTCGAGGCAATCATCGAGGACGCCGACGCAAACGCCGTCGTCCGCCTCACCCGCACCTACGCGCTCGACGGCTACGTCCTCACCCTCACGCAGGCCGCCGAGAACCTGACCGACGAGCCCCTCGACGTGCGGTGGACCACCTTCGGCCCCGTCGAGCTGGCGCCCTACGGCGGCGCGACGAACTACGGCGGCGACATCCGCCGCTTCCGCTTCGGCTACGCCGCGCCCAACGCGCCGGGCTTCGTCGCGGGCCAGGAGTACATCGCCAGCCGCGATAGGGCCGCCGGCTCCCGCGACAAGGTCGCCCTGCGCTACGCGCCCGTCGCGAGGCTGTGGCCCAACGACGCCGCCACCAAGCAGGGCTACGAGCTGGTCTGGACCGGCGTCAAGAACCGCTACTTCGGCGTCGCGGTCTTCGGCCTCGCCAACGGCTCGGCGCCCGCGCCGGTGCTCGACGGCGTCGATCGCGTCAACCGCGTGATGCTCGATCCCGGTGCAGTTCTCAAGGCCAACACGATGGGCATCCAGCTCGTCTCGAGTGCGCAGGCCATCCCGCCCGGGCGGACCGCGACCACGGAATCGGGCATCTACGCCGGCCCGCTCTCCCGCGAGATCATCAGCGACCAGCCCGCCGCCGCCGCCGCCCAGCTCTCGAGCCTCGTGCAGTACAGCTTCGGCGGGCCGTGCGCCGTCTGCACCTTCCAGTGGCTGGCGCACGCCCTCATCGGGCTGCTCGACGTGCTGCACGACTACATCGCCCACGACTGGGCGCTGGCGATCATCCTGCTGGTATTCATCGTCCGCGGCATCCTGCACCCGGTGACGCGGTGGAGCCAGATCCGCGTGCAGCGGTTCAGCCACCAGATGCAGCAGATGGCCCCCAAGCAGAAGAAGATCCAGGAGAAGTACAAGGGCGACCCCAAGCGGATGCAGGCCGAGATGGCCAAGCTCTGGCGCGAGGAGGGCGTCAACCCCGCGGGCCTGCTGGGCTGCCTGCCCATGTTCATGCAGACGCCCGTGTGGATCGCCCTGTACGCCAGCCTCTTCTTCGCCATCGAGTTGCGGCACGAGGCCGCCTTCTTCGGCGTCTTCCAGATGCTCGGCAACTGGCAGTTCCTGGCCGACCTGGCCCGCCCCGACGCCGCCATCCCGCTGCCCGCATCGTGGCACTTCACGCCGCCGCTCATCGGCGGGCTCTACGGCACGATCACCGCCATCAACGTGCTGCCCCTGCTGCTGGGCGTCGTGTTCTTCATCCAGCAGAAGTACATGATGCCGCCGCAGACCGCGACGCTCTCGCCCGAGCAGCAGGCCCAGCAGAAGATGATCAAGTTCATGATGGTGGTCATGTTCCCCATCTTCATGTACACCGCGCCCAGCGGGCTGACGATCTACTTCATCTCCAACTCGGTGCTCGGCATCGTCGAGAGTCGCTGGATCCGAGCCCACATCAACAAGAACGACCTGCTCGAGACGCCGAAGCGCGATCCCGGCAAGCCCGGCATGCTCCAGAGGCTCATCTCCCGGGCCGAGGAACGCCAGCGGATGATCCAGGAGGCCCGGGGCGTCGCCGATGCCAAGGGGCCCACCTCGGGCGCACTCGGCGCACGACGCAAGCACAACCAGCAGCGCCGCCGGGGACGCGGACGCCCATAGGCGTCGACGCGCGTGGACACCTCGGCCACCATCGCCGCCTGCGCCACGTCCATGGCCGCGAGCGAGCGTGCACTCCTCCGCGTCTCGGGCGCGCACGCGTTCGATGCCATCGACGCCATCGCCGCCGCGCCCATCGAGCGGACCCGCGGCGTCGGGCCAATCCGCCTGCGGCTGCGCGCGGGCGAGCTGCCGACCCTGGCCGTCCGGCTGCCGGGCCCGCGGTCCTACACCGGCGAGGACACCGTCGAGCTGCTGCCGCCGGGCTCGCCCACGCTCGTCGAGATGGTCCTGGCGGCGCTGCTCGCGCACGACTCGGTGCGGCTGGCCGAACCCGGCGAGTTCACCGCGCGGGCCTACCTCCACGGCCGCCTCACGCTGCAGCAGGCCGAGGGCGTCGCCGCCCGCATCGCCGCCGATTCGCGCGCCGAACTGGACGCTTCCGAGCGGCTGCTCTCGGGCGCCGCCGGCGGGCTCTACGCGCGGCTCACCGACGAACTCGCGTCGGCCCTCGCCCTGGTCGAGGTCGCCGCCGACTTCGCCGACGAGGAACACGTCGAGCCCATCGCCGCGGCCGACCTCCGCGATCGCCTGCGGTCGATCCGCGACACGCTGGCCACGCAGCGGCCCGCGAAGGCGACCCGCGCCACCAGCTCGGGCAGGCCGCTGGTCGTGCTCGCCGGCCCGCCCAACGCCGGCAAGACCAGCCTGTTCAACGCGCTGCTCGGCCGCCGCCGGGGCATGGACTCCCCGCGTCCGCACGCCACACGCGACGCCATCATCGAACCGCTCGAGCTGCCGACGCCAGCCGGAGCCACGATGGCCGTCGATCTGTGCGACCTGCCCGGCACCGCCGACGATGGGGAGCTCCTGGACGCCGGCGAGGCGGACACCCTCCGCCGCGTGATCGAGGACGCCCTGGGCCGGGCCGACCTCGTGCTCACCTGCGATCCCAAGGCCCCGCCGCCGGGCGCCACCGGCATGATCCCGGTGCGCACCAAGGCGGATCTCGACCTCGCCGAGGCGACGGGGAGCGGTGCCCTATCCGTCAGCGCCGCGACAGGGCTGAACCTCGATCGGCTGCGATCCGCCATCGCCGAGACCATCGCCGACGCCCGCAGCGCCCGGGACGCCGGCCTGCTGCCCCGGCACGCCGCCCTCGTTGGCCGCGCAATGGCCGCGTTGGATGACGCCCTGGGCCTGATCGCGGGCGAGGGGCCGATCGAGACCGAGCTGGCGGCCGCCGGCATGCGGGCCGCCCTCGACGCCCTGGGCGAGCTGGGCGGGGCGGTGTCGGCCGATGATGTTATAGGACGCATATTCGCGAGCTTCTGCATCGGCAAGTAGGCGTCACCAAGGCCGCTTCGACCCCCCTCTTACGCTCTCAGATCCGATTTCTGGCATCGAGGACGGGTTCTCGATGATCGGAACTAGAAGCCGCCGGCCATCGATACGCTACTCTATGGTGATGTCCGAATCGGCCCTCCCTCCCGATGCCAGCACCCAGGCCGAAGACGCGCCGGAGTCGCCCCCGCAGTCCGACGGCGAGGGAGCCGCGACCGCGACCGAGGCCCCGCCCGAGCGGGAACGCAGGGCCCCCGCACGGCCGAAGCCGGCCGACCCGAAGACCGACAGGCTGCCGCCCTACCAGGTGCTGCTGCACGACGACGACAACATCGACATGCTCTACGTCGTCGAGAGCCTGGTGGAGGCGACGCCGCTGCCCCGCCGGCGGGCGACCCGCATCATGCTCGAGGCCCACATGCGGGGCATGGCCCAGGTCATGGTGACCCACCAGGAGCGGGCCGAGCTCTACCGCGACCGCATCCGGGCCCGGGGCCTGACGGCGACCATCGAGCCGATGCCGGCCTGATCGCCCTCGACCTCGCCCGACCCCTGCCGATCCCGCTCCCATCCGAGAACCCGCCGACGCGGGCCGGCCGATCCACACCGCTCGCCCAGGCCGCACGGCCCGCGCGGGCGGCCCGCGGCCTCGTCCAGCGGGCCACCCGCGCGGCCGATGCCCAGCTGGAAGCAGCCGGGAGCGGCGTCCGAGCGGATGCCGCCCGGGCCGAGCCGCCGGAAGGTCCGCCGAAGGGGGCGGGAGCGAGGGAGGAGCCGCGTGTCCAAGCCGATGGGCCAGATCCTCGTCGATCGCGGCGTGCTGACCGAGCGGCAGCGCGACCACGTCCTCCAGGCCCAGCGGGGCACGAGCCGGCCCTTCGGCGAACTGGCCGAGTCGATGCTCGGCGTCTCGCAGGCCGAGATCGAGGACGTCTGGGCCGAGCAATACGGCGAGCTGGCCGAGTGGGTCGACCCCGCCGCCATGGACATCCCCGAGCACGTGCTGTGCGTGCTGTCGGGCCGCCAGGCCGCGCAGTTCCGCGTGGTGCCCATCCGCTACGCCGGCCGCAACCTCGTGCTGTGCACCACCCGGCAGGAGCTGCCGCGGGCGCTGCGGTTCGCGTCGGCCACCTTCGGGGCCGAGTGCACGCTGGCGCTGTGCGACGAGGACCAGCTCGCCGCGGGGCTGCGGCGGCACTACGACATCGACGCCGCCGCCTGGGACGCCTGCATCCGCCAGCTCGACCAGGACGAGGCCGCCTAGCGCAACCTCGATCGCTCCGTAGCGGCCTCCGGCCGCACAGCTCGCTCGCCGACCCCGCGCAGGAGTAAATCCTGCGGGGTTGGGCCTGCCCGGATGCACCCCGAGGTGCTACGAGATCATTCGGCTTGCTATAGGGCGCATCGCTTCTGCACGCCGGGCCGCCCGCCTTCCGATAGCACGCTGCGGTGCGCCCGGGCTGGACCATCCTGCTGTGCGTGCTCTCGCTGCTGGGCGTGGGCCTGGTCATGGTGCAGTCGGCGGGCATGAACGTCGACCCCATCCCCAGGCCCGAGCCGCTGGACTTCAGCGTGGGCGCGGCCGACCTCGTGGTCCCCGAGACGCCCGCGCCCGATGACCCCGCGCTGGCCGACGCGCTGCTGGATGTTGCGACCTCCCGGCCGGCGATCTACGCGGCGCTCGCGCTCCTGGCGACGGCGATCGCGGCGTCGACGCCCGCGGGGCTGCTCCGGCGGCTGGACCAGCTGGCCGACGTCCGGCGGCCCGCGCTCGTGCTCGCGGGCGTGACGCTCGCGCTGCTGGCGGTGCTGGCGCTCGTGTACGTGCCCGGGCTGCAGCGGGAGGCCAAGGGCGCGGCCCGCTGGATCGAGGTGCCCGCGCCGGTGCTGGGAACGGCCTCGTTCCAGCCCAGCGAGCTGACCAAGTGGGTGCTGCCCGCCGCCATCGCCGCGTACGCCGCCGCCTGCGGGACGCGGCTTCGGGACCTGGGCCGCGGGCTGCTGCCGGCGGGCGTCGCCATCGGGACGGCCTGCGGGCTCATCGTGCTCGAGGATCTGGGCACCGCGGTGCTCATCGCCGCCGCCTGCGGCCTGGTGCTCTTTGCCGGCGGCATGCGCTGGTGGCACCTGGGCGCACTCGCGACGCTCGCGGTCGCCGGCGCGTGGCAGGCGGTCCGCACCAGCCCCTACCGCATGGAGCGGATCACCAGCTTCCTCGATCCGTGGGCCAGCCCCCGCGACGGCGGCTACCACATGATCCAGTCGCTGGCGGCCATCGCCGGCGGCGAGGGCACGGGCCGCGGCCTGGGCAACGGCCTGCACAAGCTGGGCTACCTGCCCGAGGACACTACCGACTTCCTTTTCGCCATCATCTGCGAGGAACTCGGCATCGTCGGTGCCGCCATGGTGCTGGGGCTCTTCGGCCTGCTGATCTGGGCCTGCGTCGGCGTCGTGCGGGGCGAGCAGGGCCCCGTCGCGCGGCTCGTCGCCCTGGGCATCGCCGGCACCGTCGCGATGCAGGCGCTCATGAACCTCAGCGTCGTCGCGGGGCTCGGACCGACCAAGGGCATCGCCCTGCCGCTGGTCAGCGCGGGCGGCACGGGCTGGGTGCTCACGGGCGCATCCCTCGGGCTGCTGGTCGCGATGGACCGCCGCCAGGCGCGCGCGGCCGCGGGCGAAGAAGCCCCACGAAGAGCCTCGCACGCCCCGACGCCGCGCGCCATCGTCGAGCCCCGGCCACCACGCCGACCGCGATCCCGACGCCGGACCCATCCCGCCGAGGTCGTCGCGTGACCGGACGCGTGCGGCTGGGCGTCGCCTTCCTGGGTGGGGGCAGCGGCGGCCACATCCATCCCGCGCTCGCCGTTGCCGGCGCGCTCGAACACATCGAGCCCGCGGCGCGGGCCGTCTTCCTGACCGGGGACCGCGACGCCGACCGCGACGCGCTCGACCGCGTCGAGGTCTTCGGCCGGCCCGCCGACCGCCGGCCGCTGCGGGCCCGCCCGCCGGCGCTGCAGCCGTTGAGGCTCGCGCGCTTCGTCGGCGGGTGGGGCGTCTCGGTCCGCGAGAGCCGCCGCGCGCTCCGCGAGCTGAAGGACGGCTGCGAGCGGGTGGTGGCGCTGTCCACCGGCGGCTACGTCTCGCCGCCCGCGGCGCAGGCGGCCCGCGTCGAGCGGGTGCCGCTGGTGCTGGTGAGCCTGGACGCCGCCATCGGCCGCGCCAACCGCTACGTGGCCCGCCGCGCGGAGCGCCGCCTGGTCGCGCAGGCCGACGCACCGCCGGGCTGGCAGGCCGTCGGCCCGATCGTCGGCGCCGCCGCAATCGCGCCCGCCGACACCCGAGGCTGCCGCGAACTGCTCGGCCTCGATCCCGATCCGCCCACGCTGCTGGTCGTCGGCGGCAGCCAGGGGGCCCGCACCATCAACGATGTGCTCGTCCGCCTGTGCGACGAGCAGCCCGAACTGCTCTCGGGCTGGCAGGTGGTGCACCTGGCGGGCTCGGCCGACGCCGCCAATCGGCTCGCCGACGCGTACGAGCGGGCGAGCGTTCCGGCGCTGGTCCGCGATCGGCTGGCGCCCATCGGGCCGGCGTGGGGCGCGGCGAGCCTGGCGATCAGCCGCGCGGGCGCGGGCGGCGTCGCCGAAGCCCGCGCCAACGCCGTACCCGCCATCTTCCTGCCCTACCCCCACCACGCCGACCGCCACCAGGCCCGCAACGCGCAGCCCCTGATCGACGCCAGCGGCGCGCTGCTCCAGGCCGACCACATCGATCCCGCGGCCAACCTCGCAGCCCTTGCCCCGGTGCTCGCCGATCTGGCGCGGGACCCCGCCCGGCGGGAGGCCATGGCGGCGGCGCTGCGGGCCATGCCCCGGGCCGATGGCGCGCACGCCTGCGCCCGGGCCCTCGCCGACGCCGCCCGCTGAATCGCGTCGGCGGCCCCGGGATTGTTCGTTATACTTCGCGGATGCCGTCCGCACACGCAAGCCAACCGCGGCCCGGATCGCCGGCGCCGCCGAGGGATGCGTCCGCCCGCGCCCGATGCGTGCTGTGGACGCCCGCGGGGGCGCCGCCGCCCACGCCGCTGGTCGCCTCGCTGGAGCGTCGGGGCATGGCCTGGGCCGGCGTGCAGGACGGCTACGCGGCCCTGGCCGAGCTGCTCGGGCACCACGACGACGCCCAGTTTGCCGCACTCGTGCTCGTCGACCCCACCCGGCTGGACGTGGCGGGCCTGGTGATGGACGCCCTGGCGCGTTACCGGCCCCACGCCGCGGTCTGGCGGTACGACGAGCGGGCCGATCCCGCCCTCGATCACGCCAACCGGCGCGAACTGGCGACCGTCTTCGTCCGAACCGAAGCACAGGGGCAGCCCCCCGGACGCAACCTCCGCGATCTCGCCGGCGCCATCCCGCCGCCGCACGAGTCGAGCAACGGCGCCGACACCGAGAACGGCGCCGCCCACGCCGCGGAGGGGCACGCTCCGGGAGCCGCCACCGGCACGCCCGACGGCCACGCAGCGGCCGCCGAGCAACCGCCGCTCGGGGACACCCGGGAGAACGGGGAGGACGACGACCGGCCGGCGTCGGCCCTGCTCAGCGCCGAGGAGCTCTCGCTCCTGCTCGCCGACCGGCCCGGGAGATAGCCCGACGTGGCCGACGCGCCCGCACCAGACCGATCGAACGACGCCGCCCACGCCAACGGCAACGCCGCGGGCGGCGACGACGCCCGCCGCATCGTGCTCGTCGGCAAGACCGGGCTGGAGGCCGCCCTCCGCGGCGAGCGGGTCGTGGCGGTCCGCAGCGGCGTCGACGCCCTGGGCGAGATCGCGCGCACCCAGGCCCACGCCGGCGGCCGCGTCGTGGTCATCGGCGAGGCCATCGACGTCGACCCGCTCGTGCCCCGCGCCGGGCGCCTCGTCGAGGCCCTCCGCCGGCTCGACCGCGGCGTCAGCGTGTTCGCCGTCGGCCGCCCGCTGACCGACAAGGGCGCCCTGGCCGATGCCTACGACGGCTGGCTGGACGCCGACGATCCCGAGCACGCCGCTCGCATGGTCCGCCGCCCCCGCAGCGGCCGTCCAACGCGCACGCCGCCGGCGCCGCCCCATCGACCAGCAACGCACGCCGCACCGACGCAGCAATCGCCGGCGCTGCAGCAGCAGCCCCCGCAGCCCGCGGCCCCGCGGGACGACGCCGCGCTGGTCGGCCGCCTGCTCGCCGGCCAGCCGCTGCTGGAGGCCGCCCTGGCGATCGCCGCCCGCCGCCTGGGCGGCGCGAAGCTAGAGCTGCTCGAGGCGCCCCGGCCGGGCGTCGCGACCGCGCAGGTGCGCGCGCCCGACGACGGCGAACGCTTCGGCGTCCTCGCGGCGCCGCCCGCCGCCGCCGACGGCCTGCCCGACATCGCCGGCTGGCTTGGGCTGTGGCTCTCGCTCGAGCGCCGCCAGCGCGCGCTGCAGCACGAGGCGACCACCGATCCGCTGACGGGCGCGCTCAACCGCCGCGCCTTCGAGCGCGTCCTCGGCGACGCCCTCGACCGCGCCCGCGACGAACGCCGCGACGTTAGCGTGCTGCTCTTCGACATCGACAACTTCAAGCGTTACAACGACGAGCACGGGCACGCCGCGGGCGACGAGATCCTCGTCGAGGCCGTGCGGCTCATCGCCAGCGTCATCCGCCCCAGCGATACCGTCTGCCGCATCGGCGGCGACGAGTTCGCCGTCATCTTCGACGACCCCGAGGGCCCCCGAGAACCCAGCAGCCACCACCCCACCTCGGTGCTCGACCTGGCGCACCGCTTCCAGGCGCAGATCGCCGCCCAGCGCTTCCCCAAGCTCGGCGACGACGCGCCCGGCTCGCTGACGATCTCCGGCGGCCTGGCGACCTTCCCGTGGGACGGCCTCGACGCCGACGACCTCGTCCGCGTCGCCGACGCCCGCGCCATGGACAGCAAGCGGCAGGGCAAGAACGCCATCACCGTCGGCCCCGCGGCCGAGCCCGAACGCGACTAGAGCGCCCCCCAGCTCCAATTGGAGCACGTGCGTCCGCACAGGTCCGCCGGATTCGCTCCGGCGCGGCCGGAAGCCGCTACGGAGCGCTCAAGATCAAGTTAGCAACCGGCCTCGATCGCGTCGAGGAACGCCACGAAGTCGAACAGGTCGATCGACCCGTCGCCCGTCACGTCCGCCAGCGGATCGCGGAGCTCGAACAGCTCCATGTACCGCAGCACGTCGAAGAACGTCGCGCGACCGTCGCCGTCGAGGTCCACCCGGCACGGCGGAGGCGGCGCGATCGCGAGACCGGTGATCGCCGCCACGCCGTCGAGCGTCGCGATGAACCGCTGGTCGCCCGTGAACGGGTCGAAGCTCCACAGCTCGGCGCGTGCACCAAGGCCGTCGCCGGCCACCGTGAAGTAGCCCACGCCGCCCAGCAACGTCATCCCTCCGACGCTCGCAAGCGGACCATCCGCGGCGATCACCGCCAGCGTCTCGGTCGCGCCCGTGTCGGCGTTGATCTCGATGATCTCCGCGGGCCCGGGGTCCTGCCGGAGATCGAGCCCGATGATCGCGCCATCCGAGCGCGTCAGCAGCCCCGAGATGTCCGCCGGCCGATCGAGCGTGGCCGCGGCGCGGGCCCGGCCCGTCGCGGCGTCCATCGTGAATAGCCGCGGCGGCGAGCCCGTGCTGGCGCCGATGATGGTCCCGTCCTCTCGCTGCGTCAGCCCGCCCTCCCGCGCACCGAGGCGCAGGGGGCCCAGCCGAACGGCGGCGCCGGTCTCCACGTCGATGCGGTAGGCCGAGTTGTCGGTGCTGGGCGTGAAGCCCACGAGTTTGCCCGAGGCCAGCCGCACCAACCCGGACAGCGGCGTGGGCCCCAGCGCCCCGGTGCCGGTGAGCGGCTCCTGGCTGAGGACCTCGCCGGTGCGCGGGTCGATGCGGTAGACCTGGGGCGATCCAAATGCCGAGTCCGTTGCCACCAGCACGGCCCCACCACCGCCCTGAGCAAGGGCGCCGGAGGGTGCGGATGTGAGGGCGGCAAGGAACGACCCGGCGAGCGCGGCCGTCTCGCGGCCGCCTGCGCTGCGATTCATCGTTCACCTCCACCTATAAGCCTGCATTGCGACCGGGCCGCACGCCAGCGGCGGCGCACTTTTCTGCGGCACGCCCTCGGCGCTCCCGCTGTCGCCCCGCGAGCGTCCCCAACACCGCGACCCCCCGCCGAACCCACTTCCTACACTGCCGCTCGCCGTGTTCGGAACGCGGCAGCATGCGTACGGACAGCGAACACAGAAAGGCTCAACGCGTGGCGGACAAGCACTTCGATGTCGTGGTGATCGGGTCGGGTCCGGGCGGCTACGTCGGCGCCATCCGCGCCGCCCAGCTCGGCTACAAGGTCGCGTGCGTCGAGCGCGCCAAGCTCGGCGGCGTGTGCCTCAACTGGGGCTGCATCCCCTCCAAGGCGCTGCTCTCCAACGCCGAGCTCATGGAGAAGCTCCACGAGAAGGAAGACTGGGGCCTGAAGATCAACGGCAAGATCGACTTCGACTGGTCGAAGGTCATCGGCCGCAGCCGCGATGTCGCCAAGAAGCTCAACCAGGGCGTGGGCTTCCTGCTCAAGAAGAACAAGATCGAGCACATCGAGGCCAGCGCCAAGATCGTCGCGCCCCGCAAGGGCAAGGACCCCGCGAAGATCGAGATCTACGACTGCGAGGTCCTCGAGGAGCGCACCGATGCGCCCGCCACGCCCGCCGACAAGCCCCGCGAGACCATCACCGCCGACAAGGTGATCATCGCCACCGGCTCGATCGCCCGCGAGCTGCCCTTCGCCAAGTTCGCCGACAGCGACAAGATCTGGGGCGCCCGCGAAGCGATGTACAACCAGGAGTTTCCCAAGAAGCTCGTCGTCATCGGCTCGGGCGCCATCGGCATGGAGTTCGGCTACTTCTACCACACCTACGGCACCGAGGTCACCGTCGTCGAGATGATGGACCGCATCCTGCCCGTCGAGGACGACGAGGTCTGCCAGGCGATGCTCCGCTTCTACAAGAAGGCGGGCATCAACTTCAAGCTCGGCATGGCCGCCACCGCCGTCGATCACAAGGGCAAGGGCGTCAAGGTCACCGTCGCACCCTTCAAGAACGGCAAAGCGGACGACAGCAAGGCAGAGACCCTCGAGGCCGACCGCCTGCTGCTGGCCGTCGGCGTCAAGGGCCGCTTCGATGGCCTGTTCGACGACACGCTCGGCCTCGAGACCGTCAAGGACCACATCAAGACCGACTACGACCCCAACGCCATCGGCGAGCAGCGCATCGACTACAAGACCAACCTCGACGGCGTCTACGCCATCGGCGACGTCATCGGCCCGCCCTGGCTCGCCCACGTCGCCAGCGAAGAAGCCATCCTCTGCGTCGAGCGCTTCGCCTGGAAGGAGGGCAAGCTCGACCACGAGCCCATCCCCATGGACTACTCGGTCATCCCCGGCTGCACCTACTGCCACCCGCAGGTCGCCAGCGTGGGCTACTCCGAGCGGGCCCTCAAGGAGAAGGGCCTCAAGGCCGGCGAGGACTACCAGGTCGGCAAGTTCCCCTTCAGCGCGCTGGGCAAGGCCATCGCCACCACGCACACCGACGGCTTCTGCAAGATCATCCGAGGCCTGCCCCGCGGCGAGATCCTCGGTGCCCACATCATGGGCGATCAGGCCACCGAGCTCATCGCCGAACTAAGCCTCGCCCGCCGCCTCGAGGCCACCAGCGAGGAACTCATCGTCACCGTCCACGCCCATCCCACCATGCACGAGAGCGTGCACGAGGCGGCCCTGGCGAGCGAGGGACGGGTGATCAACGCGTAGCGAGGAATCCGGCCGAACCGCTACCCAGAAAGCAGGAGAACGTGCATGCGGATCATGGTTGCAGTCTTGTGCGGTAGTGCATCTACAGCCGTATGCCAACCCATCGGAGCGATGTACGAGATCGAAGTGCTGGGTGATGATCCCAACTGGGATACTGGCTCGATCTCGTTTGATATCAATGACGCTGGTGCCGTTGTTGGACGCGGCTCGACGGGTGGCTGCGGCGTGGCATGGATATGGACGCCGAGCGGCGGGTTTCAGCCGTTTGGAGTGTGCAGCTGGACCGAAGGACTAGACGCTACCGGGGTCGCAGCCGGCGCCTTTGGCCGACCAGGCCTGGCTGCGGTGCTGGCGCCGGGTTCGAGCGATTTTGTGCGACTTCCGGTGCCCATAGGCCTGAGGCTTAGCAATGGGCATGACATCAACGATGCCGGCACGGTTGTGGCCAATGGCCGGACGTCGGGCGGAGGAATCGACATCGGATACGCGTGGACACGTGGTCCTTCGGGCTACAACCCCCCCGTTCAGTTGCCCCGCACCGGCGTCATCCCGTGGAAGATCAACAATGAGGGCACGATCATCGGTTGGACCACGGCCATCCCCCAGACGGGACTCGTCTGGCGTCAAACTGGCCCCGGGGTGTACGCGGACCAGCCCGAGGTGCTCCCCGATATCCCCGGCGGCACCGGCCGGCGAGAGCCTCGCGGGATCACCGATGGCGGCCTGATCGGTGGCTTTGCGGTCGAAGGAGCCACACTTCGCGCGGTGATCTGGGACGTCGATGGCCCGCACCTTCTGGATCAGGGGCCATTCTTAGCCAGCACGGTGAACGGCGTTGGAACGACCGAAGTCCTGGTCGGAGGCGTGCAGCACGCCGACGACGGCAACTACTGGGCAGCGCTCTGGGTCGATCGGCAACTTATCTCGCTGCGTGAGCGCATCATGGATGCCGAGGCGTGGCCGGGCGGGATCAGCGCTACCGCCGCCAATGCGGACGGGTGGGTCGCCGCATATGGCACCAACGCCGATGGCCGGGTGCTGCCCATGGTGCTTCGCCCCCTGGGCTGCTCCATCGCCGACCTCGATCTCGATGGCGACCTCACCCTCTTCGACTTCCTCGCCTTCCAGAACCTCTTCGCCACGGGCGACCCCCTCGCCGATTTCGACGGCGACGGCGACCTCACCCTCTTCGATTTCCTCGCCTTCCAGAACGCCTTCGACGCCGGCTGCCCCTGAGCCGCAACACGGATCCACCAACCCACGTAGGGAGCCTCGGACACCCCGGCGGATCTGCCGCCTGCCAGGAGAGAGAGCATGCCAACGACACGCAGCCCTTGGCGCACGCTCGCCTGCGTGCTCGTCGCCGCCGCCGCGGCCGCCGCCCAGGACACGCTCCTGCTCGACGACTTCGACGACGACAACACCGACGAGCTGCTGGGCGACCAGGGGCTGCTGGCCATCTTCTTCGAGACGCAGCCGCTGCTCACGCAAGATGAGGACTTCGCGTCGACCGGCGACGTGGGGGCCGTGCTCTACGACGATCCCGACGCCGCCGACACGCTCGTCGCCGGCCAGTATCCCAACGACGCCGGCGCCGTGGGCGCGAGCCTCGGCCTCAGCTTCACGGACCTCGGCATCATCGGCTTCGAGTTCGAGCTCCGCAACGCGAGCGCGTCCTTCGTCTTCGGCCTCGGGCTCGAGGACGACGGCCCGTCGGGCACCGTCGAGCGCCGCGTCGCCGCCGCCGACATCGTCGTGCCCGCCGGCGACTCGGTGACCCGCACGCTGTTCACCGACGACGACTGGTTCCTCGAGCCCGGATTCGACTTCACCGAGATCCGCGCGATCTTCTACGGCCTCAACAACGAGCCGAGGCGGCCCGGCCGCCCGCGGCCCATCGACGCGCTCTCGGTGGAGTTCGTCGAGTTCCGCGCCATCCTCGCGGACCCATGCCCCGCCGACCTCGACGGCGACGGCGAACTCACCCTCTTCGACTTCCTCGCATTCCAGAACCTCTTCGACGCCGGCGACCCCATCGCCGACTTCGACGGCGACGGCAGCCTCACGCTCTTCGACTTCCTCGCCTTCCAGAACGCCTTCGCCGCCGGCTGCCCGTAGGCGGCCGCGGGGCGGACATCCGAGAATCCGTGGCCGCGGGGCCCCCGGCTCCCCCACAGCGCCCAGGTTCCGTTCGACTGCGGGCAATCCGCGCCGGCCGCGTGAGTACGCCCTGCCGGCGTCGCTCCTTATCGAAGGCCCCTACGTCGGGGGGCACGCCAGACAAGGAGCTCCACCGTGCGACACTCTCCCGCCATCGCGTTCGCCCTCGCCGCCGGTCTCGCCTCGGCCGCCGCCGCCCAGGTCGTCAACATCCCGCCCGACTCGCTGCCGGCCGAGTCGTGGTTCGCCGCCAATCCCGGGGCCACCGTCAACGTGCTCAGCGGCGGAAGCATGTTCCCCGATGCCGGCGGCGGCGCCTTCACCTTCAACGGCGCCACCGTCAACATCGAGGCCGGCGGCGGCGCCGGCTTCCCGACCATCGACCACTTCGTCGAGGACGTCACCTACAACCTCGACGGCGGCGAGCTCGTCCGCGTGAAGTTCGTCGGCGGCACGGGCACCACCACGCTGAACATCATCGACGGCCAGACCCGCCGCGGCGTCTGGCTGCAGGGCAACACCACCTGCACCATGTCGGGCGGCGATGCCGGCCTCGTCGCCGGCGGCCAGGCCGCGATCATCATCGAGGACGACGCCAGCTTCACCATGACCGGCGGCACCATCGATACCTTCATCCTCGCGATCGATGACGCCACCGTCAGCATCATCGACGGCACGATCGAGGGTGCCCTCCAGCTCGACGATCGCGCGACCGCCACCATCTCGGGCGGCTCGGTCGGCCGCAACGGCTTCATGAAGACCATCGACAACCGCCTGACCATCACCGGCGGCACCATCGGCCGCGACTTCGTCGTCGAGAAGGGCGTCGTCGACATGTCGGGAGGCGCCATGGACCGCAACTGCGCCATCCTCAACGGCGGCGGCGGCGTCGACCCCATCTTCAACATGACCGGCGGCGCCCTCGGCAGCGAGTTCCGCGCCTACGACGGCACCATCAACGTCTCGGGCGGACTCATCGGCGACGCCTTCCGCCTCGGCCGCCCCACCGGCGACGGCTCGGGCGTCACCATGAACCTGCTGGTCAAATCCGCCACGCTCGACGGCGTCGCCCTCGACCTCACCGAGACGCCCGCCACCATCGCCACCCGCGGCGGCGCCTTCCTCTCCTGCATCCTGCTCGACGACTCGCTCGTCGGCTTCCACCTCAACGAGGACCTCGTCTTCGGCGAGGACCGCTTCCGCGCCGCCGCCACCCTCACCATCGCCCTGGGCACCACCGCCTGCACGCCCGACCTCGACGGCGACGGCGAGCTCACCATCTTCGACTTCCTCGAGTTCCAGAGCCTCTTCGCCACGGGCGATCTGGCCGCCGACCTCGACGGCGATGGCGTTCTAACCATCTTCGACTTCCTGGCCTTCCAGAGCGCCTTCGCCCTGGGCTGCTAGCAGCAACGCCGCCCGAGCCGCGTGCGCAAGCACGCGGACCATCGTTCGCAAGCAAACAACCTCACCCACTGCGAAGCACCCGCGGGCCGCCCTACGCCCCGATCTTCGCCGCCAGCCAGTCCCCGACCTTGTCGATCGCGATCCGGTCCTGCGCCAGCGTGTCGCGGTCGCGATACGTCACGGTCTGGTCGGCCAGCGTGTCGCCGTCGATGGTGAAGCACACCGGGCAGCCCGCCTCGTCCATCCGGGCGTACCGCTTGCCGATGCTCTGCTTGGGGTCGTACTCGATCAGCCCAAGGTGGCCGAAGCGGCCGCGCAGCTCGCGGGCCAGCCTCTCGGCCACCTCGGGCATGCCGTCCTTGTTGACCAGCGGGTACACCGCCGCCTTGATGGGCGCGAGCGCCGGATCGAACTTCATGACCACCTTGCTCGCGCGGTCGGCGTCGGGCGTGAAGGCCTCGCACAGCAGCGCCAGCACGCCCCGCGTCAGCCCCGCCGCCGGCTCGATCACGTCGGGCAGGTACCGCTCGTTGCGCTCCTGGTCGAAGTAGGCGATCTTCTTGCCGGAGTGCTCGGCATGCTGCGCGAGGTCGTAGTTCGCGCGGTGGCTGATGCCCTCCAGCTCGCCGAAGCCCGGATGCGTGAACGGCCAGCGATACTCGATGTCGTAGGTGCCAGCGCCCTCCTTGGCGTAGTGCGCCAGCTCGTCGCGATCGTGCTCGCGGATGATCATGTTGTCGTCGCTCAGCCCGACGCTCCGCCACCACGAAAGCCGCTGCTGCACCCAGTAGTCCAGCCACGGCTTGGCCTCGTCGGTGTGGCAGAAGAACTCCATCTCCATCTGCTCGAACTCGCGGCTGCGGAACACGAAATTCCGCGGCGTCACCTCGTTGCGGAAGGCCTTGCCGATCTGCGCGATGCCGAAGGGGATGCGCACCCGCGTGGTATCGACGACATTCGCGAAGTTCACGAAGATGCCCTGGGCCGTCTCGGGGCGGAGATAGGCCTTGTCCTCCTCGCTCGCCGTCGCGCCGACGTAGGTCTGGAACATCAGGTTGAACTCGCGCGGCTCGGTCAGCGTGCCGGGCTCAGCAGCGTCTGGTCCAACGACCATGTGCATTGCCTGCTGAATCTCCTGATTGGTGAACAGAGCAGCCGTTGGAGTCTCTGTAACGGGTAGGCCACGCTTCTTCGCGTACTTGTGAAGCTTCTTCAATGCTCGCTCTTGAGAGGCTTCATCGTCAGCGATGAACGCAAACAGTCGATCGGCCTGGGTTTCATCACCGGAATCGATGTAGACATCCCAGTGGCAGTAGACCATCAGGTGGTCGGCCCGGTAGCGGAACTTGCTCTCGGTGCAGTCCACCATCGGATCACTAAACCCGCCCACATGCCCGCTCGCCTCCCACACCCGCGGGTTCTGGATGATGCTCGAATCCAGCCCCACGATCGACACGGGCTTGCCGTCGCGTTCCGGCGGCGCCAGCGTCATGTCCCGCCACCAGCGGTCGGCCAGGTTCTTCTTGAGCTGCGCGCCCAGCGGCCCGTAGTCCCAGAAGCCGTTCAGCCCGCCGTAGATCTCGCTGGCCGGGTACACGAAGCCCCGACGCTTGCACAGGCTGACGAGCTCGTCCATGGACTTCGCGGGCGCAACGGCGACATCGGGCATCGGCGTCTCCTCGGGCAAGCGGGAACGGTAGGGGAAGGCACCGGTGCGCGGGCAATGGGCAATGGGTAATGGAGATCAGGCAATGGCGTGAGGCACCGGACGAGGGACGGCCACCGCATCCGCCCCATTCCCCATTCCCCATTGCCTACTGCCCATTGCCCCCAAAGAGATGCCGCCACAGATCCCCGAAGGTGATCCGCGCCTGCTCCTCGCGGGCCTCGGCCTCGATGGTCTCGAAGCTGGCGACCTCGGGGGCCTCCTGCAGCGGCGGCCGCTCGTCCTCGTCGACCCGCACCAGCCCCAGCGCCCCCTGCCCCGTCACGCTGATCTGCCAGACGCCCTCGCCCAGCGAGCGGTACACCGCCTTGCCGACCTGCGCCCCCTCGCCGTCCCAGTCCACCTCGGCCAGCTCGGGATCGATCACCACGCCGTCCAGCGGCGGCGTGCGGTCGTCGAAGACCCGCCGGATCCACAGCCGCCCGTCCAGCACGGCGTAGTCCACGTAGATCTCCCGCGAGGGGTCGAACGGTGTCGGGATCTCGCGATCAACACCAACGCCGTCCCGCACCCGCACCGAGATCTCGCCGCCCTCCACGACCAGCTCGGTGACGGCGGTCTGGGCGACGGCGGCGTTGTACTGGTCCCGGAGGGCGGCCAGGTCCTGGCTCATCGCGAGCAGCTTGTCGCGGTAGATGCCGGCCCGGATATCCGCCTTGGCTCGCTGCAGGCTCTGGAAACCCCCCAGGGTCACACCCAGCACCACCACGAACACCAAGATCAGGGTAAAAAGCGATCGACGGATGGATGTAGGGGTTGACTTCCCGGCCATTTCGGGTGATGGTACGCAGGAGCCCTAGGGCTCTACCCGGGGCGCCGCCAGCGCCCGAGATCCGCGATCCCGACGGGCAATCCCGAACGGTTCGCGAGCAGAGAGAGATGATGTTCGCCCCGGCGGTGCCCGGGGACGCGCGACAGAAGCCCCAGGGACGGGGTGGCCCGATGCGGAGGGGGAGATCCGCCCGGGCCAGAGAGAGATGAAGGGGGATGCGTTCGGTGTGCCATCGCCGCCCGCATACACCAGACCCGACTTGCTGACCCGCGGCCATCTCGGAGATGGCGCGCGGTTGTTCGTATTTGGGCCTCCGGGACGTTCCGGTCGCCTTCCATCACAGTTCCTGATCATTGGGGGCTCGTAAGAGATGAACACTCAGAAGACCTTGGGCGCAGCCGCCCTGCTCGCCATGGCGGGCACCGCTCTCGGACAGACCGTTCTGTTCGATTCCTCGTCGGCGACCTCCGGCCGCCTGGTTGCCCAGAACGCCGCCGCCGCTGCCGGCATCACGGTGGACACCGAGATCCTGGACGACTTCATTGCCCTCGACGCCGCCGCGGCCGATGCGGGCAACAACTTCTTCATCATCAACAACAGCTGCTGCTTCTTCGGTGCCGGCTACGCGGCCAGCATTGACGCCCGCGTCTCCGACGGCGCCATCGTCCACCAGACCTTCTGGAACATGGACGCCGAGCCCGGCCTGCAGGGCACCTTCGGCATCAGCGGCACGGTCGACTTCTTCGACCCCCGCGAGATCCACAACAACGCCGGCCACCCCTCGTGGGGCGGCATCCCGGGCCCCATCCTCCCGGATGGCTCGATCTTCTGGGCCGACAACGGCGATGAGCTGTCGACCACCACCGGCGAGGTCATCGCCACCCACGACAGCCCCGCCGGCCCCGGCGCCTCGGTGTTCAACGGCACCACGATCCACAACGGCTTCGACTACGACAGCTTCTTCGAGGTCGACATCACCGACCTCATCACCGAGCAGCTCGGCTTCCTCGCCGGCGGCATCCCCAACACGATCGCCCTGAGCACCGACTCGACCTTCGGCGCGTCCACCGACGCCGCCAACAACCTGGGCCTCAGCTTCGATACGTTCGACTTCTCGACGATCGGCGCCGCCCTGGGCACCGGCCAGTACAGCTTCGCCATCATCGACAACCCGGCCAGCACCTTCTCGGCCGCCGACGAGCTGGCCATCGACACCTTCATCGAAGACGGCAACCGCGCCCACTTCAGCTACTGGAACCTCGACGCCAGCCCGGCCCTCCAGGCCACCTTCGACGTCGACAGCACCGTCGAGTTCACGCTGCCGCGTGACGTCTTCGACAACGCCGGCCACCCGTCGTGGGCCGGCGCCACCAGCCCGGTGACCACCACCGGCGTGGACGAGTGGGCCGACAACGGCGACGAGCTCACCAGCACCGCCGGCGAGGTCGTCTCGACCTTCGATAGCGCCGCCGGCGCCGGCGCCACCGTGGCCGGCAACGACAACCGCACCCTGGCCAACGGCTTCGAGTACGACAGCCTCGGCCTGGCCGGCGTCACCGATCTGCTCGAGTCGCAGATCGACTGGGTCCGCACCGCCGCGCCCCCGCCGCCGCCTCCGGGCTCGGCCGTCGTCCTGTTCGATTCGTCGTCGGCCACCTCGGGCCGCTTCATCGTCCAGAACGCCGCCGCCGCCGCCGGCGTCACCGTCGACCTCGAGATCCTCGACGACTTCATCGCCCTCGATGCCGCCGCGGCCGATCCCAGCAACGGCGTCTTCATCATCAACAACAGCTGCTGCTTCTTCGGCGGCGGCTACGCGGCCAGCATCGCCGACCGCGTCGCCGCGGGCGCCCGCGTCCACCAGACCTTCTGGAACATGGACGCCGAGCCCGGCCTGCAGGCCACCTTCGGCATCAGCGGCGCGGTCGACTTCTTCGACCCCCGCGAGGTCCACAACAACATCAGCCACCCGTCGTGGGGCAGCGTTGCCGGTCCGATCCTGCCGGATGGCTCGATCTTCTGGGCCGACAACGGTGACGAGCTCACGCCCGCCGCCGGCGGCACCGTGGTCTCGACGCACGACAGCACCGCCGGCCCGGGTGCCACGGTCGTCGCCAACGGCGATACCGAGACCACCCTGCACAACGGCTTCGACTACGACAGCTTCTTCGAGACCGACATGACCGATCTCATCACCGCCCAGCTCGAGTGGCTGCTCGACGGTGACACGGTCTGCCTGCCCGACATCGACATGGACGGCGAGCTGACCATCTTCGACTTCCTCGCCTTCCAGAACCTCTTCGACATGGGCGACCTCGCCGCCGACTTCGACGGCGACGGCTTCCTCACCATCTTCGACTTCCTCGAGTTCCAGAACCTCTTCGACATGGGCTGCCCGTAATCCGGCACCCAGCCGAAGTCGTTCGTAGCTTCTGAGTAGTTCGCAGGGCCCCGGAGCAATCCGGGGCCCTGTTTTTCTCCGTGCACGGGTGGGGTGCCTCGCTCGTGCGTCCGGGCCGCCGCCGACCTACGCCGGCCGCCGCACCACGAGCGTGTCGTTCTGCCCGCCGAAGCCGAAGCTGTTCGACAGGCACGCCGCCACGCCGCCGACGCCACCCAGGTCCCGAGCCTCCAGCGGCACGTGGTCCAGGTCGCAGTCGGCATCGGGCTCCCGCAGGTTGATCGTCGGCGGCACCACGCCCGTGCGGATCGCCTGCACGCACGTGATCAGCTCCACCGCGCCCGCCGCCTGGATCAGGTGCCCCAGCATGCTCTTCACGCTGCTGAACGGCACCCGGTCGGCCTGCGGGCCGAACACCCGCTTCACCGCGCGGGTCTCGATGCCGTCGTTCTCCGGCGTGCCCGTGCCGTGCGCCGAGAGGTAGTGCACGCCGGGCCGCCCGTCCCCGCCGACGGCCCGCGGATCGATGCCCGCCTGCCGCAACGCCGCCTCCATCGCCAGCGCCGCCCCGTTGCCCTCGGGGTCGATGTCCGTAATGCGGTAGGCGTCGGCCGACGAGCCATACCCGGCGATCTCCGCCAGAGGCGTCGCCCCCCGCGCCTCGGCGTGCTCCCGCGACTCGAGCACCAGCACGCCCGCGCCCTCGCCCATCACGAAGCCGTCCCGCGTGCGATCGAACGGCCGCGAGGCGTGCCCCGGATCATCCCGCCGGGTGCTCATCGCCGTGAGCCGGATGAAGCCCGTCATCCCCAGCGGGTGGATCATCGAGTGCGACCCACCGGTCAGCATCACGTCGGCGCCCCCGCGGCGGACGATCTCCGCCGCCTCGCCGATCGCCTGCGTGCTCGCGGCACATGCCGTCATGCAGTTCATCGATGGGCCGCGGCACCCGAACTCGGCCGCCACGTGCGACACCGTGATCTGCGGCTCCTGCGCCAGCTCCCGTTCTAGCACAAGACGCTCCAGCCCCGCCGCCAGTGCGCCGTCGTCCAGCCGCCGCTCGTCGGCGTTCCACGCACCGATGTGCGCCCGGCTGAAGCCCGCGACGTCCATCGAGCCCTCGCCCGCGCCGAGGTACAACCCCAGCCGCTCGGACCGCACCACCGACGACCGTCCCGAGCCATCCCGCTCGCCCAAGCCCGCCTGCCGCCAGGCCCGTTCCGCGGCCGCCAGCGCAAAGCCCGTGCTCCGTCCCGCGCTCGAGTGCCTCGCGGCGGCGTCGCCCAGGTGGTCCCCGAGCGAGAAGTTGGCGACCTCCGCCGCAAAGTTCGTCGCAAAGGTCGCCGCATCGAACTGCTCGACGCGCCGCACGGCGCTCTCGCCGGCGATTAGCCGGGCCCACACGCCGTCCACGTCGCACCCAAGCGGCGTCACCCACCCCATGCCCGTGATCACGACTCGCCGGTCGTCCGCCATGCAAGCCTCCCGCGACCCACGCCGCGGGCACAGCCTAGACGCGCTCGGCCTCGAGCGGCTCGTCCGCCGACCCCCGCGCCTGCTCCCGCGCTGGTCCCCGCGAGGGCACCAGCGCCCGCAGCAGCCCCGCGATCTCCCGCTGGCTGGCCTCCAGCAGCGTCAGCGCCCGCGTGTTGGCCTCCACCAGCGCGAACAACGCCGCCGCCGACTCCCGCTCCGCAGACAGCCGCCGGTGCGCATCCTCGATCTGCCGCTCCCGCGCCGTCGCCGCCCGCCGCTCGGTCAGCCACATCCACGCGATCATCCCCGCCATGCCGAACTGCGCCACGATCGTCGCAACCTCGATCTGCTGCATGCCTCACCCCGCGCGGAACACCGCCTCGTACCCGATCGTCCACCGCCGCCCGCGGTCCACCGGCCCCAGCTCGCGGTAGCCCACCAGCTCCATGTCCGCCCACTGCTGCCCACCGTGATCCTCCAGCGTGCCGCTCGTCGGCGAGGCCGTTAGCAAACCCGTGATCGCATCCCGCAGCAACCACAACGCCGACTCGCTCGCCGCCACCAGCCGCCCGCGCACCGCGATCGACAGCGGCATCAAACCAAGCTGGATCCACTGCGGGACCGGCTGGCCCTGCTGCCCCAGCACCGTGCCCGGCGGCAGCTCCGCCTGCCCCTGCTCGAGCACCACGAAGCGGTGCGGGCCCGAACCGAACAAGTCCGTCGATGCAAATGCGCTCGCCATCCGCCGCCCCCTTTACGCCCCGCGGTCGCCGTCTTCGCCGCTGGTTACCTCGATCGGATCGGCCGCGCCCCCATCCGACAGCGCCACCATCCGCCACCGCCGCTGCGCCCGAGACCCCGGCTCCACGTCGTACCGCGCCTCGAGCACCACCACCGAGGCCTCCACCCGCCTCCGCCCGCCGCTGCCCGCCACCGGCGCCGTGAAGAACCGCAGCGTGCCCTCGTCCCCGGGCGCGGCACCCTCCAGCGAATCCCGCGCGATGTCGGCCACCACCTCGATCTCCACCCGCTGCTCGGGCACGTCCGCGAAGATCGGGAACGCACCCTCGTCGCCCCACTCGACCAGCGATCGCGCGGCCGACCGCTGCACCACCACCCGCCGCACGCCCTCGATCGTCGTGCCCAGCAGCGATACCCATTCGGGGTTCAGCACCAGCATGACACCAACCTCCTCCGCCAGCGCATCACAACTAGCCCCGCACCAGCTGCACGACCCCCGGCCGCCGCGTCGCGTCGGCGATGCCGTCGCCGTCCACGTCCAGCCGCACCGCCAGCACCCGCTGCGCCCGCGAGAACATCTCCCGGTACATCACCGCACGAGCGCCGATCGCCGAACTCGGGCCGGCCAGCGCCGATGCCGAGGCGTACACCAGGTGCAACGCACCGAGCGCCTCGACGTTGGCGAGCGCACCGGCCGACTCGGCCACCACCGCTGCCTCGCCCGGGCCCTCCGGGTCGTCCAGCCCCAGCATCGCCATGATCTGGGCGTGCACCAACGCGATCTGCGGCGCGAACGACACCAGCGTGAACGATGCATTCGATGCCGGCGCGGGCGGCAGCGACGCGTCGTCGACGCTCGCGCGAAGCCGCGAGAGCCCCAGCTCCGTCGCTGACGCCACCGCCGTGATCTCGTATGGCACGCCGTTAAACACGATCACGCCGCCCGCCGCCGCGCCCGCGACATCGAAGCCCGCGTCCACACTCGATGCGACCAGCGTCGTGCCCGAGACCGTCGCGATCCCGCTGGCCAGCCGCCGACCCGCCCACAACGCGTCGGTGAACGCGTGCGGCTCCAGATACAGAACATCCCGGTCCTGCGCAAACATGCAGCCTCCAATCCGGCCCCGCTCGGTCTCGCATCCACTCGATCCGACGCTCCCGCGTCCAAACCCGCGGACGGGCTCTCACCCGTCCGCGAGCCGACGACCCCGCCCCCACACGAAGGGCCGCCGTGCCCGCCGCAACACCCAGCGACTCAGCTCGTCGCCAGCGCCGTGATCATCCCGTGCGCGTTCTCGTTGCGCAGCTCCAGCGTGTACTCGCCGATCACCTGGCCCATCGCCGCGTCGCCCGTCGATGCCAACGGCTTGAACTGGAACTGCCGGCCCTCCAGCGGCATCACCTCGATCCGCGACGAATCCAGCAGCAGGATCGAGTCCGAAGGCATCCACCGCGACAGCACCACGCGGCACACGCCGAAGTCGCTCTCGTACACGCTCACCAAGTCGCTGAACCGATCGTCATCCGGCCCGTATCGCCGCGACGAGCTCACGAAGCCGTTGATCCGTCGCTTCTGCACGCCGTTGCACACGATGGTGTCGATCGGGCCCGACGCCTGCTCCCACACCTCGCGCAGCGCGGCGTTCAGCACCGCCTCGTTCAGCTCGTCGGAGCCCACCCCGCCACCGCCCGGAATGGGACCAGCCCCCGGCTCGAAGATGTTCGTCTCCAGCCCGTGGATGATGCCGTTCATCGATCGGCGGACACTGCTGCCGCCCTCGGGCGAGCTCGCCGGCGCCACGCCATTGATGACGCAGTTCTCCAGATCCCGCAGCAGCTCACGCATCCGCTCCTGCTTCTGGTAGTCCAGCTCGTCCTCGATGCCGTGCGCCCGCGCCGCCTGCATCGAGCCGCTCACCTCCACCGTCGAGGTGAAGATCTGCGTGTAGTTCTGGCGTCGTACGCGATTGGTGAAGCGAGCCTCGGGCGCGTCGGCGCCCTCGAGCGCCGCGTTGCCCAGGATCGTCAGCACCATGCCCGCCGCCAGCGTCACCGACGACGTCCCGCCGTACGCACGCACCACCGACAGCGTCTCGGTCATCGGATCGATCGAGGTCACCAGCAGCACCTCGGGGCCATCGCCGGGCCGAAGCAGATCGCCGATGCGAAACCGGCTGCTGTCGTCCACCTGCACCGTGTCGTCGGTCTCGGGCGACGGCGAGAACGACTGCGACGCCAGCGTCCCCGTATTGGGCAGCAGCTCGTCCTCCACCCACTCGTGCACCGTGCTCGCCGCCGTCCGCCGCGGATCACCCAGGTGGTCCAGCAGCGGCGTCTCGTAGGGACTCACGATCCCGATGATGTCCGACACGTCCTCGACCAGCTCGGGCAATGCCGAGCCCGCCGAAAAGGTCGCCTTCCCCGTAAACGTCATGCGCTACTCCTTTGCGGCTTCCCGCCGCGCTTCCATCCCTCGCACCGCCGCGGGGGCCGCTCCGATCCTCGTGCTCAGCCGCCCCGTCGCAGCCGCAGGTACCGCATCAACGCCCGTCGATCGCCCGTCGACCGCGCCTCGCTCCGCGCCCGATCCAGCCGCGCCCCGCCGTGCGAGCCCTGCGAGGGGTGCATCGGGCTCACCGCCGATGCCCGTGCGCCCGACGCCCGGAACAGCGCAGGTCGCTCCCGTCGCAGCACCGCGATCACCCGCTCGGCCCCGATGCTCGCGTTGGCCTCCATCCGCGCCTCGACGAGCATCGCCAGCGATTCGCCGTCGATCGCGCCCGAGGATGCCACCGCCCGGTCGATCGCGCTCCGCCGCTCCAGCTTCTCGAGCTTGCCGCGGTGCTCGTGCAGTTCCGCCTCGCGTTCGGCCAGCTGCTCTGCGAGCTGGTCGGCCAGCCGATCCCGCTGACGCACCGCGTCCTCGTTCCGCGACGCATCGTCGTGCGCCTCCGCGTCGATCTCGATCCGCTCCCGATCCAGGTCCGCCTCGTTCGTGGATCCCTGCTGCGTCATGCCAGCCTCCGTTTCGTGTGCTCCGCGAGCCGACCGCGCGCGCGGTCCCTCCCGCCCCTGCCGCTCGCCATCTCACCTGTGTGTGCCGCAAACCGGCCCACCACGACCATCCCGCCGGTGGCCCGCCGCTAGCCTGCCCGCGGCTCGGGCTCGTAGCCCAGCTCCGCGATCACCCGCTCGCGATCGATGCCCAGCTCGCTCTTGCGGCGGGCCGCCACGAGCTGCTCGTTCTCGTCGAAGCCCACCGGGTCGGGCCACGCCACGTGCAGCCGCCGGTCCTTCGGATCGCTCGCCAGCACGCCCGCGCGATCGAGCGCCTCGAGGATCAGCCCCGACATCCGCTCGATGCCCGCGCCGTACCCCACACGCTTGCGGCGCGTCTTGCTGAGCAAACCCAGCAGCGTGACCCGCAGCGCGTTGCCGCTCGACAGGTTGCCGATCTTCGCCCGCACGACGCCCGCGGCCACCGGCGGCACGCCCGACGCCTTGTCCAGCGCCTCGCGCACGTCCTCGACGTGCCGCGTCTCGCTGGGCGAGTCCGCGTCGCCGCCGAAGGCCTCGACCTCGGCGTCGGGGTTGTCCGTCGACAGGATCCGCCCCGGACCGATGCGGGCCTGATCGAACCCCTCGATGCCCTTGGCCAGGTACATCTTGAAGCTCTGCATGGTCACGCGGGCCGCCCGATCGCTCAGCCGCGTGTTCAGCTCGTCCTGCAGCGGGATCAGCGGCTCGACCTCGCTCAGCCCCGGATAGCACAGCGGCTGCGCCAGGTTCTGGATGTGCACCACCGGCACCCGGCCCGGTGCACAGCGGTTGGGGCCCTGCTCGATCAGCCGCCCGTCGACGTACAGCTGCCGCCACGCGCCGCTGAACACCTCCGTCACCCGCTCCATCGCTAGCTGCTCGGTGCGGCGTTCGTCCTCCAGCCGGCTCGTCCGCCGCGCGAAATCGATCGCGTAGGCATCCAGACGCCGGTAGTCCGAGGGATCCACGATCGGCACGCCGCGCGCCGGATCGATCGCCTCGACCCGGATCGCCTCGGCCAGCACCTCGGCGGGCAGCTCGAGCAACCCATCGAGATCGCTCGCCATCGCCGTCAATCGCTCGACGTCGCACCGCAGCAGCAGATCGACGTGGCCGTAGACGTGCCCGAGCAGCAGGGCGTCGTGCAGCAGGCCCAGCCCGCCCGAGGCCTCCCACACCGCGTCCAGCGCCGCCTCGATCCGCCGCCGCTCACCCACCGTGCCCGCCTGCGACAGCAGCACCAGCGGCTCGGGCAGCATGAAGTCCACCATCGCGTGGATCCGCCAGGCGATGTCGTTCTCGATGACCGCCTCGTTCGCCGCCGCCTCCACCATGCGGTCGTCCGACCACGGATCCCACACGCCCCGCAGCCGCGGCGGCAGCCCGGCCTTCTGCGGCGCATCGCCGCCGGGATGCGCAGGCTCGTTGCGGTAGTAGCCCCACAGCCAGTGCAGCCGGGGGATGACGTCGCGCTCGTGCTCGGCCAGCAGCACCTCCAGTGCTCCGGCCGACAACGAGATGTCCGTGAATGCATCGAGCTGGAACGCCACGGCGGGCCTCCTCCGGTTGCTGCGAGTCCCGTCCCACACGGGCCCTCACCCAACGGGAGGCCGGACACTTCCGCGCGCAACGGCACGCACGCCAGCAATCAAGTCAATCCGGATTCACCACGAATACCCGACCAAGCACGTGATCACGATTTTCGGAGGCACAAGCCCGGCGAGTCCCAGCCGTGCGCAGCCACGCGGCGCTCCGACCGAGCCGCGTGCGTAAGCACGCGGACACACGCTCGGCGTTTCGGTGATGTTGTTCTGGAAGCATGGACGCGCGGGCGTTGCGCGTGGTGCTGGGCGTTGGTCCGCGTGCTTACGCACGCGGCTCGGAGAGAGGAGGCGTACCTAGTGCTTGGGCACCAGCCGCCCCATGTCGGCGTCCTCCGCCGCCTCCCGCTGGGCCGTCTGCACGTGCTCGAACTCCAGCGTCGTGTGACCGATGCCCCACTCGTCCTGCAGCCGCTCGCGGATGGCGTGCTTGATCGGCTCGATGTCCGCCAGCCGCTCCCGTGCGCACACGACGTGGGCCTCGAGCAGGATCGTCTGCTCGTCCAGCCGCCAGACGTGCAGGTGGTGCACGTCCTCGACGCCCACGACGGTGCGCAGGTCGGCGGCGATGGCGTTGATATCCAGCTCGGGCGGCACGCCCTGCATAAGGATGCCCGTGGTCTCGCCGATCATCGCCCGAGCCTGCCAGGCCATGTAGAATGCGATGCCGAAGGCCACCAGCGTGTCGATCCAGTAGACCTCGTAGAGGTACACCAGCAGGCCCGCGAAGATCACGCCCACGCTGCCGGCCGCGTCGGCGATCTTGTGGATCATCGCCACCCGCGTGCCCATGCTCGCCCCCGCCAGCCGCGCGACAAGCCACGCGCTCGCCAGGTCGACCAGCAGCGCCACCCCCGCCACGATCATGATCGGCAGGGCGATGATCTCCTGGGGCATCAGCAGCCGCTGCACGCCCTCGAGCGTCAAGAAGCCCGCCAGCACCACCAGCAGCACCAGGTTGATGAGCGCCCCCACCACGTCGGCCCGCCGGTAGCCGAAGGTCCGACGCTCGTCGGCCGGCTTCTTGCTGATCCGCCGGCCGACCAGCGCCACCACGAGCGAGCCCGCGTCGGCCAGGTTGTGCAGCCCGTCGGCGATGAGCGCCAGGCTGCCCGACAGCACACCCGCCACCAGCTCCACCACCGTCAGCAGCACGTTGATCACCACCGCAATCACCAGCGGCGTGTCGCTCGCGCTCTCCAACTCGGGGTGGTGGTGGCCATGCCCATGGCTGTGCCCATGTCCGTGATGGTGGTGGCCGTGGCCCATGCGTGCGGGAGCGTATCAGAGCAACGCGAGCGCCGCGAAGGGGCTAGAGCGATCCAACCCGAGCCGCCGGCGGCCATGGCCAGCTCCCGTGGAGTCCGGGTCCCAGAGTTCTCGGGCGTTGGCCCGCGTGCTCACGCACGCGGCTCGGATGGAACTCAGACCGACTCCGCTCGTGGCTCGTCCAGCACCTCGACCGCCGAGTGGCGATCGAGGTTGACCACCACCAGCTCGCCGTCGTCCTTGCGGAGCTCGACGCGGTCGATCCACACCTTCTTGTCCTTGGTGTGGGCGAACCACGAGCCGCTCTTCTCCTGGCCCACGCGGGCCACCACGCCCTCCACCGTCGACACCATCGTGCCGCTCAGGCGGGGGAACTGCTGGGTGATCCGCACGCGGCTGCCGGGCTTGAGGTCGATCATGGCGGGGCAACGGTAGGGCCGCCGGCCGCCACCGATCGCTGCCGGCTGCCATCGGCGGGGCTGGCCGGGCCCCGGGGGCGACCCACGCGGCTGATACAATCCGCCCCATGCCCATCCCTCGCGTCGCCATCGTCGGCCGCCCCAACGTGGGCAAGAGCTCGCTGCTGAACATGCTGGCGGGCCACAAGGTCTCCATCGTGGACGACCTGCCGGGCGTCACCCGGGACCGGGTCACCACCATCCTCGACCTGCCCCACTCCGACGGCCGCCCCGAGCGGGCCGTCGAGATCACCGATACCGGCGGCTACGGCGTCTACGTGGCCGAGGGCCAGCGGTACAACGAGGTCGGCGAGGACCTGGCGCGGCTGACCGACGACGTGGAGGCCCAGATCGAGGCCGCCGTCGCCGACGCCGATGTCATCCTCTTCGCCATCGATGTCCAGGCCGGCCTGACCCCGCGGGACGAGGAGATCGCGAGGCTGCTCCGCGAGCAGAAGCTCGGCAGGCGCCGGCGGGCGGAGCACGGCGACCTGGGCTCGGGCCTGGCCGCCCGCGCCCCGGTCCACGTCGTCGCCACCAAGGTCGACGGCCCCAAGTGGGAAACCCACGCCTACGAGTTCAGCGCCCTGGGCTTCGGCGAGCCGCTGATGTGCTCCGCCCGCAACAACTACATGCGCCGCGAGCTGAGCGACCGCCTGTACGACCTGCTGCCCGCCGACGCCGCCGAACCGGCTCCGCCAAGGGCCGACCTCTCCATCGCCGTCATCGGCAAGCGGAACGCCGGCAAGAGCACGCTGACCAACGCCCTCGCGGGCGAGGACCGGGTGATCGTCTCCGAGATCGCCGGCACGACCCGGGACGCCGTCGATGTCGCCATCGAGCGCGACGGGCAGCGGCTGGTCGTCATCGATACCGCGGGCCACCGCCGCAAGAAGAGCCTGCAGGGCCGCGTGGAGTGGTTCGCCTTCGATCGGGTGCAGCGTTCGGTGAAGCGCGCCGACGTCGTCGTGCTCATGCTCGATGCGCTCGAGGACATCAGCCAGGTCGACCAGCAGCTGGCGATGCTCTGCCAGAGCGGCTTCAAGCCCACGATCATCGCCGTCAACAAGTGGGACACGGTCGAGGGCGGCACCGACGACCGGGGCCGCCCGATCACGCCCGAGCGCTACGAGAAGTACGTCCGCGAGGAGCTCAAGGGGCTGCCCTTCGCACCCATCGTGCTGCTGTCGGCCCGCGAGGGCCTCAACATCGACGGCCTGCTCGGCGTCGCGATGGACCTCAAGCGGCAGGCCGAGGAGCGGGTCTCGACCGGCAAGCTCAACCGGCTGGTCCGGGGCATCCTCGAGAAACGCGGCCCCAGCAGCAAGCTGGGCACGCTGGCGCGGGTCTACTACGTCGCCCAGGTGGGCACCGCCCCGCCCACCATCGCGCTGGTCGTTAATGAGCCCAAGCTCTTCACCGCCAACTACATGAAGTACCTGTCCAATCGAATCCGCGAGCAGGCGCCCTTCGACGAGATCCCCTTCCGCATCTTCATCCGCTCCCGCAAGCAGTTCGACAGGCGGCGGCGGTCGACGGTGTACCGCGACGAGCAGGGCCTCATCCCCACCAGCGTGCTCGACGCCGACGGCAACGAGTTCGACCTGACCCCCGCGCAGATCGAGGCGCTCTTCGAGATCCCCGAGGCCGGCGACCACGCCGAAGAGGCCTTCGTGCTCGACGACGCCGACGACAAGAACTAGCACGCATCGATGCGCAACGCACAAACCGCACGGCCCGATCTCGGGGGATGAGTCCGAGCGCGGGCCGTACGGTTCATTGGGGGCTGTTTGTCGTACGAACACTGCCGTACTAAACGGTGAACCCCCACGGTTGCTCACGTATTCCGGAGCACTTTCTGCATCTGAACACCACATCTATGTTCGGAAGCGGCGGGGGCCGGTTGCGTGTTGGCACAACCATTGCGCCGCGGTCCCCGCTGGCGCACCGCACGACGCGGTGCGCACAGGAAAACCCCGAGATTTCTCGGGGTTCTGGCGTTCGCGGTGCGACTTCGTTTTCAGCAGCCGGCGTCGAACTCGCTCTGGAACGCCAGGAAATCGAAGATCGTGAACGCGCCGTCGCCGTCGAAGTCGGCGCGGGCATCACCCCGGCCGAATGCGATCTGGAAGGCCAGGAAGTCGAAGACCGTGAGCCGGCCGTCCCCGTCCAGATCGGCGCGGCACGGCGCGGGGCCCAACCCCTGCGGCACGTCGCTCGTCGTGGCCCTTAGCGTCATGACGCCCGTCGACGCATCGACCTCCCACACCCGGCGACCCAGGTCGGTCATTACCAGCGTGCCATCCCGCTCGAATGCGATGCCGCCCGGCACGCTTCCGACGGTGGGCCTGCTCATGGGGATGGTCGCCAGCGGCGCGCCCGTCGCCGGGTCGATCACCAGCAGTTCGGGCACCGAGAACGGCGCCGCGCTCGTCACGCCGTAGAAGAGGCCGCTGCGCTGGTCGTAGTCCAGGCCGTAGAGCCGCGGCAGCGACGGTCCGCCGAGCGAGGTCGCCACGCCCGTCGCGGTGCTGACCGTCGCGAGGCGGGTGCCCAGCATGCCATACAGCCGCCCGCCCGGGCCGAAGCTGATCGAGTCGCCCACGGTGCCGCCGATGTGCGTCGCGATCCCCGTCGCCGGGTCGACGCGGCTGAGATTCGCGTCGCCCGCCGGCGAGTTGTTGATCACGTAGATCGACCCGCCCGGGCTCACGGCCATGCTCACCGGCGTAACGTACCGCGCTGGGTCGGGGTTCAGCGGACCGATGACCGAGACGGTGGCACCGGTCGCGGTATCGAAGATGTACAGGCTGTCGGTGCCCGCATCGCAGGCATACATGCGGTCGGCCGACGCCAGGCCGGCGGCGGACAACAGGACGGCGGCGGTGCACGAACGGATCATGGCGGTCCCCCTTTGGGCCCACGTGGGCCGGATTGCGCGCGAGCGACGCACCCGCGCCGCTCGATCAGGATGGGGAGCGCCGGCGCAGCGGCCGCCTCACGCCGGGGCCGGATTTTCTTCGTCGCCCGGGTAGTGGATCCACTCCAGGCACAGGCCGCTCGGGCCTGCGGTCGGCCCCGCCCGCCGCCGATCACGGCTTTCTAGCGCAGCGGCCACGTCGCCTGGCGACATCCGTCCTCGGCCGACCTCGTGCAACGTGCCGGCGATGATCCGCACCATGTTGTACAGGAACCCGCTGCCGCTGACGTCGATCCGCACCCGCACCGGCGACTCGCGAACCACCGAGATGCCGTGGATCGTCCGCACCGTGCTCACGCGGTCGTGGTTGATCTGCGTGAAGGCCGCGAAGTCGTGCTCGCCCGCCAGCACGCGGGCGGCGTCGCCCATCGCCTCGGCGTCCAGCTCGTGGTGCGTGTGCGTGACGAAGGCGCGATCGAACAGCGGCCGCTCGGCCCCGGTGCAGAAGGCGTATGAGTAGCCCTTGCTGATCGCGCCGCCGATGGGATCGAAGCCGTCCTGGGCGACGCGGGCATCGCGGACCAGGGCGTCGGGCGGCAGCCGATCGTTGAGCGCTCGCACGAGCGCCCCGACGCCGCGTTCGACGGGCCAGCCGCCGCCCCGCCGCGCTGGGTCGTCGCCGGCCGAGCACGCGAAGGCCGCGACCTGCCCCCGCGCATGCACCCCGGCGTCGGTGCGGCTCGCGCCGGTCAGCCGCACGGGCTCGCGGACCACCCGCTGCACGGCCTGCTCCACGACCGCTTGCACGGTGCGGAGCGCGACGCGGCCCTCGGGCGCCGGCAGCGACGCGTCGGCCTTGTGCACCGCCCCGGTCGCCACGCCGCCGTCCGCCTCGGGGATCGGCGGCTCCTGCTTCTGCCAGCCGCTGAAGGCGGTGCCGTCGTAGGCGATGGTCAACCGGTACGTCGGCACGCCGCAAGCCTACGGGCGATAGACCTCCCCCGTGGCGGCCAGCCCTGGCCCGCGCCGGCCACCATGGACCCAACGCTCCGGTGCGTCGGCCGTGGCTGGCCGTGGCCCAAAGAAGTCGCGCATCGCCGCACCAAAACCGCGCAACTTCCGGCAATAGCCGGCCATACTCCCCGTTGCAGAACAGAGCGGTCGCGCTGGGGAGGCCGGCCCGCATCCGAGACGCATCGAGAAGGAATGAGGAGCTCGAAGATGACCAGAACCCTGTCCATGCTGTCCGCCGTGCTGATGGTGCTCGTCGCCGCCGCCGCCACGCAGGCGCAGACCAGGCCCGATCCCGCCGACGTCGCCGCCCGCTGCGTCGCCACCATGCAGCAGACCACCGATCGCGTCGTCGGCGCCATCGGCGGCACGACCTCGGCCGTCCTCGATCGCATCGCCGACCTCGACGCCAGCGGCGCGAGCGACGACGAGATCATCGCCGCCGGCCGCCGGGGCATCTCCCGCGTCACCGGCCTGGCCCGCATGGGCGTCGCCCGCGTCAGCCGCACCGAGCGCCGTTGCATCGGCGTCCTCCGCCGCCTCGGCGCGGACCGCGCCCTCATCGGCCGCGTTGCCGACGCCGCCGACGGCTTCCGCGAGGACATCGGCAACGCCGCCAGCCGCGGCGTGGGCGCCATCCGCCAGGCCGTCGACGACGCCACCGGCGGCGGCTAAGCATCAACCAGGTCGCACGCAGCCAGCGACACACTCCGGCAACATGGCACGCCCCGGGACCACCGTCCCGGGGCGTGCTTTCGTTTGACCGAATCCGATTCGAGCAGGTTCGATGGACCGCATCGCCGACGGAAATCGGCGACGCCGCTACAGCTCGACCAGCCGCATGTCGGTGCTCGCCTTGGCCTCCGCGGGCGGGTGCCGGACGTCGCCGGCGAATTCGCCCAGCCCGGCATCGACGAGCATCCGCCGGGCCTCGTCGGCGCGGAACGGCCGACCGCGGGGCAACTCCACCTCGGTCGCCTGCGGCACCTGGCCCGGTCCCTCGTCCACGATGACGACGTTCGCCCGGTGAGCCGTACGTGTGGCGACGGGGCCGGTGTCGCGGATGAACTCGTCCACGCCCAGCGCCGCCAGCAGGTCGAAGGCGATCTGCCCCTCGGTCCGCGCGAGCGGCGGGATGGCCCGCTCGAAGGACTGCAGCAGCCCGCGATGGTTCTCGAAGGTGCCCGCCTTCTCCGCCCACGTCGCCCCGGGCAGCACCACGTCGCTGGCGTCGATCAGCCGCGTCGGCAGCGTATCGAGCAGCACCGTGAACCGCTCCCGGGCCGCGTCGGCGACCTCGACGGCTGACCAGTCGGTCGCATAATTGCCCGTCAGCACCAGGGCGCCGACGCCGTTGAGCGAACGCATGAACGCCGCGAACTCCAGCGGTTCGTCGCCCAGCACGGCCCGCAGCACACGCCGCACGCCCCGGGCGTTGGGTGCCTTCTCGGCCTTCATGACGAAGGCGTCCGGATCGTCGGGCTGCTTGGTCGGGGGGAAGGCCTTGTCCTCGCCGTGCATCGGCACCGGACCCACGCCGAGGATCGCCTGGTCGTCCAGCCGCCTGGCGAGCGTGGCGAGGGCGAAGGCCTCTTCGCAGGTCAGCATCGGGCTGATCATCACCGCCAGCCGGGTGCCGCCGTCGAGCTGCCGCGCGATGCCCGCGAGTGCGTCGCGGTAGGCCCGCGTCCACTCGGTCTCGACGAGGGCCCCGTACCGCCGCGTCCGCGGCTCGATCAGCCGATCGTCGCGATGCACGAACTTCCAGCCGTAGCGGACCTCGTCGGTGATCCAGTGCTTGTTGACGTCCTCGTTGGAGCGCGGCTTGACGCGGTAGATCTTGCCCTCGTTGTGCTCGAGGTAGATGTTGTCGCCCGAGGCGGTGATGCCGTCGATGCTCGGGGTTCGCTTCAGGAACCACACCCGCTGGGCGAACAGGAAGTCCTTATCGAGCAGGGCGCCCACGGGGCACAGGTCCACGACGTTGCCGCTCAACTCGTTCTGCAGGGCGCGGCCCGGGAACACGTCGATCTCGCTGCGGTTGCCCCGGCCGCCGATCATCAGCTCGTCGGCGCCGGCGATCTCGCGATCGAAGCGGACGCACCGCGTGCACATGATGCAGCGGTCCGAATACAGGTACACGTGCGGGCCCAGATCCTTCTTGGGCTGCTTGACCTTCTGCTCCTGGAAGCGGCTGACGCCCCGGCCGAACTCGTAGCTGTAGTCTTGCAGGAAGCACTCGCCCGACTGGTCGCACACCGGGCAGTCCAGCGGGTGGTTGATGAGCAGGTACTCCATCACCGCCTTCTGGTTGGCCACCGAGGCGGGCGAGTCGCTCCGCACCACCATGCCGTCGGCCGCGGGCGTGGTGCAGGTGGGCAGCAGCTTGCCGCCGGCGATGGCCTCCAGCTTGCCCTCGTTCCGCGCGTTGGGCCCCCACATCTGCGCGAGGCAGATGCGGCACTGGGCCGGGGCGCTCAGCCCGTCGTGATAGCAATAGAACGGGATCTCGACGCCGCTGGCGTTGGCGACCTGCAGCACCGTCTGCCCGGGCTCGAAATCGCACGACACTCCGTTGATGGTCATCGTCGGCATGCGGGCCGATGGTAGGGTTGCGGACGCCCGCGCGGCCCGATCCCCGGGCACCCAAACAACCCCTAGGCCCTTCGACGAGATCCCTCGCGGGAGACCGCCTCGGATACGCCGCCGCCGGCGGTCGCCGGCCCTAGATCCCGCAGACGACCCCGCCCGCCGGCCGGCTGCTCTCGGCCACCCATCGCTGGGCCGCCGGCGCGACCCGATGGGTCGCCGCTCCTGGGGTCGCCTCCCCGGCGTCTCCGCCACCGCCGCCCGATGCCGACCCGCCCAGGGCCAGCGAGCACGCCGCCGCCGCAAGTCCCGCCAGCACGGCCGCCGATACCGACCACGCCCCGAGCCGCCGCCGCCCGGGAGCCCCATCCATCGCCGCTGCGCGCATCGTCCGCGCCTCCTCACCTCCCCTAGGTGTCGCCGGCCGGCCGCCCCCCACGATGGAGCGCGGGCCGTCCTCCTCGGCTCCCCTCTACCGGCTTGTTCCGAACACGGACGCACGGCTTGCGGCCGCCCGTCGCCACGCCCCGTCGGATCTCATGCCCCGGGGCCCCGGTCCGCCCAAACACGGCTGGTGGCCCGCAAAGACTGCGCGAATCCGCCCTCGGCTTGCGTCCAAGGCCCCGGCATGCCGAACGTGCGACGAGCATCCGGGCGGCCGAACGCGCGTCCGGACCCACAACGCGCCCCGCGTGCGGGGGAACGTGCAACTTTCCGGCCGGTGCCCCGTAGAAAGCAGCGTGCGGCGAAGCCGCGCCGCACCACAATTCCACCTCCCCAGAGGGCCGTCTCGCTTCGGCGGGCGGCCCTCATTCTCGCTCGTCGGAACCCGCTGCGCACGAAGAAGGCCGCCCCGAGAGGCGGCCCGCACGGACTCGATGATCGGCCTTGATGCGTCAGTTGCCCATCGCGTCGTCGATGTCGTTGTAGCTGAAGTTGTCGAAGGTGAAGTGCACCGCCGCGAGGCTGCCGGCACGCGGATCGCTCACCATCGTCATGTCGCGGTTGAAGGACGTCTGCCCGCTGGCGGCCAGGCCCAGGATGCCCCAGCCCGCGTTGCCGCCGACTGACCAACCGCCCTCCTGGAAGTCGGCCAGCGCCTCCTCGGTGGGGAAGAACAGGACGAAGTCCTCGTAGCCGCCCCAGGCGCCGATGCCCAGGTTGATCCGCGCGTGGCGGCTGTAGCCGATGACCTCGCCCGAGTTGTCGTACACCAGGCCGTCCCCGCCGCCCCCGCCCAGGAAGTAGGCCAGGATGTTGAAGTCGCCCGGGAACACCGCCCAGGCATGGCTGCTCTCGACCAGACCGTCGAACTCCGGCTCGGTGTTGGAGAGATGGGTGATGGTCGCCTGGCACTCGGCCTTGGTGATCTCGAGCGCCTCGGGCGTCAGCCCCGTGGCGGCGCAGCCGCCCAGCATGCACCCCAGACCAACCACGCCGACACCCGCTGCGGAACGCTTGAAGGACATATCGCTTCTCCTGCTACCTTGAATACGCTCCGGGTCCGGTCCGCCTAGACGATCTGGCGGCGCCGCCCGGAGGGACCCTCCACGATGAGCAGGCCGCAAGCCGCCCCCATCGCAGCGCCCAAGGGTACGCGCGATCTCTATCCCGACGAGCACCTCCGCCAGGCCTACATCTGCAAGCTCTGGCGGGACACCGCCGTCCGCCACGGCTTCGAGGAGATCAACGGCCCCACCTTCGAGATGCTCGAGCTCTACAAGAAGAAGTCCGGCGAGGGCATCGTCAGCGAACTCTTCAGCTTCCGACGCCAGGGCGGCGACGACGACTACGCCCTCCGCCCCGAGTTCACCCCCACCCTCGCCCGCATGTACGCCGCCAAAGCCGCCAGCCTGCCGAGCCCAACCAAGTGGTTCAGCATCGGGCCGTACTTTCGGGCGGAGAAGCCGCAGCGGGGGCGGCTGCGGGAGTTCTTGCAGTGGAACGTGGACATATTGGGCGGCGACACGCCGGAAGAACAAACCCGGCACGACGTTGAGTCGATCGGCGTCGTGGATTCGCTGCTGCGCGGCGGCGGCGTCCCCGTCGACGATGTCGCGACGCAGTTGAACCACCGGGGCGTCTTTCAGCAGATTCTCTCGAAGCTCGGCATTCCTCCGGGTTCGATGGAGTCCGCGTTTGCTCTGGCGGACAGAGCGGCGAAGATCAACTCCGAGACGTTCATCGGCAACTGGATGGACCTGGGCGCAGAACGCGAGCCAGGAGAGCGGCTGCGCCGCGTACTACTCGACCCCCACGGCGTCGCCGACGCACGCGATCGCGCCCAGGGCCTGTGGCTCCAGTTCCGATCGATCGCAGACCGCCTGGGCATTGGCGAGCTGTCGGCGGATGCTGCGGCAACCGAACGCACGCTTCGAGCACTCTTCGAGCAACTCGCACGTGCGGACGTTGGCCACGTACAACTCGTACCCTCCATCGTCCGCGGCCTCGCCTACTACACCGGCACCGTCTTCGAGGTCATCGCCGAGGGCGAGCGGGCCATCGCCGGCGGCGGCCGCTACGACAACCTCATCGAACTCTTCGGCGGGCCGCCCACGCCCGCCGTCGGCTTCGGCATGGGCGACGTCGTGCTGGGCCTGCTGCTCGACGACAAGGGGCTGATGCCCCAGGGCAAGGACCTGCTCGATGCCCTCAGCCAGCCCGCCGCCAGCCTGCGGCCCGACGCCTTCGTGATCGCCGGAAGCGAGGACGAGGACGCCCTCGTCGAGCCGCTGCTGGCCAACCTGCGGCGCGGCATCGAGCACGACGGCTTCTCCATCCAAGGTGGCGGCAAGCCCTGGGCAGCCGATCGCTACGCCGTGCGCCCCGTGCACGCCCGCCGCACGTACAAGACCACCCGCAACCTCAAGAAGCTGCTCAGCGACGCCGAGAAGCAGCACGCCCGCTACGCCATCGTGCTGCACGGCGAGGACAAGGTGCAGGTCAAGAACCTCGACACCCGCGAGGAGCTGGCCCACGACGAGCGCGGCGACTTCAGCGTCCGCCCCGAGAGCGACGCCTACGTCGGCGCCGCGCTCGCGCACGCACTGCCGTGACACGCATCCTCCACATCTCCACCCGGCTCATCCTCGGCGGCAGCCAGGAGAACACCGTGCTCTCCTGCGAGGGTCAGGCCGATGCGGGCCGCGACGTGCACCTCGCCTACGGCCCCATCCACGGACCCGAGGGCTCCATGCTCGACCGCGTGCGCGGCTTCCAGGCCATGGACGGCGGCGGCATCGCCACGCACGAGGTGCCATCGCTCGTTCGCCCCGTACACCCCGCCAGGGACATCGCGGCGTACAAGCAGCTCAAGCGGCTGATCGACGACATCGAGCCCGACGTCGTGCACACGCACTCGTCCAAGGCGGGCATCCTCGGCCGGCTCGCGGCCTGGCGTGCGCGATGCAAGCCCGCGGTCGTGCACACCATCCATGGTCCGCCGTTCATGCCCGTCGAGGGCTCGCCCGTCCGACGGCTCCGCCTCCGGCTGAACAACGCGATCTACACGCTCGCCGAGCGCGTGGCCGCAACGCGGTGCGATGCCATCGTGTCCGTCGCCGACGCGATGACCCGCCAGTTCCTCGACCGCGGCATCGGCACGCCCGCGCTCTACACGACCGTCCGCAGCGGCGTCGACCTTGCGCCCTACACCGAGCCCACGCCGACCCGCGACGAGGTTCGCGCAGGGCTCGGCCTCGAGCCACACGACTTCGTCGTCGGCACGGTCGCCCGCCTCGCGCAGCACAAGGGCCACGACGACCTGCTCGATGCGCTCGCCGACGACCTCGCCGCCAACCCCCACTGGAAGCTGCTCTGGGTCGGCGACGGCTACTGGCGGGAGCGGCTGGAGGCCCGGATCGCCGAACACGCGTTATCGAATCAGGTCGTGCTCACCGGCCTCGTGCCGCCGGCGGACGTTCCCGGGCTCATCCGCGCCATGGACGTGCTGGCCCACCCCAGCTATCGCGAGGGGCTGCCCCGCACGGTCACCCAGGCGCTGCTGTCGGGCGTCTGTCCGGTCGCCTACGACTGCGACGGCACGCCCGAGATCTGCCGGCACGACCGCACGGGCCTGCTCATCCCCACCGGCGACGTCGCGGCCCTACGCGGGGCCGTCAAGCGGCTGGCCGACCACCCCGACGAACGGCTGCGGATGGCGGCGACGGGCAGGGAGTCGGCCGCCCGCGAGTTCAGCGCCCGCGCCATGGTGGCCGGGCTGGAGCACGTGTACGCCGAAGCGCTGGAACGCCGCGCGCGCCGGACCGGACCGCGGCGGGGCCGATAGCCTCCCGGCGGAACCCGCCATGACCCACCGCGTCCGATCACCACGCCGCGCCGCCCGCGTCGCACTCGCCGCCACCGCCGCGCTGACGGCGCTCGCCGCGGGCTGCAGCAGCGGCGGCGGCGGGCTCGATCCCGTCGTCATGGCGCCGCCCATCGTGCCGCCGGCGCCGCCGCCCGCACCCGACCCCGATCCGCTGCCCGAGGATCCCATCGGCACGCCCACCGGCGGCAGCGGCCCGAGCGGCACGGGCGGCGGCGGCATCCGCGCCTATACGGGCACCATGGACGGCGTCGAGCTACTCGCGCGGTCCGCCCTCGCCTACGGCCGGCTGAGCGAGTACGCCGACAGCGGCGTCCTCTTCGTCGATCAGCCCGCCGGACGCACCGAGTATCGCTTCGTCACCACGGCCTCGGGCGACGAGACCTTCGCCTTCGACCTAGTCAGCAGCGACTCGACGCGGCTACCGAGCCTCCGCGTCACCCGCGCCGCCCGCCGCTACGAGGTCGTCCGCGGCAGCTCCTACGGCCAGGCGCGGACCATCGAGGACGCCCTGCGGCCGCTGGACGCCGAGGCCACCGAGTTCGCCACCGTCGTGCCCAAGATGCTGATCGGCATCGACTGGGCCGGGCCCGCCGACGACTACACCGACGCGCGGATCATCGGCACCGCCACCGTGAGCGGGCAGCCGGTCATCGGCGTCGATCTGCGGCTGGCCGGCCTGGGCGAGGCCACCGTCTGGATCGACGAGGCCACGCTGCTCATCCGCCAGATCAGCCACCAGTCGGTCCGCAGCGAGACCCGCGCGACGGTCAACTTCCAGCAGGTCCGCGCCCGATAGCCGGAGCCCGCGCGGCGTACGCTCGCCCCGTGGACGCCCGCCTCATCAGCCTCGGCACGCTGCCGGCCAACCCGCTGTGGAGCGAATCCGCGCCCGTCCGCACGGGCCACGCCACCACCACGCTCATCCGCGCGGGCGGCAAGGCCATCCTTGTCGATCCCAGCCTGCCCGAGCCCGCCCTGGCCGCACGGCTGCACGAGAGGACGGGGCTGCGGCCCCGCGACGTTACCGATGTCTTCCTGACCACCTACAAGCCCGACATGACGCGGGGCCTGCGGCTCTTCGACGCCGCCACGTGGTGGATCCACGACGACGAACGCGAGAGCGCCGGCGTGCTGCTGGCCACCACCCTCCGCCGCGCCGCCGAGGACCACGACTCGCTCTCCAACGGAACCGCGGAGGACGAGCCCTCGCCCATCGACGACCTCCGCGAGCGGGTCGCGATGCTCCAGCGGTGCAAGGCCGCGCCCCAGTCGCTGGCCGAGCGCGTCGACCTCTTCCCGCTGCCCGGCGTGACGCCGGGGCTCTGCGGCCTGCTGCTGGCCGACGCGCGGCACACGACGCTGCTGTGCTCCGATGCCGTGCCCGACGCCGACCACATCGCCCAGGGCCGGGTGCTCGACGGCGCAGCGGACGTCGACCAGGCACGCGAGTCCTTCGCTGAGGCCCTGGAGATCGCCGACGTGCTCATCTGCGGCCGCGACGGGCTGGTGATCAACCCGACCAAGCGGCCGTTCTAGAGCAGATCCGATCCTCGTGTAGCGCGTGCGTTCGTGTCGGCCCGCCGGATTCACTCCGGCGAGGCCGACGAGAGCAAGCGTCGCGGCCGTCCGGCCGCGACGGAGCGCTCAAACATGCCCTACGCGGGGCAGCCCGCGCCGAACAGGTTCTGGAACTCCAGGAAGTCGAAGACGGTCAGCTCGCCGTCGCCGTTGATGTCGGCGGCGAGGTCGCCCGCGTCGAACAGGTTCTGGAACTCCAGGAAGTCGAAGATCGTCAGCTCGCCATCACCGTCGATGTCGGCCAGGCACTGGCAGTCGTCGGGGATGCCGTCGCCGTTGACGTCCGCCTCGGCGCCCGCGGCGATCTCGCACGCGTCGTCGGTCAGGTCGCCGTCGCAATCGGTGATGGCCTCGGTGGGCATGATCTTGACGATCTCGCCGCCCAGGCTCACGACGTACAGCTCGCCGAAGGCGTCCCGGCCGAAGCTCACGATGCTGCCGATGCCACCGAACTGGCTGGTGCGGTTGACGAACTCCGTGGCCTCGCCGTCGACCACCCGGATCGACCAGACGCGGTTGGTGCACAGATCGGCGTAGAAGTAGGTGCCGTCGAGCCCATCGATCTGGCAGCCGCGGTAGACCATGCCGCCCGTGATCGAGCAGCCGCCCGCCGAGCTGTGGTCGTACACGATCACCGGCTCGACGAAGGCCGACGGATCGCAGCTCGTCGGGCACGGCACCGCGGTCGAGAAGCAGATGTCGCCCTCGCGGCACTTCCAGCCGTAGTTCTCGCCGCCCGCGCTGTCCGCCGGCTGGTAGTTGACCTCCTCGCGCGCGCCCTGGCCGACGTCGGCGATGTACAGGTCGCCGGTCTCGGGATCGACGTCGCACCGCCAGGCGTTCCGCAGGCCGTAGGCCCAGATCTCGTCGAGCCCCGGCCTGCCCACGAAGGGGTTGTCGTCCGGAATGCCGTAGGCCAGCCCCGGCTCGGGCAGGCCCAGCACGTCGATGCGGACCATCTTGCCCAGCAGCGTGTCCAGCCGCTGGCCCCGGCCGCCCGGATCGCCGCCGCTGCCGCCATCGCCCCACGAGATGTAGAGCATGTCGTCGCCGCCGAAGCCGATCCAGCCGCCGTTGTGGTTCGTGAACGGCTGGTCCTCCGTCAGCAGGATCTCGGCCGACGCCGGGTCGGCCACGTCCGGATTGGTGTCCGACACGCGGTACCGCGCAATCACGCTGTCGCCCGAGTTGTTGGTGTAGTGCACGTAGAACTCGCCATCGGCGCCGTACTCGGGGCTGAACGCCAGTCCGAGCAGCCCACGCTCGCCGAAGCTCGAGATCAGCGGGTCGATGTCCAGGAACGGCGTGGGCAGCACGTCGCCGTCCCGCACGACGCGAATGACGCCTCGCTTCTCGACGACGAACATGCGGTCGAAGTCGCCCTCGAGGGCGGTCAGGAACACGGGCTCGTCCAGCCCGCTCAGGAAGGGCGTCGTGGTGACGTCGACCTGGCCGGTAGCGGTCGCGGCGGCCAGGCCGCACGCGGCGGCGGCCAGGAGGGTCTTCGTGGCGGTCATGTGCATCCTCTCTCGGAGTGTCATCGTGGATCACGACGCGGGCCGGAGCATCGCCCGCACCAATGCCTAGCCCATCGGGGGCCGCGGGCGTTGCGGAAAGCCCGCTCAACGGCGGGATCTACCACCTTCTAACTTGCAAACACGCTCCCCAGGCGCAGCCCGCACGGACCGCTCAGCAGCCCGCATCGAAGGCGTTCTGGAACGCCAGGAAGTCGAAGATCGTCAGCGAGCCATCCCCATCGAAGTCGGCCGCAAGGTCGCCCGAGTCGAACAGGTTCTGGAACGCCAGGAAGTCGAAGATCGTCAGCGAGCCGTCGCCGTCGATATCGGGCGGGCATGCCACGATCGGCAGCTCGAAGCGGACCACGCCGCGATCGGTGCCCGCCGGCGTCGTGACCTCGAACTCCAGGTCGCCGATGGCCGCCGGCTCGTCGTCGATCCGCACCAGCGCGAAGGCCTTGCCGTCGTGCCACAGAACCTCGGCCCCCGTGGCGGGCCCGGCCGTGATCGAATACGTCACGTCCGCCGGATCGGCATCGTGGCCGACCGGCAGATCGACCAACAATGTCTGTCCGGGCTCGACGCGGCGCGTGTGATCGAAGGCGATCGGCGGGCTCGCGGCGGGCAGGGTCGACCGGAACTCGATGTCCAGGCCCTTGATCTCGTTCGTCCGAACAATGGTGCCGTCGGGATACGACGCCTCGCCCCAGAACGACACGGGCCCGGGGCCCACGTTCACACCGAAGAGATCCACCTCGCCCGACTCGCCCTGCACCGCGCCGAGAACCCTGCCGCCGCGGACGACCCGGATCTCGGTCGCCCCCGGCGCCTCGAGAAACACGTTCACCTCCTCATCGAGGGCCTCTCGGCCGCCGACCTCGATCGTCGCCACGCGGCCCGTGTTCACGACGTCCGCGAACAGCGTCGTGCTGCCGCGGGTCTCCAGGTCGGTGTCGTCGTATCCGATCACGCGGATCTCGTTGAGCCCGTCGGGCAGCTGCGTGGTGTCCAGCGAGACCGTCTCGCCCGCGGCAACCTCGGCCACCGTCACGCCGTTGGCGAGGATGACGAAGCGGGCCAGCTCGGCACCGGGCTTGGACGTAAAGCCCCGCGGCTCGAACTCGACTACGCCGCTCACCTGCGGTGCGATCGGCGGCCTCGTGATGCTGGGCACGTACGCGAACGGCCGCGCCAGCGGGTCGCCGATGAACTGCACCTGGAAGGGCATGAAGCCGATGCTGCGGAGGTAGGCCTCGCCCAGCGTCGCGCCCTGGTCGTAGAAGTAGTGCAGCCGTGCGTGGGGGAACTTGCCCGTGTAGTTGCACGGCTCCTCGACGGTGCCCGAACTGCCGACCGCGCCCTTGGCAATCCAGCGGGACATCTTGGTCTGCGCCTCGGTGCCGAAGTGGCCCGCGAAGCTCGTCAGGTGATCGGCAAATGCCCCGTTGCGGCGGATGGAGAACGTGCCGCCGTCGATGTCGGGCGTCGCCCAGCCGGTCATGATCCCCGCCGCCGGCCCCGTCGGCAGCACGCCATCCTCCTGCGTCGCCGGCGTGCCCTTGGCGTTGAGGTCGGCGATCACCGCCGCGAACTGCGGCTGCCGCACATTGCGCGCCGAGTCCGTCGTGTTCATGAATCGGTACGGCCGTATCGACCCGCCGGGCGACTCGCCGTCGGCCGCGACCGACTCGTCGATCATGTCCAGCACGTCCTGGATCGTGTTGCCCCGCTCGCCCGTCCAGCCCAGCACCGCGCCAATGAACGACTGCCGCGCCAGCGGCGACGTGCTCGGGTTGCCCGCGATGTACAGCACCTCGCTATCGAACCCGCGGGGCTCGCCCACGGGGCGGTAGAACGGCTGCGACCGCGTCACGCTCAGCCCGCCGGCGAGCACCTCGTCGGCGTAGAAGGCCATCGTGTACCCGCTCGAGATGCCGAAGTTGTTCACCGGGCTGCAGGCGTCGGCCACGGTGGTCGCCGCGCCCATGCGATACCGGGAAGGCGGAGCCACGATGACGTAGTCGGCGCGATCGCCGATGCCCCGGCCCTCGATGGTGCCGAAGAGCGCCACCAGGTTCTCGTCGCGAAAGCGGGCGAAATCCACCGCGTCGGGCGTCATGTACAGCACCGCCGTCTCGGGCAGGCCCCGCGCCGCGATGTACGCGTTCGCCGCCCACTGCGCCTCGATGGACGACGGATCGACGATCAGGATGGCGTGCTCGGCCACGCCCGGGCCGGCGGTCGCTACGCCGGCGGCGAGGCTGTTCGCCAGGACACCCGCCGCCGCGGCGAGTCCCCATGGGCTTCGTGTCGAGAGCGTCTTCATGGGCATGCTGCCTCCCCGGCCGCGGCATCGCGGGTCCACCCGCGCCGGGCCGCCTGTCTGTATGGTCCGCCATTCCGGCCGGTTCTGCAAGGGAATCCGCGGGCGAGGCCCGCCCATTCCGCCCCGGCCGCTCGCGGGCCGCCCAGAAATTCCCCCGCCGGGGCTGCTGCGAACTTGCATCGAAGGCCGATTTTCGGGAAGCTACGGAGAGGCCAAACCCCATGCGGATCTACATCTGCCGACACGCACAGGCCGTCCCGACGGCCGTCTCCGGCCGGGACCTCGACCGCCCGCTGACCCGCCACGGCCAGCTCCAGGCCCGATATCTCGCCAGCGTGCTGGGCGACGCCCGGGGTCCAGAACGGCCCCGCGGCGTGCTGGCCAGCCCCGCCGCCCGCACCCAGGAGACCGCCCAGAGCATCGCCGACGAGCTGGGCTTCCAGGTGGCCACCCACCAGGAACTCGCCCCAGACCAGCCGCCGGGTGTCCTGCTCGACCTGATCGACGCCGCCGACGACCTGCCCGTCGTGCTCGTGGGCCACAACCCCACCGTGTCGGCCCTGGTCTCGCTGCTGGCGTCGGGCATCGGCCCCCGCCGCGTCGCGCTGGATACCGGGCAGATGGCCGTCCTCCGCTTCGACGGGGAGCTGGCCCCGGGCGAGGGCGAGCTGGTCGCCCACTTCCGCTACGACGCCGTCCACAGCCACTAGCCACGAGCAGCAAGGGCGCTCCCACGAACGCCGGCGCTACGCGCCGGGTGCGGGCTCGTCGGCCTCCGCCCGCTGGAACAGCACCTCGCCCTTCTGCACGGCCGCCCCCGGAGCGATCGCGTGCGCGCCCCGCCAGGCCACGTGCGAGTCGAGGCCGCCGTCCGTCGGCACGCCCGCGCCGAGCGTCCGCAAGGCATCCGCCGCCCGACCCGGCAGGAACGGCAGAAGCAGCACCGCCGCGATCCGCAGCGCCTCGGCGCAGTTGTACAGGATGAGCGCCAGCTCTCCATGCTTCGGATCGTCCTCGCCCTCGATCTGCTTGGCCAGGCGGAACGGCTCGGTCTGGAAGATGTACTGATCGACGGCCGACACGATCGCCATTGCCTGGTGGCCCGCGCCGTGCAGATCGATGACGGCCATCCGCTCGTGCGCCGCCTGCACGTGCCCCGCGATCAGCTCGGGCCAGTTCACGCCGCCATGCACCGTTGCATCGCCGGCTTCCGGATACACGCCACCGAAATACTTCTGCACCATGTTGACCACGCGGTTCACGCTGTTGCCGAAGCGGTTGGCCAGTTCGGCGTTGTAGACCTCGACGAAGTTGGCGTGCGCGAAGTCCGCATCGGTCGCGCCCAGCGGACCCTGCGTCGCCAGGTACCACCGCACCGCATCGATCGAGTACCGCTCGCCGTACGCACGCAGCTGGTCGATCTCGATGAAATTCCCCAGGCTCTTGGACATCTTGCGGCCCTCGGCCACGAAGTAGGCGTGCGCGTACACGCAGCCGGGCAGCGGGCGATCGAGCGCCATCAGCATCGCGGGCCACACCACCGCGTGGAACCACAGGATGTCCTTGGCCAGCATGTGCACGTCGGCGGGCCAGTAGCCGCGGCACTCGTCGGTATCGACGACGGTCAGGTAGTTGCACAGCGCTTCGATCCACACGTACACGCGGTGCGCCGGGTCGTTGGGCATCAGGATGCCCCAGTCGGCCTCGCCCCCGCGGACCGCGCGGCTCACCGGCACGTCCTGCAGGCCCTGCTGCAGCCGCCCCAGCACCTCGTTGAGCCGCGCCTGCGGCCGCACGAAGCTCGGGTGCGCCTCCAGATGCGCCGCCAGCCGGTCCTCGTAGGCCGATAGGCGGAAGAAGTAGTTCTGCTCGGTCCGCTTCTCGAGGGGCTTGCCCGTCACCGGGCTGGCGTAGGCGTGCTGCTTGGCGACCGACTCGGTGACGTACTCCTCCTGGCTCGTGTCGTACCAGCCCTCGTAGTCGCCCAGGTAGATGTCACCCGAATCCACGAGGTGCTGGATGTAGGCCGACGCGCGGTTCTTGTGCCGCTCCTCGCTGGTCCGCACGAAATCGTCGTTCGAGATCGCCAGCAACTCGAACGCCTCGCGGAACGCCTGCGCGTTGCGGTCGGCCCACTCCTGCACGCCCACGCCCGCCTCGCGAGCCCGCTCGATGACCTTCTCGGCGTGCTCGTCGGTGCCGGTCAGGAACAGCACGTCCCGCCCCGCCAGCCGGTGGAAGCGCGCCAGCACGTCGGCCACCAGCGTGGTATAGCAATGGCCGATGTGCGGATGATCGTTGACGTAGTAGATCGGCGTGGTGACGTAGAACGTGCCCATGCCGCTAGTCTACCGGAATGCGCGAAGCCGCGGGCGAAATGCGCGAGCCCACGGGCGGAATGCGAGAACCAAGGCCGCGGGTCGCCCGCGTTCAGTTGTCTTCCTGCGGCACGCCGATGTCGGCCAGCTCGGGCATCGGGTCGGGCGGCAGCAGCTCCCGCAGCTCGGCCATGACCGCGAACATGGCCCGGAAGCCCATCTGGTCCAGCAGCGCGACCATCGCCTGGATCCGGGCCTCGTCGCCCTCGGCCGACGTAGCGGCCTCGATCGCCTCGCGATGGGCCTCGGCGTCGATGCCCGCGTTCGCCATCGCCGCTTCGATGTACTCGGGCGACCGCGCGAGCACCGAGCGGAACATCCGCATCGCGTCGTCGGTCAGGTTGACCATCGTCGAGCGGCCGGCAAGCAGCACCGCCTGCTGCTGGTCGCCGCCGGTCTCCTCCAGCGCGGCGTCGATCGCCGCCTGGTTGCGCTTCGAGATGAAGTCCCGCACGATCAGCCGGTTGGCCTCGGCCTGCTCGCTGGTGATGGCGCCGGCGTTGGACAGGTGCGTCGTCAGGTTGGTGGAGGACGTCAGCGCCTTCATCACCTCGGAGGCGAACTCCCACCGCTCCTTGTCGTTGATGTCCAGGTCCTCGAAGAGGCCCTGGGCGACCTCCAGGCACAGGTCGGGGTTCTGGGTCACCATCAGCTCGACCTCGTCGTGCCACGCCCGGAACGACCGCTCGATGGCGCTCCGCTGCTCGGGGTCGATCTTGGGGTTGCGAGTCAGCGCCGCCAGGTCGGGCCAGCGGGCCGGCGCGATGATCGCGCCGGCCTCGGTCGTCTGGTAGATCGGCTCGTACTCGAAGTCGGCCTGCGGCTGGCCTCGATCAATCCCCTGCCCCCGGCGGTCGGGCGGCGGCTGACGCGGGGGCGGCGGCTCGGGCAGCTGCGTCTCGGGCTTGGCCTCCGGCTCGCCCGGCGGCGGCGAGAACTGACCCATGGCCGGCGCCACGCCGACCGCGACCGCCGCACCCACGACCAGCAAGGACCACTCTCCGCGCATCGCATTCCCTCCGATCGTCGCGGCCGGCGGACGCATCACGCCCGCGGGCCACCCATTCCGTGCCGCCCTGCGCGACCTGGTGCCATTGTTGCGCCCGCCCGCGCGAGCATCGAAGCTCCGCTCAGCCGCCGTTGCCCGCCCGGACCCGCGAATCCTGGGACTCGCCCTGGCCCTGCTCCACGGTCCTCCGGGGCCAGCGGCCCTCGAAGAACCCCGGCTCGGGCACCGCCCGGCCCGTGCGGGCCGCGATCAGCTGCTGGTGGGCCGACGCCGGAAGCTCCACCGCCACAGCCCAGAACGAGTCGTGCGTCAGCGGCTCGTCGCCGGCGAGCACCGGCTCGAGCTTGGCGGCGATCTCGGGCTCCACCGTCAGCGACGCCAGCGCATCGCGGAAGTCCGGCTCGCCCACCCTGAGCTGCCGCGCGTAGGACTCCTTGGCGTGGCCGATGAGCACCTGCAGACGCCAGGGCCGCTTGATGCTCGCGGGCATGGAAAGCCCCTGATCGAGCAGCTCGCCCGTGCGCACCTTCTTGATCAGCTCGATGCGCGCATCGAAGATGTGCGCCGCGTCGTATTCGTTGGCGATCCGCGTCAGCTCCAGCAGCGTCTCCCACTCGATGGCCTCGCGAACGGCCGGGTCGCTGTGGAACGTCGACGGCGCGGGCAGCTCATCGTTCAGCCACGCGCCGTACCGCGTGGCGGGCCCGAGCCACTCGGGCGCCAGCACCGCCCGGTGCGTCGGCCAGGTCTCGACGCGGCCGACCTGTGCGGTCTCCAGCAGCAGCTCGTACAGCCGCAGAGTCTGCTCGTCGAGGGTCCGCTGCCGTTGGGCGACCACCTCCGCGAGCCGCTCGGCCTCGGGCTTGGAGATCATGTCGTGCTCGCGCATCAACTCGAAGGCCGCCACGTGCGCGCTCTCATCGAGCCGGACGGCGAGGCCCTCGGCGTCCCGCTCCACCAGCGAGACCACGCCATCCTCGGGATTGACCCGCAGCTGCTCGAGCTCGGCGTGTGGGTCGGGCATCGGGAAGCCGCCGTCCTGCGGCACCAGCCCCGTGCTGTAGATGATGTAGCCGTCGGGGCTGGGGTACTCCACCTCCATCCCCGTCACCTCGGCCACGAACACCTCCAGGCCGTCGTCGGTCATGGACCACATCGTGGACCAGTAGCCCTGCTCGGCGATGGCGCCGGCCAGCCCGGGACGCAGCTCGGCCAGCTTGGCCTCGCCGCCCAGGGCAACCTTCAGCAGCCGCGCCGCGTCGGCGACGGAGTCCCGATTGCGGAAGGCCTGCTGGATCGTCGATGACCGCAGCTCGATCGGGCTGTATTCCGCGCCCTCCTCGTCCATCTCGCGCCGCATCTCGGTCCGGCGCTCGTTGATGCGGGCCTGGTTGTAGTCGCGGACCATCTTGGCTAGGTCCGTACTCGCGGCCCGAGCGATGTCGCGCCGCACCGCCGGCTCGCTCACGAACGTGCCCCGCTGCTGCAACGGACCCAGCGACGCCCAGAAGGCCCGCGCGTATTCGTCGGCGGCGAAGTCGTCCCCCGAAGCGCGCTCCCGCATCTCGCCCAGCACCTTGTCGGCGTGGGCGATGGCGATCTTGGTCAGCAGCGCGTCACGCTCGGCGATGAGGCCGTCCACCAGCTCGCGATCGGCGGCGTTCAGCCGCACCAGCCGGGCGGCGTGGTAGCCCGGATCGCCCTCGACCCACTGCACCGAGCCATCGGCCGCGAACGAGAGGATGCTCGGCAGCTCGCGCGGCGGCTGGGCCGTGGGCGCCTGCACCTGAGGCTGGGGTCCCACCGAGTTCTGTGCATGCGCCCCAGACGCCGCGATTCCCGCCAGCGCCGCCGAGGCGATGCAGACGCGGCCCATCCGCCGCAGCGTGTTTGCCCATTGCTCGGTATCGGTCTCGCGCATGATCATCTCCCGTCGTCGCGATGCGGTGCGTATCGCCGCGGCATACGCCGCCGCCCGATCGTGGGATCGGACGTCCACCCATGCATCTTTCGCACTCCGGAGCCGCCGCGGCGGGCGTGCCGCATCTCCGCGATCGACCCTCCCCTATCCTGACCGCATGGAGTCGGCTCCGCCCCCCGTCCGTCACCCGCCGGCCGCTCGCCCAGCCGATTCATCGGACCTGGCCCGCCGCATCGCCGACGCCTGCCTGCTCCGGGGCACGTTCACGCTCCGCTCGGGCCGCACGAGCACCTACTACCTGGACAAGTACCGCTTTAGCAGCCGGCCCGAGCTTCTCGGACCCGTAGCCGACCACCTGGCCGACCGCGCCGCCGCGCTGCTGGCCGCGCACGCCGACGCGCCCCATCGCCTTGCGGGCGCGGAGCTGGGCGGCATCCCCCTGGTGACCGCCGCCGCGCTGCGGCTGGGCCTGCCGATGGTCTTCGTCCGCAACGCCAAGAAGGACTACGGCACCGCCAAGCAGCTGGAGGGCGCCCTCGAGGCCGGCGACGCGGTCGTGCTGCTCGAGGACGTCGCCACCACCGGCGGGCAGTCGGTCGAGGCCGCCACCGTCCTGCGCGATGCGGGCGCCACCGTCGCCGGCGTGATCGCCACCATCGATCGCCAGGAGGGCGCCCGCGAGAACATCGAGGCCGCCGGCCTGCGCTTCGAAGCGCTCTTCACCGCCCGCGACCTCGGCGTCACCGAGTAGCCCCCAGCCGCGCGATCGCCTCGCGGAGCCACCAGCGACGAGCCCGGTCGAGCTGCGCCAGTTCGATGGTGTCGGCGTGCACCAATCCCAGCACGCCCGTTTCATCCCGCAGGATCGCCCCCAGCACGAAGTCGTGCAGCCTCGGGCCGTCGGCGTGGTCCCACAGCGCATCGATCCGGCTTGCGAAGCCGCGGGCCCGCCGCAGTTGCTCGCGCAGCAGCGCTGCCGCCGGCGGCGCTCGGTGCGCCGCCGGCGGCAGCGCTGCGTGCGATCGCGTCGGCCCCACCAGCGACCACACTCCCTCCGGATCGATCGACGCAGCCCACGGGCGGCCCCGGCGTTCCAGCAGCGCCGCGAGCGCGGCCGTCCCGCCCGGCTCGGCCAGGATCTCGCCCTCCAGCGCGGCGATCCGCCGCTGCGCCCGCGCCCGTGCCACCCCGCGGATGCCAACCGGGTCGGCCGGATCGAGCGCAGCCAGCAACTCGCGCAGCGATCGCATCGCGTCCTCCGAACTCGCCGCGAGCAGGGCCCGCGCGTCGGCGTGCCGCAGCTCGACCAGCGCGGCGTCCAGCGTCCGTGCCGCGGCGAAGCGGTCGGCCCCCGCGGCGTGCGTCCCCTCGAGCATCGCGACAACCGCCCCGATCCACGCCGCGGCGTCTCCACGGCGGCGCGCAGCCTCTGCTGCCTGGGCCAGCGCGTCGGCCTGCGCGGCCGCCGTTGGCGGTGCGCCGTAGGCGTACCGGAACGCGGACTCATCGAACGACGCGCGCACGCCGCCGCCCGCGGGCAGCACCGCGAGCACACACGCCAGCCATCGCATCAGGGCAGCACCGATCGCATCGCCCGCAGACGCTCCCGCAGCTCGGCGTCGGCGGCGCCCAGCTCCGCCGCGTCGGCGAGCAGCAGCCGCAGGATGCCGGTTTCGTCGTCGCGGATCCGCTCGCGGATGCGGCGCTCGACGTCGGGCCTCGGCGGCTCGTTCCAGAGGTCGGCGAGCGCCTCGGCCAGCGCAACGGCCTCGACGGGCAGCCGGCTCAGCTCGCGATCGGTGGGCGGCCGCGCATCGGGCGTCCGCCGCCGCGACACGCGCCGCGCCACCGCCCGTGCGTCGGGTCCCGTCGCCCGCTCGAGGAAGGCGCTCGACCGCGCCCGGACCTCGTGCAGCATCGCGCCGCGTCGACCAACGGGATCCGTTGCGTCCAGCCCGTCGAGCGCCCGGATGAGCCCCGCGGCCGACGACGGATCCAACGCCAGCCGCAGCGGCGCCGCGGCGGGTTGCTCGACGGCGGCGGTCGCCGCACGCAGCATCTCGTCGGCCGCCGCCGCCGCGTGCGACGAACCCGACGACGCCAGCTCGCCCGCGCGCTCCACGAGCAGCCCGATCGCGTCGGCCGCGCCCGCGACGTCGGCCCGCGCCAGCCGGAGGGCGGCCTCGGCGCGGCACAACGCCGCCCACTCGCGGTTGGCCTCGATCGCCATCCGCTGCTCCACGCTCGTCGCCTGGTCGAGCGGAGACGCCGAACTCACCGGTACGCCCGGTGCTCGCTCGCCCGCCGCCGACCACGCCTCGGCGATGCGATCCCGCAGCTCGGGCCAGGGCTCCCGCGGATGTCCCGGCGGGCTGGTGGCATAATCCAGCTCGGCGAGCCCGGCCAGCAGCGAAGGCGGCACGCGCGCCGCCGATGGCTCCGCCGCCGGCGACGGCACCCCCGCCCGAGCCGACGCCGGCGCCTCGTCGCACCCCGCGGCCAACGCCACCAGGAGCACACCCACGCCGCAGCCACGACCGATCGCCCGCATGCCGAAGGCTATCGGCCGCTGGAGGCCCGCCACTCGCACGGCCGATGCCATGGGCCGCCCCGCATGACGCCCGATCCGCCACACGCCGACGCTCGCCGCCCGCGCCTCCGCGCCACGCTGCGCTGGCTCGCCCGCGGGCTGCTGCTCGCGACGCTCGGCGGGTGGGCCCTCGCCGTGGTCGCTACCGATCGCACGGCCGCCTCGCAGTGGCTGTTCTGGACGCCCCGCGAGGCCTGGCTCGTCCTCGCCGTCGCCCTGGCCGTCCCCGCGACGCTGTTCACGCCCCGCCCGCAGAGGCTGCGGCGCTGGCTGCCCGCCATCGCCGCCGGCGTCCTGGTGCTGCACACGGCCTTCCTGCACTGGCGGCTTGCGAACGTCGTGCTCCGCCCGAGCGGCCCGACCGCGCTGCGGCTGGCCCACTGGAACGCCACCGAAGCTACCGACGCCTCGCTCCAGGCCTTCCTGCGGGAGCAGGACCCCTTCGCCATCGGTGCCGCAACACCCGGCGTCGTCGTGCTCGCCAATCCGCCGCTGCGGCTGCCATGGGAGGACATCGTGCGGGCGCTCGCCCCTCGCGAGCTGACCGGGGCCGACCTGACCCGGCACCTCGCGCGGGCCGGCCGCGTCGTGTTCATCAGCGGCGCGCCCATCTCGCGGTCGGGCTCGTCCACGCTGGGCCTCGCCGGCCGCACCCGCACCGAGATGCTCGACCGCGGACGCGCCGCCTTCGCCGAGCTGGACACCGAGGCCGGCCCCATCGTGCTGTGGGCCATCGACTGGCCGAGCGATCCGAGCATCGTCCGCATCGACATGGTGCGGCCGTCCCGCGAGTCCATCGACACCTCGGTGCACAGGCGTTTCGGCCCCACGGCCGCCGGCCCGATGCGCGCCACGCGGACCACCGGCTTCCCGCCCGCCGACGTCGTGCTGGGCGACTTCAACACCGCCCGCGGGTCCGCGGCCGTCGACGCGTTGCTGCCCGGCATGGCATCGGCCCACGCCCAGGCCGGCATCGGGCCCGGCTACGCCTGGCCCCGGGACCACGTCTTCCCTGGCATCCCGCTGCTCGCGCTCGATCAGGCCTTCGTCCGCCGCGACGCCTGGCGAGCCACCCGATACCGCGTGCACGACACGGGCTCGGGCGTGCACCGCGCGCAGCTGCTCGCGATCACCCCCGCGCGGTGAGCGCGGCCGCGGGCTCGCCCAGAGCGGCACTCGGGGCCTGGGGCGCGGGCAGCCGCGGATCGTTCGGCCGCGTGGGCTCGCCCCGCCGCCACGGATCGATCTCCTTCGTCCACAGCACGAAGCCCGTCAGCGCCGCGAGCACCACCGCCAGCCCGAAGGGCGGCAGCAGCTGGGCGTTGGGTGTCCCGGTCGCGGGGGGCCTGCGGCCGCCAACGATGACGGCCGTCGCCAGCCCGAGGAACAGCAGCGCGAACGGCTCGTGGTACCGCTGCCAGACCTCGAAGCTCGCCGACTGCGCGATGCCGAAGCCCGCGAGCCCCGCCGCCAGCACCCACCGCTGCCGCCGCGGTGCGAACGCCAGCAGGAACACGAGCAGCCCGGCGCCGAACGAAGCCGCCAGCACCAGCAGCGGGCTCAGATGCTCGGGCGCCGGGCTGAGCGCGTTGGCCAGCCCGCCCAGCTGCCAGACCAGGCCCGCGCGGCCCTGCTTGGGCGCCAGCGTTGTTGGCACCAGCACCGCCACGACCAGCGACACCCCCGCCGCCGACAGCATCCACCAGCGGACGGCCCGCAGGCGTTCGGCCGCCCGCGCGCGCCACCCCTCCTCGCCCACGCCGACGATCGCCGGCGTGAACCAGATGCCCAGCATCCCGAGCATCGCCAGCTGCAGCGGCACGTTCGACGGGTTCGCGCCGCGGTACTGGCCCTGGAATTCGAAGGGCACGAGCCCATCCCAGACCGTGTACAGGTACCCGAGGCTCGCGACCGCCGGCAGCGTGGCCAGCGCCATCGGACCCAGCGACGCCGCCCGAGAGCCGAGCGACGCCCGCGGCGTGCCGGCGGCCTCCGATCCCGGGGTGACCCCCCCCGGCCCATCTCGCGGCGCCGCCAGCCACGCGGCCGCCCACAGCGGCAGGGCAAGCCACAGCAGGTTCTGCCTCGTCCAGACCGCCAGCAGCAGCCCGCCCCCCGCGACGACCGCCGTCCGCCAGGACCACGACGCCCGCACCGCCAACGCGAGCAGCGCGAACACCCAGAACCAGCCGGCGTTGTCGGCCAGCAGCCAGGCCCCGGAGTTCGCCACGTACACCGACGCGCACAGCGGCGCCGCGAGCGCCACGGCCCGCACCGGTCCGGCCCACCGCGCAAGCACGAGCACGAAGCCCGCCAGGATCGCGGCGCTCAGCCCGAGCCCGACCAGCCGCAGCGCGCCCGGCCCCGCCCCGGTGAACCTCTGGGCCGCCGCCAGCGTCCAGTGGAAGCCGGGCGTCATGGCGACGAAGTGCCGCGGCTTGGCCGCGGGGGCATCCTCCGGCGGGTCGACCAGGTGGGCCACCGGCCAGGTCCGCGCGAGTTGCTCGATGGTGTGCTCGTGGAACAGGACGTGGTCGAAGGTCGCCCGCCCGCCGGCGTGCCGAACGTCCAGCACCGCGATCGGGCTCAGCAGCAGCGCGTACGCCAGCGGCAGCAGCAGCAACGCCACCCCCGCCCCGCGGAGCCACCTCCCTCGCTGTCCAGGCCCTCGGCGTGCCATACACCCCCAACGCAGCAGATCGGCCAAGGCCAGCGGGGGCTGGAGCCGGCACGCTTATCGGATGCACTCTGTGCAGTCGGCGGGGACCCGCCCGGGTGGTGGACTCCGCCGCCGATGCCACCGATTCTTACGCGGGGGTGCCGCACCGGACCGCCCCCGCAGCGAGATCCTCCGCCCCCAGGCACCTTCGGCCGGCCGAGCCCCATGACCAGTGCCCAATGACCAGCGCCCCAGCCCAGCCCGACGCCCTTGAGCACGCCCCGCGCCGGGGCGCGTCGCTCGTGCCGGCCCTCATCCGCCTGGCGCGGCCCAAGCAGTGGACCAAATCGGCCTTCGTGGCCATCGGCCCCGTGTACGGCGGGCTGGGGCTCGAGGCGGCACCCGTCGTCGCCCTGGGCATGCTCGCCTTCGCGCTGGTCTCCAGCGGCTGCTACGTCATCAACGATCTCCGCGACGCCGAGGCCGACCGCCTGCACCCCCGCAAGCGCCGCCGCCCCATCGCCTCGGGCCGCGTCGGCCCCCGGACCGCGATGGCCTACGCCGCCGCGCTGTGGCTGGCCGCCGCCGCCTGCCTGGGGGCCCTGCCGCCGTTGGGCGTCGGCCTCGATCGCCTCGGAATCCTCGCAAGCTGCCTGCTGCTCTACGCCGCCAACGTCACGGCCTACAGCCTGGGCCTCAAGCGGGTCGTCGTGCTCGACGTGCTGAGCCTGGCGATGGGCTTCGTGCTGCGGGTCCTCGGCGGATGCGTCATCGCCGGCATCACCCCCAGCACCTGGCTGCTCAACTGCACCCTCTTCCTGGCAATGTTCCTGGCCTTCGGCAAGCGGCTGGGCGAACGCCGCACCCTCGGCGTCGACGCCAGCGGCGCCCGCGCCGTCCAGAGCGTCTACACCGACGATCTCCTGCGCATGGCGGTCGTCGTTACCGCGGTCGCCACGCTTCTTACATACGCCGGTTATGTGCAAGATCAAGAAACCAGATTCATCTGGCATCTGGGCGACCTCGATGGCGCGGCCGGCGCGGGGATTAACGTGCTGTGGATCACCATCCTGCCCGCCACTTTTGCCGTGCTGCGCTGTATCGTGTTGCTTGAGCGGGGTCTCTTCGATGACCCCACCGAGCTCGCGACCAAGGACAGGGGGTTCCAGATCGCAGCCGCCATCTTCGTTGCGCTCACCGGATGGCTGCTGGCCCAGGCCGGGCCCGCGGAGGATCCGGGTGCCGCCGTGCCGGCCGACGCCGGACGCCCGGCCACCGAGCAAGATGGACCTCAGGCGGCCCGATCTTCGACCGATATCCTCGGATGTGAGCCGGGCAAGGATGCCATAGGCCGGCTTGGGCGTGGTGGCGCGTCCACATAGCCGGTGACGCGTGGGGCGCCCGGCGGGCGCTTCTGGATGTGGATCGCGGGCGGGGCGAGAGATCCCGGTCCGCGCAATAGGGAGTATGACGATCATGAAGACCAGGTGCCGCACAACCGCCGCCGTCGTCGCCTCGCTCGCGTTCTGCGCCGGGCAGGCCCTCGGCCAGGGCAACAAGGACGACCTGCCGCCCTTCGAGAAGGTCAGCGAGGGGTACAAGAAGGTGGTCTCCACCACCGACGGCAAGAGCCTGTACAACGTGTGGAAGCGCGACAAGGACGGCCAGCTGCTGGCCGAGCTGCCCCGCGGCTACGAGAACCAGAAGCACTTCTTCGCCATGACCATGGCCAGCGGCGACATCTTCGCCGGCCTGCAATCCGGCGACCGCTACGTCTACTGGAAGAAGTACGACGACCGCCTCGCGCTCATCGCCCCGGACCTGAGCGTCCGCGCCAAGGGCGACAAGCAGCTGCAGAAGGGCGTCGACCGCATCTTCACCGATCGCGTGCTGCTCGACGTGCCCATCGTGTCCAAGGGCCCCAGCGGCCAGCCGGTCATCGACCTGGACGCCCTGCTCGTCGGCAACGCGAGCACGTTCTTCGGGCCGGGCGCCAACAGGCTCAATGCGCGCCTGGCGACGATCACCAAGGCCAAGGCCTTCCCCGAGAACATCGAGATCGCCATCGAGGTGCCCCGCGCCAACGGACGCATGGCCACCTACCACTACTCGATCAGCAAGATCCAGGGCACGCCGGGCTTCAAGCCCCGCGAGGCCGACAACCGCGTCGGCTTCTTCACCACCGCCTACCGCGACTTCACCGAGATGGACGGCTCGCAGCTCTGGACGCGATACATCAACCGCTGGCACCTCGAGAAGGCCGACAAGGGCCTCAAGAAGAGCCCGCCCAAGGAACCGATCGTCTACTACGTCGATCACCAGGTTCCCGTGAAGTACCGCCGCTACGTCAAGCAGGGCGTGGACTACTGGAACCGGGCCTTCGAGGAGGTCGGCATCGTCGGCGCCATCGAGGTCCGCTATCAGGACGCCACCTCGGGTGCCCACATGGACAAGGACCCCGAGGACGTCCGCTACAACTTCATCCGCTGGCTGACCAACGGCATCGGTACGGCCATCGGCCCCAGCCGCGTCAACCCCGAGACCGGCGAGATCCTCGACGCCGACGTGGTGCTCACCGATGGCTGGATCCGCGCCTACTGGTTCCAGTACAACAACCTCCTGCCCGACGTCGCGATGGAGGGCTTCGGCCCCGAGACGCTCGCGTGGCTCGACCAGAACCCGCAGTGGGACCCGCGGATCCAGCTCGCACCGCCCGCGCAGCGCGACTTCCTGATCGCCCAGCGCGAGGCCCGCGGCCCGCAGCCCTTTGGCGGGCACGCCGCCGCCATGGCCGACCCGACGATGCTCGGCGATGAGGCCTTCGACGGCCTCGCCGGCCGCCTCACCCAGATGAACGGCGCCTGCAACATGGCCGAGCTCAAGGCCATGAACATGGACTTCGCGCGGCTCGGCGCCGAGGTTCTGGGCATCTTCGAGAATGAGGAGATGGGCGAGGCCGACATGCTCGACGGCGTGCCCGAGTGGTTCATCGGACCCGCCCTGGCGCACCTCACCGCGCACGAGGTCGGCCACACCATCGGCCTGCGACACAACTTCAAGGCGTCGGCCATCTACAGCATGGCCGAGATCAACTCCGAGGACGTCAAGGACAAGGAGCCCTTCGCCTCGTCCGTGATGGACTACAACCCCATCAACATCAACATGGACTCCGGAGAGATCCAGGGCAACTACGAGGTCATCGACATCGGTCCCTACGACGTGTGGGCCGTCGAGTACGGCTACACCAGCGGCAGCACGGACGAGGTGCTCGCCCGCGCGGGTGATCCCAAGCTCGCCTACCTCACCGATGAGGACACCTGGGGCCCCGATCCCCTCGCACGCCGCTACGACCTCTCGTCCGACCCGCTCGACTACGCAGAGAACCAGATGCGGCTGGTCGCCGAGCTCCGCTCGAAGATCCTCGAGAAGTACGTCGAGGACGGCGACAGCTGGGCCCGGGCCCGCCGCGGCTACAGCATCACCCTGGGCCAGCACGTCCAGGCCGTCAGCATGATGGCCAACTGGGTCGGCGGCACGCACCAGAGCCGCAACAAGAAGGGCGACCCGGGCGAGCCGCTCACCCCGGTGCCCGCCGAGCAGCAACGTGCCGCCCTCGACTTCGTTGTCGAGAACACCTTCCACGACGACGCCTTCGGCCTCGACCCCGAGCTGCTCAGCAAGATGACCATCGACAAGAACTGGGAGACCGGCGACATCTTCGCCGAGCCGGCCTACCCCGTGGCCGACCAGATCCGCGGCATCCAGGCATCGGCCATGACCATGATCCTCAATCCGACCACGCTCGGCCGGGTCTACAACAACGAGCTGCACGTGCCCGCCGACGAGGACTACATCACCCTCGCCGAGGTCATGACCACCATCAAGGACGCCGCGTGGTCCGAGCTCGACGAGAAGTCCAGCGGCAGCTACACCGAGCGTGAGCCCATGATCAGCACGCTCCGCCGCGGCCTGCAGCGGCAGCACGTCGATCGCCTCATCGACCTCGCCACCGGCGGCTACCCCGGCGCCGCCGGCGACGCCCTGACCAACCTGGCGGTGCTGCAGCTCCGCGAGCTGCGGCAGGACATCAACAATGCCAGCAAGGCCGGCGGCATCGACATGTACACCAAGGCCCACCTGCAGGACGCGCACACCCGCATCGAGCGCGCCCTCGAGGCCCAGTACGTCCAGCGCCGATAAACGCCGGCGTCAAACCCCGATGCAACAAGGGCCCCGCGGCAACGCGGGGCCCTCTTCTGTTGTGGCAGAACTGTCCTGCGACGTTCCGGGGGCTACTCGCAGCCCGCGTCGAACTCGTTCTGGAACTCCAGGAAGTCGAAGATGGTCAGCTGGCCATCGCCATCGAAGTCCGCGGCCAGATCGCCGGCATCGAAGGCGTTCTGGAAGGCCAGGAAATCGAAGATGGTCAGCTCGCCGTCGAAATCGAAGTCCGCCCGGCAGTCGTTGCCGGCGGCGAACAGCAGCGACTGCACCAGCATCAGATCGCCGTCGGTCGCCGGATCCCACCAGCCCGACGCCGCATCCGCCGACGGCGGATAGAACGCGAGGTCCACCCGCTTCTCGTTGGCGCCGATCGCCACGAGCACGCGGCCGTCGTCCCATTCGGCGATCGCCCGCGCGCCGGGCCGTAGATCGGTCACCACCGGGCGGAAGCTGGACGTGCCGCCGTCGAAGGTCGCCACGCCGTCCATGATCGGGTGGGGTTCCAGGATGGTGCCCAGGCCCGCTTGGCCCGTCTGGTTGCCGCTGCCCGGCACGATGACCTCGTACTCGGCGCTGCCCTGCCAACGACCCGCGATCTGGCGAGTTGTCGTCGTCGTGCTGTTGGCGAACACCGCCACCACCACGCCGCCGCCGCCATCCACGTAGTCGGCCAGCACGTTGCCGACCGCCACGTTGTCATCGGGCGTCGTGTTGGTCCACACGATGATCGAGTCGAAGGCCTCCAGCTCGGCCAGCGTCGGCGTGCTCGTCTCGAGCGCGATGTTGGCCACGCTGTCGAACGCCCCGCTGCCCACGAGGATCGCCTCGACGTCGTCGGCCTGGAAGCTGCCCGCCGCCGCGACGATCGCGACGTCCTGGGCCGCCGCCCCGCTTGCCGCTGCGACCAAGGCCGCCGCAGAAATACCGATAACCGTGCCGCGTTGCATGATCCAATTCCCCCTTGCCGCAAGAGCGGCCTGTCGAGTGGCGGAGCGTCCGTCGCTCCGCGTGATCCTCGCCGAACAGCCTACTGCAGTCCACGCCCCGGTGCAACGCGACCGTCGGCGAATCACCGGGGATGCCGCCCGGATTCGCCCACCATCGGCCCTGGCTCAGCCGCGAGAGCGAGCCAGCAGACGCCGCAGTTCGCCGTAACCCACCACCCGCGACGCGACGCCGTACGCCGCCACGCCCGCCAGCACGCACGCCGCCAGCCGGCCGAGCCGCACGCCCCAGTCCTCGCCGACCCACAAGAACCGCACCGCCAGCACCGCCGCGATCACAGCGACCAGCGGCACCGCAGCGCGCGACGTCCGCCGCCACGCCTCGCCCGCCACCCGCACGCCGTGCCGCCTGCGAAGCAGCACCGCGAGCACCACCGCCTGCAGCACCGCGGCGATCGCCGTCGCCCACGCAAGCCCGGCCTCCCGCAGCACCCAGATCAGCGACAGGTTGAGCGCGAGGTTGGCCAGCAGCACGCCGACGGCCACCAGCGCCGGCGTCCGCGTATCGCCCAGCGCGTAGAAGCCCCGCGTCAGCACCTGGTTGATCGCGTACGCCCAGACGCACGACGCATAGCCCACGAGCGCCGCCGACGCCCGGCCCACCCCCTCCGCGCTGAACGAGCCCCAGCCCGAGAACAGCACCGCGACCAGGTCGCCCGACACCAGCACCAGCCCCACGCTCGCGGGCAGCGCGATCGCGAGCGTGAGGCACAGCGCGTCGACCGTGGCCGAGCGGAACCTCGCCGCGTCGCCCGCCGCACGGCTGAGCAGCGGCAAAGCCGCGGTGGCCACCGCCACGCCGAAGACGCCTAGCGGGAATTGGTACAGCCGCTGCGCGTAGAACAGCACCGCGTTGGACTGCTCATCGAGCGGGTACGCAACGCCGAACACCACGCCGCCGACCCAGATGGGCCACATCGCAAGCAGCACGTCGACGAGGGCGCTCGCCTGCAGCGTGCCGAGCCCGATCACCGCGGTCGCCCAGCGACCCAGCAGCCGCCGCGCGCTGTCGCCCACGCCCGCGAGGGCGCGCGTCCACCGCACGTGCGGCCGCAGGGCGAGCGCGCTCCACGCGACCTGGATGGCCCCCGAAAGCACCACCGCCCCGCACAGCAGCATCGCAGCCGATTCGAGCGGAGCGCCCTCCCGCAGCGCGTGCGCGCCCGCGGCCCCCAGCACGCACGTGTTGAGCACGATGGGCTGCGCCGCCGGCGGGCCGAAGCGGCCCCGTGCCTGCAGCACACCCGCCATCACCGCCGCGATGCAGATCAGCGGCATGAAGGGCAGCGCCACCATCACCAGCACCAGCGAGAACCGCTGCGTGCCCTCGTCGAGCCGCACAACGACGAGCCACAACGCGGCCTCGGCCAGCACGACCAGGAGCGTCGTCGCGGCCGCGATCACCGCGAGGGTGAACGACGCGAAACGGTCGGCCGCGCGCGGGTCCCGCTCGACGAGCTGCGCGTACTCGGGCACGAAGGCCGCCGCCAGCGCGCCCTCGCCGAACAAGCGGCGGAAGGTGTTGGGCACGGCGAAGGCGGCCGCGAAGGCCGAACCGATCGCGGTATCGCCGAAGAGCCGCGCGGTCACGACGTCGCGGACCAGCCCCGCCACCCGCGATACCAGCGTGAGCGAGGAGACCACCCGCACCGCCCGCGCCAGCGCCGTCACCCCGCTGGCTCCGAGTGGGGCTCCGGGTCGGAATCCGAGCCGGGCTGGACATCGGCGGCGGTGATCCGCGCGAGCGCGTGCGCGGCCACGGCCCCCGCCACCGCCCCGACGGTGTTCGCCACGAGATCCGACAGATCGAACACGCGGTTGAGCCCGGGGATGGCCTGCGTCGCCTCATCGACCCAGGCGTACAGCACACCGACGACGGCCAGAACCCCGAGCGCTCGCACGCGTCGCACCGGACCGATGAAGCCCGACAACCCGAGCAGCAGCGTCCACAGCCCGAAGGCCGCCACATGCACGAGCAGGTCCAGCCGGATGCCCGCGGCCAGCGGCACCGCGACGCCCGGCTTGTGCGTCGCGATGAACAGCACGATGGCGTAGGCGACGAAGGCGATCCGCAGCGGGCGGCGATGCCGCGCCGGATCCCACCGGCTCACGACGCCGGCTGCCGCGGCTCGGCCGGCTGCGTCACGATCTCGGGCGCCGGCACTTCATCGGCTGTGGGCTCGCCTTGCACGACTTCCGATGCCGGCGATTCGACCTCGGGCGGCGCCTCGACCATCGACGGCGACGCTGGCTCGATCAACGCCGCGAAGTGCTTCGCCAGCGCCGCGTAGTCTCGCGCGCCCGCGGCCTGCGGCGAGTATTCGAAGATCGACTGCCCGAAGCTCGGCGCCTCGGCCAGCTTGATGTTGCGACGGATGGGCGGCCACAGCACACGCGCCTCGCTCCACGGCAGGCCCTTGCCCCGCGCATCGGCAAAGAACGCCTCGATGTCGCCCACCACCTCCTGCGTGTGGCTGGCCTGCTGGTCGTACATGCACAGCACCACGCCGGCGACCCGCAGCCCGGGCCTGACCGAGCCCGACACCAGCCGCACCGTCTCCAGCAGCTTGCCCACGCCGTGCAGCGCCAGGAAGTGCGCCTGCATCGGGATGACGACCTCGTCGGCCGCCGCCAGCCCGTTGAGCGTCAGCAGCCCCAGCGACGGCGGACAGTCGACCAGCACGACGTCCAGCGGCGTCGAACGGCCGATCGCCTCGATCGCGCGGGCCAGCCGCTGCAGCCGGCCGTCGGCCTGCGCCAGCTCGGTCTCGATGGCCGCCAGGTCGGTCTCGCTGGGCAGCAGCCGCAGGTTGTCGGCGACCGCCACCGCCGACGCCGATCCGGGATCGAGCAACGCGTCATAGGCCGTCGGCGGCCGATCCCCGTCGTCGCCCTCCGCGGATACGCCCAGGTGCAGCGTGGCGTGCGCCTGGGGGTCCAGGTCCACCAGCAGCACTCGCTGGCCCAGCCGCGCCAGCGCGGCCCCGAGGTTGACGGCCGTGGTGGACTTGCCCACGCCGCCCTTCTGGTTCATCAATGCGAAGACCCGCGGCCCGGGCGATCCTGCGGCCGCATCCGGGCCGTCGTGCGGGCTCGCGTCGGGGGGCGGAGAACTCTGGCTGCCGGATCCGTGGCCGTCCATCCGCCGATTCTATCGGCCGATGCCGCCCGTTCCGCCGAAGAAGACCGCCGCCGCTACGAGGCCGATCGAGAGCGATCCTCGGCCGGCCCGATGGCCAGCGTCGCCTGCTCCTCGAGGTGCCGCCGCCGGCTGACCTTGATCGCCGTCACGCCCAGGTAGCTGATCACCACCAGCGCCAGGGCGTACACCACGCGGGCCCGGCTGAGGCTCAGGGCCACCCCAAGAACCGTGAAGCACCCCGCGATGCCGTACAGCGTGAGCACCGCACCCTTCACGCCGAGCGCCCGCTTGAGCATGTGGTGCAGGTGCTGGTCGTCGGCCTCGCTGATGCTCCGGCCCGCCATCCGCCGCCGCACGATCGCCAGCGTCGCGTCGATGATCGGCACCGCGAACATCATCAGTCCCGCCAGCACCAGGTGGGTCTGGCCGATGTCGCCCAGCGTCAGGATGATCACGATCGTGCAGTAGCCCAGCAGCATCGAGCCGCAATCGCCCAGGAAGATGCTCGCCGGATTGAAATTGTGCGGCAGGAAGCCCATGCACGCGCCCAGCACCGCAAGGCACAGCACCACCCGCTGGGCGTCCCGCGGTCCCTGGTCGATCATCGCCAGCGACAGCGCAACCACGAGCAGCCCCGCGACGGTAATCGTCGTCGTGCCGGTCAGCAGCCCATCGAGCCCGTCGATGAAGTTGGCCGCGTTGCACGCCCCGAGCACGAAGATCGCGATGACGCCCGCCCCCGTCCAGTAGACGACGTCCAGCGGCACCTCGCCCAGCCCGGGCAGCGGGATCATGAACACCAGGTCGCTGGTGGCCAGCAGCCCGCGATCCACCAGGAACTCGCCGATGGGCCGCAGCACGCCCCTCGCCACCTGCACGCCCACGTCATCGATCGCCAGCGCCGCCGCCGCGATGAGCTGCCCGCTGATCTTCAGGCCCGGGCGGATGCCCACGACGTCGTCGAGCAGCCCCACGATCGTGATGATCGCCATGCCCATCAGCACGCTGATGGGCACCACCGCGTGGTACTCGCCGTCGACCATGTGCTCGCTTGGGAACACCTCGGCCAGCGCGCCACCCGCGGTCGCGAAGTAGCTGACCATGGTGCCGCCCATGATGCCCAGGAACACCGCCACGCCGCCCATGTAGGCCACCGGCACACGGTGCACCTTCCGTGGATCGCTCGGGCGATCGATGATCCCGTTGGCGATCGCCAATCGCCGCATGATCGGCGTCGCGATGATCGCGATCGCGAACGCCGCCAGGAACACCCAGATGTAGCGATGGAAGATCCCCAGCCGCGTCGTCGCGAGCGACTCGCCCGCCTCGACAACAACGCCGGCATCGGGCATCGCCGAGGGATCGATCACGACGCCGCCTCCGCGCCGCCCGCGACGTCGGCGAGTGCGTCGGCCACCGCCCGGATGGTCTCGCGCAACCCGAAGGACGGCTCGAAGCCGATGGCCCCACGAATGCGCGAGAGATCGGGCTCCCGCCGCCGCAGATCCTCGAAGCCCGGGCCGTAAGCCTCGTCGTAGGGCACGTGCACGATCGCCGACGGCGACCCCAGCTCATCGATGACCGCCCGCGCCAGATCCTCGATGGAGATCGGACGATCGCTGCCGACGTTGAATATTTGCCCCGCGCACGCCGGCGTGCCGACCAGGTCGACCAGCCCGCGCACCACGTCCCGCACGTCGCAGAAGCAGCGGACCTGCCGGCCGTCGCCGTACACGCGGAGCGGCTCGCCCGCCCGCGCCGCCGCCACGAACCGCGGCAGCACCATGCCGTACCGGCCGATCTGCCGCGGCCCGACCGTGTTGAACAGTCGCGCCACCACCACGGGCAGCCCGCTCTTCTCGTGGTGTGCCAGCGCCAGGAACTCGTCGAGCGCCTTCGAGCACGCGTAGCTCCAACGCGACGCCGTCGTGGGCCCGTAGACCACATCATCGTCCTCGCCGAAGGGCGTCCGCTCGCTCTTGCCGTACACCTCGGAGCTGCTGGCGACCAGCACCCGCGGCGCGGGATGCATGCCGGCGGCGAAGTGCAGCACCGCCGACGTCTGCTCGGTGTTGGTCTCGATGGTCCGCACCGGGTCGGCCACGACGAGCTCGACGCCCACCGCCGCCGCGAGGTGATAGATCTCGTGGAAGAGCCCGGCGCTCGCGCCGTCGGCCCCAAGCCAGTCCTTCAGGTCGGCCTCGGCGAAGGCGATGTCGTCGTGCGCCGCCGGCAGGTTGCCCCGTCGCCCGGTGGACAGGTCATCGACGACGAACACCGAATCGCCCCGCGCCAGCAGCCGCTCGACCAGGTGCGAGCCGACGAAGCCCGCGCCGCCCGTGACGAGCACGCGGCGACGCCGGCCGGACCGGATGCCTGCGGACTCGTCCACCGAGCGTCCCCCGAGTGGGCCCCGAATAGCGCCCACGGATCGGCCTAGCCGGCGGCCTTGACCGCGTAGCTGTGGCTGGCGCGGATGTTGCCGCGAAGGTAGCCGCCGCTGGCGCCCCGAGCCGCGTTGACCAGCACGCCCAGGTACTCGGCGGGCTGCTCGGACAGCTCCCGCGACAGCCGGCCGATCTGGCCCCGCGTCTCGCCAAAGGCCCGCGCGACCAGCATCGTGCAGTCCACGATCTGCGCGAGGGCATACGCGTCGCCCGACACCGCCGCCGGCGCCACGTCCAGGATCACGTAGTCGGCATGCTGGGTCGCCTCCAGCAGCAGCCGCTGCAGCGTGCCGGTGGCCATCGCCTCCATCTGGCTGGCGTCGATCTCGCCCGCGGTGATGATCCGCAGGTTGGGACCGCCGGGCTTCTGCACGACCTCGGCCAGCGGCGTGCCGCCGAGCATCTCGCCCACGCCCGGGCCGACCGGCAGCCCGAACACCTCGTGCAGACGCGGCCGACGCAGGTTCGCATCGATCAGCAGCACACGGTTGTCCGCCGCCGCCAGTGCCTCGGCCAGGTTGCTGGCGATCGTCGTCGAGCCCGAACCCGGCATCGCCGACACCACCGCCAGCGACTTCGAGCCGTCCATCCGCATCCGCTTGATGATGCTCGAACGCACCTGGCGGAAGCTCTCGGCCGTCGACGTCGTCGGCTGCTCGGCGAAGACCCGCTCGGGCTGCACGATCCGCACCGGGTCCTCGCTGGCGTGCGGGATCATGCCCAGCACGCGGACGCTTGGCAGCGCCGAGATGTCCGCCGGGCTCTTGACTCGCTGGTCGATCAACTCGAGCAGGAACACCACGCCGCCCACGAGCGCGACGACGAGCACCACGCCCGCGGGGCCCATGATGTAGATCTTCGGGAAGGCCATCACCGTCGGGATCCGCTCGGACTGGATCACCTCCACGCGAGACGCCGTGCTCAGCTGGCTCGTCGCCTCGACCATCCGCAGATCCTTCTCGAACTCCGCCCGCAGCTCGGCGAGCGACATCAGCTCGTTGGCGAGGTTGGCGAGCTCGTCCTGCGCCAGCACCAGCTCGTTGAGCCGCTGCGTCAGCGCGTCCTGCTTCTCGGCCTGCTGAGCCAGCTGCGCCCGGAATTGGTTCTCGGCGATCCGCAGCTGCGACAGGTTGGCCTGGAAGAGCTCCATGCGGAGGCTCTCTCGCTGCTGATCGAGGTTGCGCTGCAGCGACCCGATGCGATCGTCCATCCGCTGGATGGTCAGGTGGTCCTCGCCGAAGTCCTCCTTCATCGCGTCCCGCTCGATCTCGGTCAGGATGATCTGCTGCCGCAGCCCCGCCACGACCGGGTGCATCTCCACCTGCGCACGAAGCTGGTCGTTGAATTGCAGCCCCTGCGGGTTGCGGAGCTGGGCCTCCATCTCGGCCTTCTGGCTCAGCACCGCCTGCAGGTTGAGCGTGACCTCCTGGATGCTGGTCTGCACCAGCTGCATCGCCTGCTGCTCCTGGCTCAGGCTCACGTTGAGCTGGTCCAGCCGCTTGGTCGTCACGATCTCATCGCGCTGGGCCTCGATGTCGGCCTGCTCGTCCTCGAGGTTGTTGATCGCCCGCTGCAGCGTCTCGCGACGCTCGGTGGTGGTGCGGGCGCCGCGCCGGCGGAGGTCCTGCAGGTAGGTGTCCTTGACCACCGAGGCCAGCGCCGCCACCTCGGCCGCGTCGGTCCAGCTCACCCGCATGCGGATGAGGTCGGTGCCCGCGCTAGGGCGGGCGTTGACGCGGTCCTCCAGGTCGATCGCCGCCGCCGCATAGTCGTACACGCCCCGCGACTCGAACTGATTGATCCAGTCCGGCGCCTCGTTGATCAGCCGCGGATTCTCGACGGCCCGCCGCAGCACGAGCTCGGAGCCCATGATCGACGCCTCAGTCGCCATGAAGCGCTCGAACTCCTCGTCGTCGATGTTGGGGTTGTCGGGGTTAACCTCGGTCTGCGGCGGGAAGCACTTGTAGACCACCGGCGTCGACCAGGTCGGCCGGAACTCCGCGAGCGCGAAGTGGCCCGCCACGCCCAGCACGCCGCCGATGAAGCCCGCGATGACGAGCACGATCTTGTGCTTGCGGATGACCCGCAGCGGATCGACGCCGCCGCCCGGCTTGCCGCCCGCCGCCGATGGCGGCTGGTGGGGCATCGTGCTCGCCGACCCGTTCATGCTCGATGTAGTCGTCACGATTGTCATGTCGTTCTCACGCGGGCCGGCGCCGTGCGCCCCGTCTTCCATACGTCGGTCCGGCACGCGGGCGGATTCGCTCCCGCCGCCGGGTTGCTCGCCGCGACCATCGCGACGCCCTCGCCGCGGGTCCGAGAACCCGCGCCCCCGCCCGCCCGGCGGCTATCCGCCCAGCGCTGCCCGCAGCTCCTCGAGGGGCTGGCGGTAGCTCTCCGCGCGGCCGCCGTACCGCTCCAGCAGCGTTGCCGCCTGCTCGGCGCTCCGCCGCGCCGCGTCGGCCCGCCCCGACGCCAGCTCCCACTGGCCCCGGCGAACGATCGCGAGCACCTCCTCGGGTGTACCCCGCGCACCGATCAGGAGTTCGCCGATGATCGACTCGGCCTCGTCCAGCCGGTCGCAGGCGATGTAGGCGGTCGCCAGCGTGCTCCCGACGATCTGCGGCGGCATGCGGCCCGTGGCCCGGGCCCGCTCCGCCAGAGCGATCGCCTCCTCGCAGTCGTCCATCTCGGTCGCCAGCAGGTACGCCAGGTTGTTGAGCGTCTGCCCGTCCTCGGGGTTCCGCTCGATGACCGTCCGCCAGGCCGCCTCCGCCTCGCTGTACCGCGCGCGGTTGTAGAGGGACGAGCCCAGCATGCCGCCCGCCTGCTGCGCCAGCACGTCGTCGGAGCTGCCGGCAAGCTGCCGCAGCTCGTCGAGGCCCTGCACCTCGGTGGACTCGTCGGCCAGCATCAGCGAGCACAGCCAGACCTCGCCGATGCGGTTGGGCGTCTGCGCCACGCCGACTTGACGCGCGAGCTCCAACCGCGTGGGATGGTCCCGCACTGCGCTGGCCAGCGCATTGAACCACGCCACCACCAGCGACGGATCGTTCCGCACCAAGTTGAACGACTGGCGGGCCTCGGCCACCGCGCGGTCCGACGCACCCTCGTCGATCGACAGCCGCGCCGCCAGCAGCGGCAGCACCCAGCTGCCCTCCACGTTGAGCAGCGGGTCGTTCAGCACCTCGCGGGCCTTGCGGCGAGCCGTCGCCGACCCCTGGTTGCTCAGGTGCTCCACGAACTGGGCGGCGATCTGCGGGTTGCGACGCTTGGCCAGCGCCGCCTCGAACAGCGTCGTCGCCTCGTTGGGCCGCTCCATCTCGGCCATCAGCCGCGCGAACCCCACGATCGAATCCACGTCGCCCGGACGATCCTCGATCGACCGGTTGATCAGGCCCATCGCCTCGGCGACGCGGGCGTTCTCGACCATCGTGCCGACCAGCTGCGTACGCAGCGGCGCGAGCCGTGGGTTGAGCCGCACCGCCTCGGCCACCGCGTCGCCGGCCTCCTCGTAGCGCCGCTGATCCATGGCGATCGCGGCCCGCAGCCGGTACGCATCGGCGAGCGCCGGATTGAGCCGGACCGCCTCGGCCAGGTCCTCCTCGGCGTCGCGGCGGAACTGGGTCTTCTCGGCCTCGGTCAGCTGCTCGTCCGTGAGCACCCGGGCCCAGATCAGCTCGGCCCGCCGGGTGTAGGCCAGCGCCGACGACGGGTGGCGGGCGATGACCTCGTCCAGCCCCCGCCGCGCACCCGGCAGGTCGCCCTGCCGCCGCGCGATGCGGGCGCTCAGCAGGCCGATGACCTCCGACCGGCGATCCTCGTCGGACAGCTGCCCGATCGCGTCGCGGGCTTCATCCAGCCGATCGCTGGTGATGAGCGCCTCGATGCGAGCGCGGCGGAAGACGCCGTCCTCGTCCGCGCCGCCGGCGATCAACCCATCGATGACATCGATGGCCTCGTCGCCGCGGCCCGATACCAGCAGCAGCTGCGCCAGATTCCGCTCCATCGTGCGGGCCTCGTCGTCGAGCGAGGAGTACTCCCGCAGCACGGCGATCGCCCGATCCCGCTGGCCGCGGCTGGACAGGAAGGCCGCGTAGGTCATCGCGTCCTGCTGCGCCAGCGTGCCGGCGTCGCGGCGACGCTGCAGGTAGCCATCGAACACCGCAACGGCGTCGCCCATCCGGCCCTGCTCGGCGTGCCACGCCGCGGCCACCGTGGCCACCTCGAGCGAGTCCTCGCCCGCGGCGAGCTCGTCGATCAGCGCCCGGCCCTTGGCCCACTCGCCCAGCTGCACGTACAGCCGCGCCAGCGCCAGGTTGTTGCGGCGGTCGCCGGCGTCGAGCGATCGCATGTCCTCGCGGCGGAGCATCGCTCGGGTCGAATCGCCGACCTCGGCCTCGAGCACCAGCCACACGTGCACCAGTTCCTCCTGGGCGCCCGCGTTGTCGATGGCCCGCCGCGCGATCTCGAGCGCCCGCACGGGGCGGCCTAGCTCGCGGATGGTCGCCACCGCCGTCCGCGCCACCGCGGCGTCGGTCGGATCGATCCGCAGCGCGTCCTCGTAGGCGGCGACCGCCTCCTCGACCTGCCCGGTGACCGCCAGCAGACGCGCGATCTCCCGCTGGATGCCCGCGCTGGTGATGCCGTCGCTCGCGACGGTCCGCAGCAGGTCGAGCGCCCGCGCGGGCTCGCCCCGCGCCGACAGCAGCCGCGCCTGGAAGATCCGCCCGCCGGCCTGGTCCAGGTCCTGCTCGACGGCCTCCCGCACGAACCGCTCGGCGGCCTGCATGTCGCCCTCGCGGACCGCCCGGTTGAACATCCGCTCGACGACCTGCGGCGACTGCGGCTCGAGCGCGTAGGCCTTGTCCAGCTCGGCATCGGCCTCGGCGACCAAGCCCTCGTTGAGGTAGATGCGATAGATGTTCAGGTGCTTGGACAGCTCGCCGAGCTGCTCGTTCTCGCGGATGAACGCCACGCGGCCGTCCACCGTCCGCGAGGCCTCCAGCGCCCGCTTGCGCCGCAGCAGGCTCTCGTCGCCGGGGAAGCGCGACAGGCCCTCGTCGGCGGCGGCGATCGCCGCATCCAGCCGATCGGCCACCGCGTTCACGTAGATCAGCAGCATGTACAGCCGCGGATCGGCGCCCGCCTGCTCGGCCGTCTGGCGGATCACGGCGATGGCCCGGTCGAACTTGGGCACGCCCCCGCCCCGCGGGTTCATCAGCTGCTCGACGCGGGCGACCGCGTTGTCGATCGGATCGTCGAAGGCGCGAATGCCCATCTTCGCCTGCAGCCGCTCGCGGGTCTGCGTCACGATCTCGGCGTCGGGGGCCAGGCGGAAGGCCTCTTCGGCGGCCTGCAGCGCATCGGCATCCGAGTTCATCTGTTCGTGCAGCTGCGCCAGGGACAGCCACGCGCGGTAGCTGTTGGGACGCTCGTCGATGAAGGCCTCCAGCTGCTCGAGCGCGAGGCCCGGCTGGTTCTGCTCCAGATAGATCAGCGACAGCAGCCGCGACAGCTCCGGATCCGTCGAGCCCGTTGCCCGCTGGAAGCCAATCGCCAGACGCAGCGCCTCGGCCGTCCGCCCGTCGAGGAAGGCGATGCGGGCGTCCAGGAAGTCCAGCTGCGGGAGGCCCTCGCCGAACTTGGCATCGAGCGCCTCGCGCAGCTCGGTCACCCGCTGCCGCGCCGCTTGCCGCGCGGCGTCGCCCTCGGCCTGCTGGGCGAGCTGCACCGCACTCTGCGCGCTCACGATCGCCGCCTGCGTCTTCCGCTGCGAGACGAAGATGCCGTCGAGGCTGATGGGCAGCGGCGGCGTCTCGGCCACCTGCTGGAACAGCCGGATTGCGCGGTCGTGGTCGCCGGATTCCCGAGCCAGCAACCCCTCCACGAAGTTCAGTTCGGCCAGCTCGGTGGCGTCATCGGCCGCACTCGCACGGGCCGCTGCGAGCAGGCGATTGGTCAGCGGCGTCTCGTTGCGGCGGAACGCCACGGTCTCCAGACGCCACAGCAGCTGCGCCTCGTTCCCGCTCAGCTCGCCCGGATCGGCGTTCTCGAGCAACCTGGCGACCACCTGCTCGATCCGCGGCGCGTATTCGGCTGCCAGCAGCTGGTTGGCCTCCCGCTGCTGCTGCGGGTCGCGGATCTCGCGGATCGGCCGGGCTCGCATCTCCATCTCGAGACGCAGGTCCTCGAGGATCGCCCGCGCGTCGCCCGGATGCGCCGCGAGGTAGGCGTCCAGCTCCTGCTGGGCCTGCTCGAAGAGCCGATCGGCCTCCCGACCCCGCCGACGATCGGCGTCGCGGGCCTGGCTCACGATCCACTGCACGCGGCCGAGCAGCGCCTCGGTGTCGTCGGGGTCGACCAGTAGCGCCGCCGCCAGATCGGCCAACGCCTGGTCGCGGAAGTCGCTGTCCGCCTCGCCGCCCGTCACCACCATGTTCAGGTTCGCCAGCCCGCGGTAGCGCCGGAGGCGGTTCCAGTCGGCGGTCGGGTCGTCGGCCTCGGGCGTGGTCGCGAAGTTGCGCAGCGCCACGTCCGTCTCGTCCAGCAGGAAGCGCCAGCTGCTGCCGCCCGCGACGGCCCGGTAGAACAGCAGCCGCTGGTACTGCGTCTCGAGGTAGCTGGCCCACGCGTCGGCGTCGGTCCGCTTGGCCACCGCAAGCTGACGCAGCGCCGGCATGTATTCCTGGAAGAACACGTCGGTGTAGCGCGTCTCGGTGTCGGGCGTCAGCCGCTGGAGCGACTCGATCCACCGCTCGAGGTACACGATGTTGAAGCGGTCCTTGTTGACGGCCTTGGAGAACGCGCGTTCGGCCTCGACGAAGTCGCCCGCCGCGTAGGCGGTCTCCCCCGCGGTGTAGTGATCCTGGGCCGACTTCTGCACCACGAAGTACGCCGCCGCCGCCATGCCGACGAAGATGACGGCGATCACGCCGCACACGATCGCCACGAAGCGGACATTCACCCTGGCTGCCATGACTGCCTCCGCGCGGGGGCGCGCCCCGCCTGCACGCCCGCGGGCGTGGTCAATCGTCGCTCGCGTCTTCGGGCCAGCGGCCCTCGGTGACGTCCCGCCAATCCGGGACGCACAGCATCAGCTCGCCCAGCAGGTCATCGAGCAGGTCCGAGGCCACCTCGGCCAGCTCCGCGGGCGAGTCCACCTGCCCGCTGTTCACCTGCACCTTCAGGTAGTACGAGTAGTCGGTCTTGAGATCGAAGGCCAGCAGCCGCACGCCCTCGGCGCTATCGCGATGCTCGCCGTTGGCGATGAAGAAGTAGCCCGCGTAGAAGTCGCCCCGATCGGGGATCAGGAAGCTGGTGACCCGAAGCGTGATGTCCCGCGGATCCAGCGGCAGCAGCACCCGCTGCCCGGGGCGGTTGGAGTACGCCCCCCGCGCCAGCGGCGTGGTGAACGCGCGACCCTGCATCGACTCGGGTGCGTCGCGCATCGGCAGCCACCGCGAGTCGTCCAGCGTCAGCGTCTCGTAGTACGGCCCCGCGCCGATCTGCAGCCCGCCGCCCACGAAGCACCGCTCGGGGATGTGCGGCACCGTGTCGATCGAGCCCGTGTAGTACGCCACGTGCAGGTCGATCACGCGGGGCTCGGCCCCGTCGGCCGGGTCCTTCTCGCGGTAGGTCCGCGTCACGTAGTTCTCGGTGCCCAGGGTCTGCTCGATCTCCGAGTCCTCGAAGCGATCGGGGCCCACGCGGATCCACCGCGGGGTCTCGGCCGGCAGGTCGACCAGTTCCAGGCCCGTCTGCGGGTAGATGGGCTTCTTCTGCAGGTACAGGCCCAGCGTGCGGATGGTCCATCCAAGGCCAGCGCCCGAAGCCACCAGCACCGAGATCGCCAGCACGCAGGAGACCAGCACGCCCCGCGGCAGGCCCGGACGGCCCCCGCCCACACCGGTGCCCGGATTCGCCTTCGTCATGATGCGGACCCTCCGCTCGCGGCGCTCGCCGCCGCCGGCTCGTCCTCGCGGACCACGCGGTTGAGGATCCACACCAGCCCCAGGAACAGCAGCAGCCCGGGCACCAGCAGCAGCGTGCCGATGATCATGTGGGCCTCGCCCGAGGCCAGCTCCGGATCGACGTAGACCGACAGGAAGCCCAGCACCGCCACGCGGACCATGTTGAGCGCGATCGCCACCGGCACGCTGAGCAGCACCACCGCCGTTCGCTGCCACCACTGCCGGCACTGCGAGAACGCGATGGCCGCTCCCAGCGCCACGAAGGCCACCACCATCCGCATGCCCGAGCACGCCTCGGCCACGTTGAGTGCATGCTCGGTGCCGCTGGCGTCCAGCACGCGGATGATGTTGCCGTCCCGCACCGGGTCGAGCCCGAGCGGATAGCCGAAGACCGTCAGCAGCACGTGCCCGCCCTGCGAGGCGATCAGCTGCAGCTGGAAGGTGATGGCCAGCATCACCCGCTCCGATACCGTCACCGCAAACAGCAGGTAGGCGATCGGCACGATCGCGACACGCATCACCTGCGGGCCCAGCACCAGAAGCACGAAGCCGAACACCGAGAGCACCAGCGCGAAGCCCTGCAGCATGTGCGTCGGCACGCCGACGATGAAGAACACGTAGCACGCGATGCCCAGCAGCAGCGGCAGCAGCCCGGGCCAGAACGGCTGCACGCGGGTCGCCAGCAGCCGCTCGCGACGCTGCCACAGCAGCAGCACCGCGATGGCCGGCACCGCGAACGCATGCCCCCAGTCATCCAGGCGGTTCAGGCTGATCTGGCCCTGCCGGGCGAACCACGTCGAGAAGAGCCACGCGAAGGCCGCCACCGACAGCCCGCCCAGCACCAGAGCCGCCCGGGAGCCGAGCACCGCGAACGCGGCCGACCGGCGATCCACGCCGGCGATTGGTTGTTCGGCCACTGCGCTGCCCACGCCACCCTCCCGGATGCCCCCCGACCCGCGGAAGGACGTGCTACGACCCGCCCGGGCGAGGGTTCTGGTCGAATTTTCCCGTCCCCGCGGCGATGCCGGCGGGCCCGAATCAGAACGCGCTGTCGACCGGCGGCGGGCCGAACACGTCGTTACCAAAGTTGCGGTCCAGCAGGAAGCCGAAGCCGTAGGTCACCCGGAAGCCGTTGCGGAATACCGCCAGCGGGTACGCCCAGATCGACGACCCGACGTTGATGCGATCGTTGGGCTTGATGTAGATATCGGGCTCGGCCCCGTCGTTGATGGCCCGCAGGTTGAGCATGATGGTCGCCTGGCGGTCGCCGTCGAGCATCCGCACCAGCTCCACCCGCTCGGGCACGCCCAGCCCGTTCACCCCGCCGGCGGCGTCGATGGCCCGCATCAGCGTCAGGTTGGGGGCGATGCCGAAGCTGCCCGGCCGGTTGACGAAGCCCGCGATGTAGAACGAGCCCGAGGCCCCCGTCGGCACCCGGATGACGTCGCCCGGCTCGACCACGATGTTGTACCGCATGTCGCCGGCGATCAGCCGCTGCGCCGGGATGCGGATCACCCGCTGCGTGAGCAGCTGGCTGGGCGTCAGGCCGCCGCTGAGGGCGCCGATCGGGCCGGCGACGCCCCGGCCGGCGACGCCGCCGCCGGCGACGCGGATCCACTGCCCGTCGAGGAACATCCACGTGGAGTCCTCGTCCCGCGGCTCGCCGCCGCGCCGCGACGGCTGACCGTCGAACAGCTCGATCGCCGGCTCGCGGGGCTCGTCGGCGGCGGGCTGGCTTCCATCCTGGCGGATCGCCAGGGCCGACGGGCTCGGGTCCTCGCCCCCCAGAAGGTCGTCGATGTCGCCCAGAAGGTCGTCGCCCGTCGGGGCGTCGACCGGATCGCGAACGCCGTCACCGGGGTCCTGGCCGAAGTCAAGCCGCAGCTCGTCGGCCAGCGCGATCTGCCGGATCACCAGGATGTCCTCGGCCGTCTCGCTCACCCAGCCCGACTCGGCCAGCGCATCCAGCATGCGGTAGTCGGCCTTGGGGATGATGTACGTGCCGGGCCCGGGCACCGCGCCGACGACCGAATAGGTCGATTGCCGCGGATTCTGGATGGACACCTGCACCAGGGGCCGGCGGACGTCGCCCTCGTCCTGGGCCGCCTCGGTCAGCCGCTGGCGGATCTCGTCGAGCGTCAGCCCCGCCACGGGCACGTAGCCCAGCTTGTCGATGTAGATCGTGCCCTGGCCGTCCACGACGACGAAGAACTGCGCCGGGGCGCCGGCCACCAGCAGGTCGGTAATCACCACGCCCAGCGAGTCGCCCGGCCCCACGCGGTAGATCCGCGGGCGGGGGATCAGGTCGTCGGGCGTCACCTCGCTCAGTTCGACGAACTCGTCGTCGGGCCCCTCGATGGCCGCGATGCGGTCGAGGATCGGCACCACCGTCGGCGTCCGCTCCCAGCGGCCAACGACGCTCTGGTCCAGGAAGCTGTCGACGCCGCAGCCCGTCGTCGCCAGCAGCGCGGCGGCGGCCAGGGCGGCCAGCCCGCGCAGCGCCGCGCGAGAGCCTCGGGAGAGCGGGCGGGTCTGCTGGTCCGTCATCGCGTGGGCACCCCTTCACCTCGATCCACGCCGCCCAACTCTGCAGCGCGGCGGCTCGCTCCATCGTCCATCGGCCCGGCAACGCTAGAGCCCTGCCGGGGCCTGAGGCCGTACTCCCCCTGCCGCGCGGGGTTCGCGCCCGCTCGGGGGTCTTTCCAGCATCGACACGCCGCGGGGGCGTTCTGAGCCCGATGGCCGCCCAATGGCCAGCCGGCGGGCCGGCCCGGGCGAGCGCAGGATCTGCCCCGGGGCCATCCCCCGCGAATCCGGACCCCCAAGCAGCCGAACCTATTGTCTCCTAATGGCTCCGACGACCTCCGCCAGCCCCACGCCCGACGCCCCGCCCAGCACCGCGGAGGCGCGCATCGACCGTGGGATCGCCCGCCACCCGAGACCCGCGGGCGGCAACCCGCTCCGCCGGGTCGATAAGCCCGTGCTGAGCCTCACCGACCGCGTCCTGAACAACGAGGGGCCCCAGCAGCTCCAGAACAAGCGCAAGCCCAGCTGGCTCAAGGCCAAGCTCCCCGGCGGCCCGGGCTACGAGCGGGTCAAGGCCATCATGGACGAGCACGGGCTGTTCACCGTGTGCCAGGAGGCCGGCTGCCCCAACATGGGCGAGTGCTGGGCCCGCGGCGTGGCCACCATCATGATCCTGGGCGATACCTGCACCCGGGCCTGCGGCTTCTGCAACGTCAAGACCGGCCGCCCGCCCACGCTCGACAAGGACGAGCCCCGCCGCGTGGCCGAGAGCCTCCGCCTGATGCACCAGGAGGCCAAGCTCAAGCACGTGGTCATCACCAGCGTCAACCGCGACGAGCTCCGCGATGGCGGCGCCGGCATCTGGGCCGAGACCATCCTCCGGGGGCGCGAGGCCTGCCCCGGCATGAGCCTCGAGGTGCTCATCCCCGACTTCATGGGCGACTGGGCCGCCCTCCAGATGGTCATCGACGCCAGGCCCCACATCATCAACCACAACCTCGAGTGCGTCCGCCGGATGTACCCCGCCGTCCGCCCGAGCGCCAAGTTCGATCGCTCGCTGGAATTACTCCGCCGCGTGAAGGAGCAGGGCGGCGTCGCCAAGACCGGCATCATGGTCGGCATCGGCGAGAAGGACGAGGAAGTGATCGCCCTCTTCGACGACGTGCTCGAAGGCACCCGGGCCAAGGGCCCCGATGGCACCGAGGACGCCTGCGACATCCTGACGATCGGCCAGTACCTGCAGCCGACCCGCAACCACCTACCCATCGACCGCTGGGTGCACCCCGACACCTTTGCTATGTACAAGGAAGAGGGGCTGAAGCGCGGCTTCAAGGTCGTCGAGAGCGGCCCGCTGGTCCGCTCCAGCTACCACGCCGACCACCAGGCCGACGTGCTCAGCACGATCGAGGTGGAGCGGGGCCGGCGGGCGACTTGATAACATCCAACTAGCGACCACGCTCGTTGCCGGAGCGTGCTACGTGCTCGCGCTGCCAAACGGCCGATTGGGACGATCGGCGCCCCACCCCGCATCCACCTCCCCCGGCAACGCCATGCCCTCCGCACCGAACGCCTCGAACCCATCCCACGCGAGGGTTGGCTCCGACGCCGGCCGACGCAGCGCGATGAAGCGGCGCTCGGCGGCGTGGTCATCGAGGGTGACGAGGGGCACGCCCAGGTTCCGCGCCGCGTAGTCGGCGGCGGCGCGCACGGACGGCATCCAGCGATCGTCGAGGATCACCAGCCCGCCGGGCCGCACGAGCCGCAGCGCGAAGCACAGGTCGAGGAACACGCCCTCGAAGCGGTGGTTGCCGTCGATGAAGCCGGCGTCGAAGCTGGCGCCCCTGGTGACCAACTCGGGCAGCGCCAACGCCGAGTCCCGCTCGATCAGCGTCAGCCGATGCCCGAGCTGCGCCTCGCGGACGGCGCGGACGCCGGCGCCGAGGTAGTCGCTGGTCTGGCATAGATCGACCGCGGTGTGCGGCCCGCTCGTCGCCGACAGGATCCAGAGGGCGCTCAGGCCGAAGGCGAAGCCCGTCTCGAGGGTCGCGTGCGCCCCCTCGCCTCGGAGCAGCTCGGCCAGGGCCCGCCCGGGGCCCTCGGTCAGGCCGACCGGGAACAGATCGAACTCCTTGGGCCCCTCGAGGGCGGGCACGCGGCCGCGGCGGTACATCTCGCCGAGCACCGCCTCGGCCCGGGCTCGGTCGGTGGTCGCGTGTTCGCCGTGGGACACGGCGGGCGGCGGCGCGGGCATGGCAAGCAGATCGACCAGCGGGTGGCGGCGGCCCCGAAATTGGCCGCGAATGATGCCCAGTGCCCCCACCGACCTTCCTCCGCCAGACGCCGGGCCCGGGCCGCAACGCCTTCTTCGCCCGCCTCACCGCCGGCGGCTGGCTGCGGATCGTGCTGGGCGTGCTCTTCCTCTTCGCGCCGCTGTGGGCGATCCTGACCGCCCGCATGGTCGCCGACGCGCGGTACCTGGGCTTCTTCGTGTGGTGCCTCTTCGGCGGGCTGATCGGCGTGGCGTACTTCTTGGCCGCCGCCCGGGCGCGCACCTGGCTGCTCGTCGCCATCCCCTGCACCGTCGCCATCGGCGTGGGCGGCTGGTTCGCCGAGACCAACCGCTGGCTGATCGCCCCGGGCATCGGCCCGCCGACGCCCACGGTCGAGGGCGTCTTCGCCGTGCTGTGCCTCGTCGTGGCGTATGCGCTGTTCTCGCGCTTCATCGGCAGCGCGGGGCTCGAGCACGTCCGCCTCCGCACCGAACTCGACGTCGCCAAGCGGATCCACGACGACCTCGTCCCGCCCCTCGCGCGCACCGTCGGCCGCTTCGAGGTGTACGGCCTGGCGACGCCCAGCAACGAGGTCGGCGGCGACATCGTCGACGCGATCGAGGGCGACGGCTTCCTCGATGTGATCGTCGGCGACGTCACGGGCCACGGCGTCCGCAGCGGCGTGATCATGGCCATGGTCAAGGGCGCCATCCACGCCGCCCACGCCGGCAGCGACACCCTCGGCGATCTGCTCGCGGGATCCAACGGCGTGGTGCACCGCCTGACCGACCCCGGGCTCTTCGTCACGATGGCCGCCGCGCGGCTGCACGCCCACGGCGGCGTCGACGCGGCGCTCGGCGGCCACCTGCCCATCCTGCACTGGCGGGCCGCCACCGGCACCGTGGAGACCCTGGACAACGAGGCGCTCCCGCTAGGCATCGAACCCGCGATCGATGTGCCCACGCGGTCCATCGCCTGCCAGCCGGGCGACCTGCTGGCGATCCTCACCGACGGCCTCGTCGAGGTTGCGACGGAGGGCGGCGAGCAGTTGGGCATCCGCGGGTTCGCCGATCTGCTGGCCGGGCGGGCCGCCCTGCCGATCGCCCGGGCCCACCGCGAGTTGATGGCCGCCGTCGAGGCCATCGGGCCCATCCGCGACGACCGCACGCTGGTGCTGATACGCGTTGGGGACAACCGATAGCCGCGGTCCGCGTGCGGCGGGCCGCAGACCCGGCCTCCCCTACCCTCGGGCATGGGCAAAGCCGTCGCGATCCTGGTCGGGTACGCCATCGCCGTCGTCGCCATGGGCGTGATCGCCTTCGCGCTGGCTCCGGCGCAGGCCAACGCCAAGACCGCGCTCATCGTGCCCGCCGCCATCGCCGTGCTCAGCCTGCTGTGTGCGGGCATGGCCGCCCTGCTGTCGGTCGCGAAGCCCATCGGCATGATCGGCATCCACCTGGGCATCCTGCTGCCCCTGGTTGTTGGCATCGGCGTGGGCCAGCGGGCGTGGGTGTCGCACCAGGCATCGGCCGACTACCGCGAGACCGAGCAAGCCTGGACCGACGCCGTCGCAACCGGCGACCAACCCGACGACGCGGACGCCCGGCTGGCCTACTTCGAGGCTGCTGACGCCACGCCGTACGACAAGGCCTATCTCCGCAACGCCCTCGCCGTGATCGCGCTCGTGAGCCTGGCGGCCTTCGTTGCGATGCTCGCCGCACGGCCCAGGCCCGCCGACCGCGGTCCCACGCCCGACGCGGTCGCCGCAGAAGGCGGCGACGGTGGCACCTGACGGAGCCGGCGCGGACCCATCCCGCACCCAGGCAACCGGCATCGGCCTGGTGCTGATGACCCTGGTCGGCTGGAGCAGCGTGCCGCTGTTCCTCCGCTACTTCGCCGAGGACATCGACGGCTGGACCAGCAACGGCTGGCGCTACGGCGCCGCCGCCGTCATGTGGCTGCCCGTGCTGCTCATCGGCGGCTTCCGCCGCTCGCTGCCCGCCGGGCTGTTCAAGGCCGCCATCATCCCCTCGGTCGTCAACGCCATCGGCCAGGTCTGCTTCACGTGGGCCCACTACTTCATCGATCCCGGGCTGGTGACCTTCTCGCTGCGGGTCCACATCGTGTGCGTGACCATCGGTGCGGCGATGCTCTTCCCCGCGGAACGGGCGATCATCCGCCGGCCGTTGTTCCTGGCGGGCATGGCGCTGGTCATCGGCGGCACCATCGCGACCATGCTGCTCGCGCCGCAGAAGCAGGAGACCGCCGCCACCGCGAGCGGCTATCTGGCCGACAGCCCCCGGCTGGCGTTGCTCGCCGGCGTGGGCCTCGCCGTCGCCGCCGGCGTGCTGTTCGCCTGCTATGCGCTCAGCGTGCGGAAGCTGATGCAGGGCGTCAACTCGATCGTCGCCTTCGCCGCCATCAGCCAGTACACCGCCGCCGCGATGATCGCCCTCATGCTGCTGCTGGGCACCAGCGCGGGCCTGTCCGCCCTGCCCACGAATTGGTCCGACGCCGGCGCCCTCACGCTCACGCAGTTCGCGCTGGTGCTCTTCAGCGCCGTCATCGGCATCGCCCTGGGGCACGTGGGCTACTACATGTCGATCAACCGCCTGGGCGTCGCCGTCGCATCGGGCGTCATCCAGCTCCAGCCCTTCTGCGTCGCGATCGCGAGCCTCGCGATCTTCGGCGAGGTGCTCACCGGCCTGCAGTGGACCACCGGCAGCCTCGCCGTCGTCGGCGCGGGCGCCATGCTCTACACCCAGCACCGCGCCGCGAAGGCCGCCCGGGCCAAACGCCTCGACGAGTTCGACAATCTGCCGCCCGACCACGTCGCCGCGGCTGCGTCGGGCCAGCGGGTGTTTTCTAGGGCCGAGAGCTAGACTCTTCGGCCACTCTTGCGAAGGCTTGCAACCAGGTCGAGTCGAAGATCGAATACCTCATCTTAGAATCGAGGTCTGGGTCCACATCATGGCCAACCCTAAGAGTGCCTTCCAACCCCGCAAGACGACAAGACGAACCAAGAAGGCCTCCCCGCGATCTGGCCCTGCGACTGAGTCTCAACAATCTACCGAAGCCCGACGAAAGCTACCAGACCAGGCACCGGGCTCCAACGGTCAGTCATCCTCGGATAAGGAAAACCGGCCGAGCGCACTTGCGTTATTCCGTGAGCAAGATCCGGCGGTCTTGGACGATTGCCCCTGGTTCGTGCGGCGAGCGGTGGCCCTGTACGAGGATGGCCTTGCCTCGACGGCGCGGGAGCTGGTGTTCGAGGAGCTCGACGAGCTGCTCGGCGCCGAACGATTCACGCACGTCGAAGCCATCATGCACCAGCTCCCCGTCTCGCGCATCGTGCCGCTTGACCTGCTGCTCGCGTTCGTCATGAAGACGAACTCGGTCAAGGAGAAGATGCGGGTCCGCCCCAGGTTCGTCGAGGCCATCCGCCTCCACCTGCACCAGGACCTGTCCTACCCACCGGAGCGCATATCCGCTATCCTCGACCGCTATGCCTAGACGACGGTCGAATGCCTCCCCGCTAAAACTGCCGCTCTCTCCCTCGCAGGTGACGCGTCCGATGCTGGGCGTCGCAATGCCCATCAAGGACCATTGCGGCCTCGCGTGTGCAGACGCCGAGGAGGAACTCCCCCCGTTCTGGGTGCACATGGTCGGGTCCGACGGGGTTCGCATCGCCGACATTCCCGATCGCGGCCGGTATGTGCACATCCAGGTCGATCCGCACATCGCGGTGCTCGCGATCACGCAAGCCCGCATGATCGGCAAGCGTAATCCCGAACTGGCCTTCGGCTATGACCATCCCGAGGGCGTTTTCACCGAGGACGGCGAGCTCGCGAATGCGGAGGAGTTCGCCGGCCTGACCTGCTCCACCTTCGTGCTGGCCGTGCTGGACTCGGTGGCCATTCGACTCATGGACTATGCGACGGTGGCGGAGAAGACCGACCCGCAGGAGCGTGCAGAGGACTCGGCAATGCTCGAGAAGCTGGCCGTCAACGCACCGACGCCTGAAAAAGCCGAAGCCCTGCGACGGCGATCGCGTGTGAGGCCCATCCGCGTCCGGCCCATCGAGGTGATGGCGGCCGCGGCGAGCCACGAGGGCGAGGAGGCCTGCGATTATCAAACGGCCACCGAGATCGGTCGGGACCTTGAGTCCCACTTTGAATAGGTCGTCGGCACGAGACCTCGGTTACGCCAGCTACGCCCGCGTCCCGCACTCCGGGCACACCTTCTCGGGCAGGCCTCGGAGCGAGTAGCCGCAGGCCGGGCATGCGGCGAACTCGGGCACGATCTGCCAGGTCCGCAGCGCGGTCGCGACGAAGAGCGTCCACGCAAAGCCCAGGTGCAGCACGAGCGCGCCGCCGCCGACCTCGTGGAAGCCCAGCCAGCGCGGCACGCCCACGACGGGCATCAGCGCCGCCACGCACACGGCGGCTGCGAGCGCCACCGCCACCCAGGCGCGCCATGCGCCCGCGGTGATCGCGGCGCCCAGTACGACACCGGTCACGCCCAGCAGCGCAGCGCGCTTTCCCGACCCCGCTGCGGGCATGAGCCCCGCCGCCGACAGCGCCGCGCTCGCGCCGGCGAGCCACAGGAGGTACGTCAGCCCGAGTCCAAAGACCACCGGCGACCAAAGCAACGCCCGCGTTGGCCGCGCGCACGCCACGAGTAGCGCGCCGTACACGCCGATCGCCGGCCCGTGCAGCATCTGGAACGCGTCGGCATCCAGCGAAGGCCCGCGGATGGCGATGGCCTGCACGAACGCGCCGAGGGACACAACGATCGCCACGAAGAGGGCGAACGCCAGCCGCTCATCACGCCAGTCGTAGCCCAGGCCACGCATCTCGGAGCTTAGTTCGCGCTACTCGACGACCCGCCACGCCCGGCCATCGCGTTCCACCCGGCGGTACAGCGTGTCCCGCTCCACCGGCTCGAAGCCCGCCTCGCGGATGGCCCGCTGCAGATCGACCACGCTGGTTTCCTGGTGCGTGCTCGACCCGCCCACCTTGGTGATGTCGTACCACACCACGGTGCCGTCGATGTCGTCGGCGCCGGCCTCGAGCATGAGCTGGGCCATGCCCAGCGTCTGCATGATCCAGAAGGCCTTGGCGTGCGGGAAGTTGTCCAGCATCAGCCGGGCGACCGCCAGCGTGCGGAGGTTCTCCAGCCCGCTGGGGCCGTATAGGTGCTCCATCTCGCTGCCATCGGGGATGAACGGCAGCGGGATGATGGTCTGGAAGTAGCCCGCGGTGCGCTCGGCCATCGCCGGAGTGGGCTGGGGCACGCCCTCCCGGGTCAGCGTGATGGGCGACGCCTCGATCTCATCGGTCGCCGCCAGGCCCTCGGCCACGAAGCCAGCCGGATCCCCCTCGTAGCCCAGCCGCTGGAGCGCCTGGTCCTGGGCTCGCCGCAGGATCTCCATGTGCACCAGCCGCTCGCGACGCTGGTCGATGTGCCCGTACAGGATGGTCGCGTTGCTGTTGAGACCCAGCTCGTGCGCCACCAGGTGCACGTCGAGCCACTCGTCGCTGCGGATCTTACCGCGGTAGGCCTGGTCGTGCACGCGATCGTCGAAGACCTCGGCGCCGCCGCCGGGGATCGAGCCGAGCCCGGCCTCCTTGAGCTCCGCCAGCACCGCGCGGATGCCCGCCTTGCGGTCGGCCCGCTTGTACTTCTTGGCAATCTTGGCGAGGTGGACGATCTCCACGGCGGTGAAGGCCTTGATGTGCAGCGCGGGCGCTACCTCACGAATAGCGCGCATCATGTCGGGGTAATAGTCCCAGGGCAGATAGGGGTGCAGCCCGCCGACGATGTGCATCTCGGTGGCGCCGGTCTCGATGGCCTTGCGCGCCTCATCCCGGATGTAGTCCAGGTCGCGGGTGTAGGCGCCGTCGTCGCCCTTCTTGCGGTAGAACTCGCAGAACTTGCACGACAGCGCGCACACGTTGCTGTAGTTCATGTGGCGGTTGATGTTGTAGTAGGCCACGTCGCCGTGCAGGCGACGGCGGACGGCGTCGGCCAGCGCCAGCACGCCCCAGAGGTCGCCCGTCGCGTAGAGCACCTCACCATCGTCGAGCGTCAGGCGGCGGCCCGCCAGCACCGCCTCGGCGATGGGCTCCAGGGCGGGATCGCTCACCCGCACCCCGCCGGCGGACATCGGTTCGGTCGCGGGAACGGTCATGCCCCAGTATAGCTTCGGAGGCCTGATTTTCAAACATTTCTGAAAATTACGAACATGCCCGCGCCCCAGCGCGAGCCTCGCGATCGAGCGATCCAGCGGCCGAAACGAGCGGCCCGCTTCTCCGAATACACTCCTGACATGGACATCTGGGTGTGGCTCATCCTGGGATTCGCGCTCGGCATCGCCTGCGTGGCGGTGGCCGTCCCGCGCATCGCCGGCCTTGTTCGGTCGGCCCCGCCGCCCGACCTGCCCGAGTCGCTCGCGCCGGGCTGGCACGTGCGATGCCTGCGGTGCGGCTGCACGCGGACGCTCGCCAGCGTCGGCGGCATCCGCCTGGGCGGCAACCGCAACGCCACCAAGGCGACGCTCGGCATGTGCCGCGGCTGCCGCCGGCTGGCCGTCATCCAGATCGTGCATGCCGATCGCCTTCGCCCCGACGCCCCGGGAGCCGCCGCGTCCTAGGTCGACCCGGGCCGCTCGGACCACGGCTCGAGCACGCCGACAACGGAGCGCGCCCGCCCGCTGCGGATGGCCTGCAGCACGCCGCCGCAGATCTCCTCGTCCGTGAGCCACCGCGAGACGCCGCCCTCGCGCACGAACCCGAGCACGACCTCGCGGTAGTCCACGCCCGCGAGTGCGCGAATCTCGGCCGCCGCCGGATTGGCCGCCGGGTCCCGCGCGGCGCTACCCAGTACGTGCACGAACGCGACGGGCCGCGCCGCCAGCCGCGCCACGATGCCGGCCGCGTCCGGCGCCGTCGAGTGGATCCAGGCGACGACCAAGTCCGCGGGCGGCACGCCCGCGATGGCCCGCTCGAGCGCGGCGGCATCGGCATAGTCGACCGAGACACCCCGGATCGCCCCATGCCGCCGCTCGAGCGTCGCGAGCCTCGGTCGGCCACGCGCAAGGACGGCCACCGACCACCCGTCCCGCGCCAGCGCGACGGCGACGCCCGCCAGCATGCCGCTTCCGCCGACGACGATCGCCCGCCGTCCGTGTTCGCCCGTGCGCTCGATGGCCGCCTCCCGCCGGTATGCTTGGCGGGAACCCGCGGAGGCGACGTGGAACCAGGCCCCGGTGCACAGCAAACCCACGCGCCACCGACGATACCCGGCGGACCCGTCGAGGCGCGGCGGCCCGTGTGGCCCACGGTCATCGGCGTGCTGTGCTGCGTGTTCGGCGGGCTCGCCCTGCTGGGCAACCTCTGCGGCCTCATCGCGATGCCCATCGCCTCGCAGATGCCGGGCATGCCGCCGCAGGGCGGCATCGCCTGGTGGCTGCAGATGGTCGCGGCCGTGGCGAAGATCCCGGTCTCGATCCTGCACCTCGCCGCCGGCGTGCAGTTGCTGAGCCGCAAGCCCTCGGGCGTCCGGCTCGCCGTGATCTTCGCGTGGTACGCCATCGCCATGAACATCATCGGCGCCGCGGTGCAGGTGCTCTCGACGCAGGCCGCCCTCCAGCAGCAGGGCCAGCAGGTGCCGCTTGGGTTCAACGCCGGGTTCATGGTGGCGGGCACGGCGATCGCCTGCATCTGGCCCGCGTTCCTGCTGTTCTGGCTCCGGCGCGAGCGCATTCGTATCGACGTCCTCGCCTGGCGGGGCGAGCACGCCTGCCGCGCTTGCGGGTATGCGCTGCAGGACCTTGTTCCGGGCGTGTGCCCCGAATGCGGGCTGCCGTTCGACTTCCGCGGAGCCGAGCGGCATGCGATGCCCTAGCTGCGACTATCCGCTCTGGAACCTCAAGGCCGGCCCGTGCCCCGAGTGCGGCACGCCCTTCAAGCCCAGCGGCCTGCGCTTCACGCCCAACGCCGTGCGGTTCTGCTGCCCGCACTGCGAGACGGCCTACTACGGCACCTCCCGCAGCGGCCACCTCGTGCCCCGCACGTTCGGCTGCGTGGGCTGCGGCGCGCACCTCGACATGGACGAGATGCTCGTGCGACCGATCGAGGGCGTCGACGATCGCAACGCCATGCAGGCCGGCAACCCGTGGCTCGCGCCCAACCTGCCGCTCCGCACGCGCTGGCAGAAGACCTTCTATAGGGGGTTGGGTGAGCCGGCCCTCCTGATCGAGGGCACGCCCGCCATCGGCCCCGCCGGTGCGGCACTCCGCTATGCGTTGCTCAACTTTGCCGCCGTCTTCGTGGTGGGCATGCTGCTCTTCGGGGGGTTCATCGCGCTCACGTCGCCCGGCGGCGGTGCAGGGCCGGCCATCCTGGCGTCGGCGGCCACGGTGGGCGTCCTTGGCGTGCTCGTGCCGGCCGTCGCCATGCTGCTCTGGATCGCCGGTGCGCACGGCCTGCTATCCCTCGTCACCCGGGACAACGAGGGCATCGGCCGCACCACCCAGGCCGTCGCGTTCACTTCGGGCGCGTGGCTGCTCACGCTCATTCCCTGCGCCGGTTACCCGGTCGCCATCCTGGTGTGGATCGTCTGCGCGAGCGTCGCGATGGCCCGCGCCCACGGGGGCCGCGGCGGCCGCGCGGCGCTCTCGGCCCTCGCGCCGCCGCTGGTGATGATCGCGATGCTCGTCGGCGGGTACGTCCTGCTCGCCGTCGGCATCATGCCCACGCCGATCGCGCCCCCGCAGCCCCCGCCGATGACCGGGCCGGCCGCCTGGCGGGGCACGACCGGCATCCGGGGCGAGACCCAGCGCGTCGCCGACTCGCTCCGGCTCGCCATGCATCTCGGCACGACGCCGACCCACGGGGCCGAGCTCATCGGCTGGAACGGCGTGACCGCCCGGGACTTCGCCAACGCCGACGGCACAAGCCCCCGCGTCCACGGCAGCACGCGGATCGTGGACCTCCCGTCCAGCGTCTACGCGGCGCAGCATCCCGCCATCGTGCAGGCCACCGCGCAGTGGCCCGCGGGCGTCACCGCGCACCGCATCGGGCGTTTGGTGTTCACCCACCACGGCGTGGACCCGCAGCGGCACCCCGACCTGGCGATCCTCATGCAGCTCCCCGGGCCCGGCGCCGCCGAGCCGCTCGTGCTGGTCTGGACGGCCGGCCACGTGCAGACATCGGGCGATGGGCGGGCGGAGATCGACGCCGAGAACCGCAAGCGCGCCGCCGCCGGCGTGCCGCCGCTGCCCCCGCTGGAGGCTCTGATGGCCGGCCCGGGCCCCTGGACCGCCGACACCGCGCCGGCCTCCGACGGCGACGATTCAGCCCCTCGCGCCACGGGGGATGGGTAGAGTCCCGCATGGGCGCCGAGGAGCACGAACTCAAGCGGATCCGCCGCCGCGTGGAGCGCATGCAGCCGCCCAGCGTCGGATGCGGGGTCTTCGTCGGCCTGTGGCTCTTCCTGGGCAGCCTGCTGCTGCTCCGGGGCTGCCTCGGCGTTGACGTGCTGGCCCCGCTGAGGCACGGCCCGGCCGACCCTGCCACAACGGCAGAGCCAGACCCCACCGCGACTCCCGACGCCGGCTAGCAACCCCGCTGCGGGCCGCCAATGCTGGTGCCCGCCGCTGGCATCGGGCTTGCACGGCTTCCATGGCCGCGGTCGCCTTGCCACCGCGGGGCTCGAAGGGAGACCCAGCACATGTCCAAGATCATCGGCATCGACCTCGGCACGACCAACTCGGTCGTCGCCGTCATGGAGGGCAGCGAGCCCAAGGTGCTCATCAACGCCTCGGGCAACCGCACCACGCCCTCGGTCGTCGCGTTCACCGACAAGGGCGAGCGGCTGGTGGGCCAGCAGGCCAAGCACCAGCAGGTGACCAACCCCAAGAACACCGTCTACTCGATCAAGCGGTTCATGGGCCGCCGCCACAGCGAGGTCGCCGCCGAAGAGAAGAACGTGCCCTACGAGGTCGCGGGTGGCGCCGACGAGTTCGTCAGCGTCAAGGTCCGCGGCGAGACCTACACGCCCCAGCAGATCTCGGCCTTCATCCTCCAGGAACTCAAGAAGGTCGCCGAGGACTACCTGGGCGAGGCCGTCACCGAGGCGGTCATCACCGTGCCGGCCTACTTCAACGACAGCCAGCGGCAGGCCACCAAGGACGCCGGTGAGATCGCGGGCCTGACCGTCCGCCGCATCATCAACGAGCCCACCGCCGCCGCGCTGGCCTACGGCCTGGGCAAGAAGACCGCCAACGAGAAGGTTGCCGTCTTCGATCTCGGCGGCGGCACCTTCGACATCACCATCCTCGAGATCGGCTCCGACGAGGAGACCGGCTCGGTCTTCGAGGTCCTCAGCACCAACGGCGACACCCACCTGGGCGGCGACGACTGGGACCAGCGGCTCATCGACTACCTCGCCGACGAGTTCAAGCGGCAGGAGGGCGTCGACATCCGCGGCGACGCCATGGCGCTCCAGCGGCTCAAGGAGGCCGCCGAGAAAGCCAAGATCGAGCTGTCCACCATGCAGGAGACCAGCGTCAACCTGCCCTTCATCACCGCGACGGACACCGGGCCCAAGCACCTGCAGATCTCGCTGACCCGCAGCAAGTTCGAGAGCCTCTGCGAGGACCTCAACAAGCGGCTCCGCGAGCCCTGCCTGGCGGCCCTCAAGGACGCCAAGCTCGACGCCGGCAAGATCGATGAGGTCGTCATCGTCGGCGGCTCCACCCGCATGCCCAAGGTGCAGGAGATCGTCCGCGAGATCTTCGGCAAGGAGCCCGACAAGAGCGTCAACCCCGACGAGGCCGTCGCCATCGGCGCGGCCGTCCAGGGCGGCGTCTTCACCGACGACGTGCAGGACATCCTGCTGCTCGACGTCACGCCCCTGAGCCTGGGCGTCGAGACCATGGGCGGCGTCATGACCAAGCTCATCGAACGCAACACCACGATCCCCACCAAGAAGAGCGAGGTCTTCTCGACCGCGGCCGACAACCAGCCCAGCGTGACCATCCGCGTCTTCCAGGGCGAGCGGCCCATGGCCGCCGACAACCGCCTGCTGGGCCAGTTCGACCTCGAGGGCATTCCGCCCGCGCCCCGCGGCATGCCGCAGATCGAGGTCGAGTTCAACATCGACGCCAACGGCATCCTCCAGGTCACCGCGACCGAGAAGAAGACCGGCAAGAGCGCCGACATCAAGATCACCAACTCGGGCGGCCTGTCCGAGGACGAGATCGACACGATGAAGCGCGACGCCGAGGCCCACGCCGCCGAGGACACCCGGCGACGCGAGATGGTGGAGGCCAAGAACCGCGGCGACCAGATGGTCCACCAGATCCGCCAGCAGCTCGAGGAGCACGGCGACAAGGTGTCCGGCGACGTGCGGAGCACCATCGAGTCGGCCATCTCCAACCTCGAGGACAAGCTCAAGGGCGACGACAAGGACGCCATCGAGGCCGCCAGCCGGGAGCTGGAGGCCGCCGCCATGGAGCTGGGCAAGGCCATCTACGAGGCCCAGGGCGCCGAGGGCGCGCAGTCCGCCAGCGAGGCCGAGCCCAAGCCCAATGCCGACGCCAGCGACGACGACGTCATCGACGCGGAGTACAAGGTCAAGGACGAGGACAAGTAGCCGAACGCCGCATCCGCGACGTTGCGAAACCACGAACGAGCCCCGGACTTGCCTTCGGGGCTTTTCTTATGTACGAGTAGTTCTCGTGGTACGCAGCAAGGCAGCGGCCTCGTTCATAAGCTCAGCCGCCGCCGTCCTTCTTGGGCTCGTCCTTCTTCCCACCCGGGATCAGCCCCCGCAGCCGATCGCCCGTCTCCTTGACGGTGTCCTCGACGTCCTCGACCGCGCCCTCGACCTCATCGACCGTGTCGTCGATCGCGCGGGTCGCGTCGTCGGCCGCCTGCTGTGCCGCCTGCTGTGCCGCCTGCGTCGCATCGTCAACGATCTGCGTCGCCATTTCGACGCCCTGGGCCGACAGGTCCTCGAGCTCGCCGAGCTTGCCCTGCACGTCGCCGATGATGTCCGCCGGCAGCACCCCACCGCCGACCTCGATGGCCGACTGCAGGATGGCCTTGACCAGCACGCCGGTCAGGTCGGCGATGCTCAACGGCTCGCCCCCGCTGCCGACGTTGCTCAGCCGCACCTCGGGCACCATCAGGTCGACGGTGGTCAGCTCGCCGCCCACGGGCAGCAGGTCGGCGTGCACCGAGACGTTCTCGATGCGGATCTCGCGGATGACGAACTTCTTGCCGTCGGGCGCGGGCTCGCTGGTCTCCTTCTGCCCGCTCTCGAACCGGCCGAGGTTATCAAGTATGACCTGGTAGTTGCTCCTGCCCTCGCGTCGCTGCAGGTGCAGGTCGATGCCATCGAGCGTGAGCGCGGGCAGCTCGACCACGTCCTTGGTCAGCGAGCCCAGCGAGACTTCCACCCCCGCGTCGTCCAGCCGCAGGAAGTGCGGCGCGTCGAACCCCGTCGGGTTGCTGATGCGCAGGCCGGCCATCTCGAACCGGCCGCCGGTGATGTCGACGTCGGCCTTCTGCACCTCGGCGGGCACCGCGAGGGCATAGCTGGCCCCCCGCTCGATGCCGCTCGCGGCGATGCTGTCGATCAGCACCCACGCCACGATGAGCGCCACGATCACCAGATCGACGACCAGGAATGCCCCGATCGCCGCCAGCTTCAGCTTGCCCTTCATGCCTGCATCCTCCGCGTGAAGCCCGGCCGTACACCGCAGTCTAGATCGACTTGAGGTGCTTCTCTCCGGCGTGCCGCTCCACGAACGTCGCGTGCGGCAGCTCGGCGAGGTCCTCGACCGCCGCCTCCCGCCCGTACACCGTTAGGTGGTCCCCCTGCGACAGCGTGGTGGCGGCATCGGGCGCGCCGATGTAGGCCCCGCGGATCGGCCGGACGCCCAGGATCAGCACCCCCATGCTGCCCAGCCGCGTCTGGGCGAGCGTCTTGCCGTGCAGCCAGTGGCCCTGCGGCACGTCGACCTCCAGCACCGCGTAGCCGTCGCCCAGCTGCATCAAAACCTCGTAGTCCAGCGGCCGATCGACACCCGCGCTGCGGAGCGACAGGCCCACGACGGCGTCCAGCGCCCGCCGGATGACGCCCAGCTTGGCCGCCAGGATGACCGCGGCAATCGTCGCGACGGCGATCACCAGCTTCGTCGTCCAGGGCATGCCCGAGTCGCCCGAATCGCTCGCGAAGGTCACGATGATCGCCGCCAGCGCGCCGGTCAGCCCGATGTTGCCCGCGATGATCAGGTCGCGGACGATCCGCCGGCGCACCGGATGGCCCACGACCAGCTCGGCCTCGCTCGTCGTGAAGCCCACCCCAAAGAAGGCGCTGGTCGCCTGGAAGTCGGCCGTCGTGCTCGACAGCCCCGTGCGGGCGAGCGCGATCGCACCCATGCGGACGATCAGCAGCGAGACGCTGGCGATGATGATCAGGGCGAGGATCGGGCCCACGTCGTCCGCTCCCGCGCCGGCCGCGGATCAGGCCTCGTCGTCCGCCCCCGCGGCATCGGCCCCGAGCTGCAGCATGGCCAGCGCGGTCATGGTATCGGGCGAGAACGCCAGCACGCGGTCGAGCCCGGTGGTCTGCATGACGGCCCACACCTCGCCCCGCACCGCCGACAACCGCATCTGCCGGCCCGCGGGCTCGAGCGTCTTCCGCAGGTTGAGCAGCTGGGCGATGTTGGAGCTGTTGACGTAGCTCACCTTGTCGAAGTCCAGCACGACGTGCGGCGTGCGGTCGCCCTCCATCGCGTCGAGCTTGTCCTGGATGGTCGCCAGCTCATCGCTGAGCGCCGGCTCGTCGTCCAGCTGCGCGACCACGATGTCGTCGGACCAGTTGGTGCTCATGGCCATTCCGTACGGCTGCCGGGCCCGACTAGTTCTCGCCCGAGTCGTCCCCGCCCGTGCCGGGCTCGCCCTCGCCGGCCGATGCCGCGTCGCCCTCGGTGCTGGTCTCGGCCACCGGCGCCACGGCGATGACCTCGTCGCCCGCGTTGAGCGACACCACCCGGACGCCCTTGGCCCCCCGGCCGACCTCGCGGATGTCGTCGCCCGGCGTGCGGACGAGCTGCCCGCTCCGCGAGATGACGATGACCTCCTCGCCCCGCGCCAGGCCGATGGCGGCGACCGCCTCGCCGTTGCGCGCGTCGGTGCTGATGTCCCGCCGGCCCTTGCCGCCGCGGCTCTGGCTGCGGGGCTTGCCGCTCTCGGGCTGCACGCGGTACTCGTCCACGGGCGTCCGCTTGCCGTAGCCGTTGCGGGTCACCGTCAGCAGGCACAGGTTCTGCCCCAGCGCCTCGGGGTGTGTCATCAGGTCGCCGTCGGCGTCCTCCACCATGGGGATGCGCACCAGCCCGATGACCTTCGCGCCCGCCGCCAGATCGATGCCCTTGACGCCGGCGGCCGAGCGGCCCATGTCGCGGGCGTCGCTCTCGGGGAAGCGGATGGCCATCCCGCCGCTGGTCACCAGCAGCAGGTCGTCGCTGCCGCTGGTGAGCGCGACGTCGTACAGCTCGTCGCCCTCCTTGAGGCCCACGGCAATCAGCCCCGAGCGGTTGACGTTGCGGTAGGCCTTCAGGGGCGTCCGCTTCACGATGCCGTTGCGCGTCGCGAAGGTCAGATACTGGCTCGACGCCTCGAAGTCCTTGATGGTCAGGAAGGCCCAGACCTGCTCGCCCTCCTTGAGCTCCAGCAGGTTGACGATCGCTCGGCCCTTGGCGGTCCGCGCCATCTCGGGCAGTTCGTACACCTTCATCTTGAACACGCGGCCCGTGTTCGTGAAGCACAGCAGGTGGTCGTGCGTGCTCGCCACGAACAGGTGCTGGATGAAGTCCTCGTCCCGCGTCGTGCCGGCACGAATGCCCTTGCCGCCCCGGCCCTGCGCCCGGTACGTCTCGGCCGGCACCCGCTTGGCGTAGCCCGCGCGGCTGATGGTCACCACCACGTCGTGCTCGCGGATCAGGCTCTCGAGGTCGATCTCGCCCTCGGCATCCTCGATCTGCGTCCGCCGTGCGTCGCCGTATCGAGCCTTCATCTCCTCGCAGTCGTCGCGGATGATGTCGAGCACCCGCTGGCGGTCGCCCAGGATCTGTTCGTAGTCCTCGATCTCGGCCACGAGCTTGGTGTACTCGTCGACGAGCCGCTCGATCTCCAGGCCCACCAGCTGGATCAGCCGCATCGAGCCGATCTGCTCGGCCTGCTGCCGCGTGAGCGCCACGCCGCCGGCGTCCTCGAACCGCGCGACGTAGTCGAGCAGCCGCGGCGGGATGCTCGCGGCGGCCGGATGATCCGGCGGGATTCGGTACCGCCGATCCATCAGCTTCTGGATGGCCTCTTCGCGGGTCGAGCTGCCGCGGATGAGCGCCACGATCTCGTCGATATCGACGACCGCGTAGATCTGGCCCTCGAGCAGGTGCGCCTTGCGGCGAGCCTCGCGGAGCAGGTGCTCGGTCCGCCGGCGGATGACCTCCACGCGGTGGTCGACGTAGTGCTCGATCAGCTCCTTGAGCGAGAGCGTCACCGGCCGCCGACCAACCAGGGCGATGTTGATGATGCTGAAGGTCTGCTGCAGCGGCGTGAACTGGTAGAGCTGGTTCTCGACGACCTCCGGGTCGGCGCCGCGCTTCAGCTCGATCACGATCCGCGTCTGCGCCTGGCGGCCCGACTCGTTGCGGATGTCGCTGATGTCCTTGATCCGCTCGTCCTTGACCGCCTCGACGATCTTCTCGACGAGGTTCCGCTGGCTGAGGTTGTAGGGAATCTCGTCGATGACCAACTGCTCGCGATCCTTGGTGAGATCCTCGACGTGGCAGGTGCCCCGCAGATACACCCGGCCGCGGCCGCCGGCGTAGGCCTCGCCGATGCCCCGCCGCCCGACGATCACGCCGCCGGTCGGGAAGTCGGGCCCCTTGACGCCGTGGCGGACGATCGCGCCGTCCTCGCCCGCGACGTCCTCCATGAGGTCGGCGAGCGCAATGTCGGGATCCTCTACGACCCGCACGATCGCGTCGAGGATCTCCGTCGGATTGTGCGGCGGCATGCTCGTCGCCATGCCCACAGCAATGCCCAGCGAGCCGTTGACCAGCAGGTTGGGGAAGCGGCCCGGTAGCACCGTCGGCTCCTGCAGCCGCTCGTCGTAGTTGGGCTGCGTGTCGACGGTGCTCAGGTCCATGTCGGCCAGCATGTCGACGGTGGCCTGGTGCATCCGCGCCTCGGTGTACCGCATGGCCGCCGGCGGATCGCCGTCGATCGAGCCGAAGTTGCCCTGTGGATCGACGAGGGGCACCCGCATCTTCCAGCTCTGGGCCATGCCCACGAGCGTCGGGTAGATCACGCTCTCGCCGTGGGGGTGGTAGTTGCCCGAGGTATCGCCGCAGATCTTGGCGCACTTGAGGTGCTTGCGGCCGGGCCTCAGGTTGTTGTCGTTCATGGCGACGAGGATCCGCCGCTGGCTGGGCTTGAGCCCATCGCGGACGTCGGGCAGCGCCCGGTCCATGATGGTGCTCATCGCGTAGGTGAGGTAGCTCTCGCGGAGCTCGCGATCGATCTCCATGTCGATCACGCGGCCGCCGGCGTCGATCACCGGGCCGTCCTGCGCTTCGCCCGCGCCCTCGTCGATGCCACCGTTCTCGTCGGCCAAGCCGAGCCCTCCGACCCGCCTGGAAGCGGGCACCGGTGGCCCTGCGGCGAGACAGAAATTCTAGGCGAGAACCCCGCAAAACGCCCGTTCGCGGATGCGTCCTAGGAGCGCGCAAGAGCCCCCTAGCGGACGCCGTAGGCGACATCCAGCGCGTCGCAGACCGCCAGCAGCGCCAGGCTCGTGGCGGCCGAGGGCATCCGCTGGTCCCACAGCGCCGCACGCACCCCGCCGAGCGCCAGATCGGGGTCTGCGTAGAGGTGGCCCAGCGTCTCGTCGGCCGATAGCTGCCGCAGGAACCGCAGCGACCGCATCAGCCGGAAGAACTCGCCCGCCCGCGCCTCGGCGGGCACCAGCCTTGGATCGGCGAGCATGCCCGAGGCCGCCACGACCGCCCGCGCCGATTGCCACGTGGGCAGCGGCGTGCCACCCCGCGTGAACACGATGCCGCCGGCCATGTCGCGGTCCGGTCCCGCGGCGTCCAGATCGTCGAGCTGGTGCGTCCAGATGAGCGAGCGGACCACGCCGAGCGCCTCGGCCTGCTCGGGCGTCGCCTCGATGACACCCAGCAGCCACGGCAGCTGCCCGACCAGCAGCTCGGTCTCGACCGTCGCCAGGATCGACTCGCCCGCGGCTCGCCCCAGCTCCGCGTCGTTCGGCCGGCCGACGCCGGAGTCGCCGAGCGCTGCGAGCGCGCGGGCCACGAGCGCCCGCTGGTTGGCGCGGACCGACGGCTCGAAGGCGATCTCGCCCGTGAGCGTTGCGCCGACGGCCGACCGCACCCGGCCCGCGCACCGGTCCCGCAGGTCGACCAGCTCGGGATGCGCGACGATCGCGTCCTCGTCGAGCTCGCCCAGCGCCACCAGGGCCATGGCGGCCGCCCCCGTATCGGCCCAGGGTGCGGGCTCGAGGGGCGCGTCGGGCACGTCGGCCAGCAGCCCCGCGCGGACCGGCGTCACGAAGCCCAGCTGCCGCAGCACCACCTCGCCCGCGCGACGCGAGGCGGCGGCGCGATCGGGGTCGGCCCACGCCCGCGAGCCGTACCGAAGCAGCGCGTAGGCCGCCAGCGCCTGCGCGAAGGGCTCATCCACCGGCGACAGGAACGCCCCCCGCCGCGCATCGAGCGTGCCCCGAAGCCCCCATGGGTCGAGGCCGTCGTGCAGCCGGCCGCGGAGGTGGGCCGCCATCTGCGCCGCCCAGGCCTCGAGGCCCCCGGGCGTGATGGCCGACAGCGGCACCACCCGGCCGCCGCGGTGCAGCAGCGTCGGCGCCCCGCCGTCGCCGAGCGTGGCCAGCACCGTGACGGGTGCGCGGAACACGGTGGCCTCGCCCTCACGGACGACGCGGCCGGCGTACCCGGACCACGCGTCGAAGCCCGGCTCGACCGCCGGGGGCAGCCGATCGTCGAGCGCGCGCCGCAGCGCCAGCTCGATCGCCTCGCTCGGCAGCAGGCCCCGCGCGAGCATCTCCTCGGGGAACACCACGCCCGAGCGATCGCCGACGAGCACCGCGACGGCATCGACGCCCGGCGCGATCGACAGCGCCACGCTTGAGAGCGGACCGGCGGGGATCGGCACGGGACGGCCGGCCAGCTCGACGGTCAGCGGACCGGCGTCGCCCGAGACGTGCCGTGCCAGCTCCTCGACGATGCCCACGCGGGCGGCATCGAACTCCATGGTGCTCGCGCGGCGGGCCTCCGTCGCCCCGCGGACCGTGACGGCCGCCCCCCAGACCGCGGCCGCCGCGGCGCCCGACTCGTCGCCGCGAACGACCGCCCGTGCGCGCTCGAACGCATCGAAGGCCGGCATCCCCGCCGGCGGGCCGTCCTGGGCGTGCGCCACGATCGAACCCAGCAGTACGCACAACGCCGCAAGCGGAGCACGCATGGTCAGCCTCCGTCCCCGTCGTCGATCGGCTCGTCGTACACGGGCGGATCAATGTGCCGCGTGATCCGCGACGCCCACCGCCACGACGAACCACCCCAGCCCTGCTGGTCCACGAAGCTCGCCGGCAGCTCGACGCGGAGCTCGTACGGCCAGCGGATCGCACCCTCGGGGATGGGCTGGCCCGCCGCGTCGGCGTCCCCGGGCCCGGGGGTGTACGACCAGGGCTCGCCGGTCACCGGGTCGTTCCGCAGCCCGGCCGGCAGCAGCCCGCCCAGGTCCCCGAGCGATGCGGGCGGCGCGCCGCCATGCTGCGCCCGGTAGCGCTCGATCGCCAGCAGCACGCGAAGCCCGTGCCGCTGCAGCCGATCCCGCAGCGGCATCTGCGCCACGGACTGGATAGGAAGAACGCCGACGATCGACGCCGACGCCGACGCCGATCGGGCCTCGTCCGCCACCTCGAGCGCCGCGAACGCCCGGGCGGCGTTGTCACCGGTCAGCTCGCTGGCCGCCAGCATGTCCCGCCGCTGCTCCGCGAGCATCGCCTCGGCCTCGGCCCGCGACGGGAAGAATCGCCACGCCGCGTTCGTGATCGCCGGCGGGTCGGCCCCGCCCAGCGGCCCCACGCCGAGCAGCGCAGCCGACGCCGTCGGGATGAACCGCCCCTCGCTCGTGTAGCTGCGCTGGATGGTGTCCAGCCCCATCATGCCGTCGGCCTCGAGCACGAATTCCAGCGGGGCGTAGGTCTCGCCGGACCGAACGACGAGGGCATCGATCCGTCGCAGCCAGGCGTCGTCGTCGATGCCGTGCAACAGGATGACGCCGGCCATCCGCTCGTACGCGAGCGACCGCAGCGCGAGGGCGACGAAGTACCGCAGCAGCCCGCCCTGCCAGGACAGCACCCGGCCGTGCTCTATGAGTTCCTCGAAGGCCGTCGCGACGCCGTCGAGATCGCCCCGCTCGGCCAGCCTATGCATCCGCGCCGCCTGCGCGCGGGCCATCGCCCGGGAGGGACCGAGGTAGGGCGCGTCGGCGGCGACCAGTGGGCCGGAGACCGGCGGCGGGGCCGCCACGCGGATGGCCGCGATGCGGGCGGCGTGCCCGAAGATGCCGTCGGCCTCCCAGCGGTCGAGTTCCTCCGCCGCCCGCCGCCGCGCGGCCGCGTAGTGCTCGGGCGTGCCGCCATCGGGCGGCGAGTACAGCGCATCAAAGGCGATGACCGCCCACGGATCGTCGGGGTCCCAGTCCATGGCTCGCAGCCGCTGGCCCTGCTCATCGCTGGCCGCCGCGATGGCCTCCATCGCCCGCTCGTAGGCCGGCCATTCGTCGGGGCCGCCGCCCAGCGCCGCCCGCTGCCGATCGAGCGCCAGCTCGTGCAGGCGCAGGCCGTAGTCCTCCGAGATGTCCGGCGTGGCCGTTAGCCCCAGCACGACGTCGCGGCCGACGAGGATCAGCACGACCAGGACCATCACGCCGAGCGCAATCAACGCCTTCTTGAGCACGCCGCCGCGCCGCTGGATGTTCGCGTTCCCCATGGCCCAAGCGTACGGGGTGCAAGGCGGCGGGTTGCGGGGGGATCCCGCGAACCGGAGCCGCTCAGGGATCGTCGAACGTGGGCGGAGGGATGGGCCGGGTGATGAGGATGCCGGCACGCGGATCGCGCCACCTGCCCGAACCACCGCGGCCCTCGAAGCCCGGCAGCGGTGCGCTGCGGAGCTCGTACGGCCAGACGATGCCGCCCGCCGCGATCGGCTCGCCGTCCTCGTCGAGCTCGGCCGGCGTTGGCCGGTAGATCCAGGGCCCGCCGCTGATCGGATCTATGAGCTGTTCCGGCGCGACCGTGTCGCCCAGATCGGCGAGCGACGGTGGCGGCGCACCGTCGTGCCCGAGTCGGCAGCTCTCGATCGCGAGCACCAGCCGCATGCCCTCGACCCTTGCCCGCCATGCCCGCTCGAAGAGCACGACGCGCGGGGAGGCGGCGAGCACCCCAATGAGGAACCCAGGTGGATTAATCTCGTCCATCTTGGCAAGCAGGCTGTCGTACTCGTGCGACCAGGCGTGCCCCTCGATCTCGGACGCGCGCTCGATGCCGCCGTAGTACTCTTCGAACCACTGCTCGGTATCCACACGTCGCCAGAAGAGCCGCCAGTGCACATTCGAGAACACCGATTCGCCGAATGGGCCGACGCTTGTGCCACCATCGATCGGGAACACTCGCTCGAATTCGGCCGGAATGAAGCGCCCGCGTCCGGCGCCACCATCGGTGTGCGTCCGTTGCACGACGTCCATCGATTGGGCCCGCTCGCACGCCACGCCGAACGACAACGGTGCGATCTGGTGGGCAAGCGCGTCGGTCGTGACGGCAATCCGTGGGGCGATGTCATCACCGAATGGGCCGTGCAGGAGCATGCAGTCGAGCATCTCGTCAACGGCGAGTCGACCCATGTGGATGCCAACCAACCAGCCGATGAGCGAGCCGTGCCACGAGAGCGTGGCCGAGTGCCGGCACATCTCGCGATACGCCGCGACAACTTCGCCGTCGGCACCCGCCGCTGCTCGGCCAGGCCGTCTAGGTAGATCTGCTCGCCGTAGTCCGTCACGATGTTCGGCTTCGCGACCACGCCGAGCACCACGTCCCGCCCCACCAGCACGAGCACCAGCAGCACGATGCCGCCGAGTGCGAAGAGCACCTTCTTAAGAACGCCGCCGCGGAGGTGCGTGCGGTGCATGGACCAAGCGTACGAGGTCGGCCCGTCCTACACCGCCGCCCCCATCCGGGCCCGCACGTGCTCCCGCGCTGCGACATCAGCGGCGTGCACGTCCGACAACGACGACACCGGCGTGCACGGAATCGCCCCGCAGGCCTCGCGGGTCAGCTCGCCGATGCGGCCGAACGGGATGCGGTGATCCAGGAAGGCCTCGACGGCGGCCTCGTTGGCGGCGTTGAAGATCGCCCCCGCGGTGCCGCCCGAATCGATCACCCACCGCGCGAGCGCGAGCGCCGGGAACCGCTCCTCGTCGGGGTGCTCGAAGTCCAGCCGGCCGATGGCCGCCAGGTCGAGAGGCTCGGCGGCGTTGGGCCGGCGATCTGGATGCAGCAGCGCGTGCTGGATGGGCAGCCGCATGTCGCTCACGCCCAGCTGCGCGAGCACCGAGCCGTCCACCGCCTCGATCAGCGAGTGCACGATCGACTGCGGATGCACCAGCACGCCGATGCGGTCGGCCGGGAAGCCGAAGAGCCAGTGCGCCTCGATGACCTCGAGGGCCTTGTTGGTGAGCGATGCGCAATCGATGGTGACCTTCGGGCCCATGTCCCACGTCGGGTGGGCGAGGGCCTGCTCTGGCGTTGCGTCGTAGACCGCCCCGGCGCTCGCCGTGCGGAACGGCCCGCCCGACGCCGTCAGCACGAGCCTCGCCACGTGCGCCGGCGGCGGCATGGGCGGCGCCGCATCCGGACCGGCGATGGCGTGCAGGCACTGCCAGAGCGCCGAGTGCTCGGAGTCCACCGGCAGCAGCCTCGCGCCGCTCCGTTTTGCCGCGGGCACGACGAGCGCCCCCGCCGCCACGAGCGTCTCCTTGTTGGCCAGCGCGACGTCGGTGCCCGCCTCGACCGCCGCCATCGTCGCCGGCAACCCCGCCGCGCCGACGATGGCCGCCATCACCACGTCGGCGTCCACTTCCCGCACGAGACGCTCCGCAGCATCGGCCCCGCGACGCACGCCCGCCGGAAGCTCGGTTGCGTCCGCGTGCTCGTCGGCAAGCGCGAGCTGCTCGACGCCGAACGCCAGCGCCTGCTCGGCGAGTTCGTCCGCGCGGCGGCCGGCGGCCAGGCCGACGACCTCCAGCGGTGGCGATTCGCCCCGCGCCCGCGCGGCGTCGCGGAGGTGTGCGACGACCTCCAGCGTCTGCCGACCGATCGAGCCGGTGCTGCCCAGGACCAGCAGCCGGCGGGACGGGACCACCCGCTAGCCCTCGCGTTCGGGCGGCGCGGGCGGGCCGCCCTTGGTCCGGCGGTGCGCCGCGTAGAGGAATCGGGGCCGCGAGCCGCCCGACGCCCGAGCCGGACGCGGCTCGATCAGCCCGGCGGCCGACTGCACCTCGACCTCGGGCTCCTCGTCGGAATCCTCGTCATCGGAGGCCTCGGGGTCGTCCACCTCGTCGACGACGAGTTCGTCGATGGGCTCATCCTCGACCGCCTCGTCCTCGATCTGCTCGACCGACGCCTCGTCGTCGAGCGTGTCCTCGATCGAACTCTCGCCTTCGGCCTCCTGGCGGCCCCTCGAGCGCCGACGCCCGCCGCGGCGGCGCCGGCGGCGACGCGGGCGGTCCTCGTCCTCCTCGCCATCCTCGGAGACCGCGACGGGCTCGTCCCGGTCCTCGTCCTCCTCGGCATCGTCGTCGCGGAGGGCCGACGCCAGCCGACGCGCCAGGGAGCCCGCGTCCTCGTCGCGCTCCTCGTCGGCGGACGCGCGATCGCCGTTGACCTCCGATGGGCGATCGGAGCCCCGGCGGCGACGCCTGCGCCGGCGGCGACGCGGGCGGTCCTCGTCCTCCTCGTCCTCGGACCCGCGCGCCTCGTCCGCGTCATCCACGTCGCGGGGCTCCGCATCCGCGGCCCGCTCGCGGGGCTCGGCGGCGTCCTCCCCGCCTCCACCGCGGCGGCGGCGACGACGGCGACGGCGGCGACGCGGGCCGTCGCGCTCGTCCTCGTCCTCCTCGTCGAAGTCCACGTCCAGCTCGATGGGGTGCGCCTCGGGCTCCGGATGGCCGTCGTCGGCGTCGTCGTGCGCGTCGTCGGCGTCGGGACGCGCCTGCATCTCGGCCAGCGGCGTGTCGCTATCGGCCAGGCCCTCGACCTCCTCCAGCAGCGTCTCGGGGTCGGGCAGCTTGGGCAGCTTCTCGAGGTTGATGTCCGAGCCCGCCTCGTCGTAGGCGTGCAGCACGAAGCGCTCCACCGCCATCGCGTCGCTCACGCGGACCTCGGCGATCACGCCCGTCTGCCGCTCGATGCGGCTGAGCTGCTTCCGCCGCCCGCTGAGCAGATGCGTCGCCACCGCGCCGCTGACGACCATCTCGACACGAGCGACCCTCGCGTAGCCGCAGAGCACCGCCAGCTCGCGCAGCGCCTCGGCCGCCACGCTATCGGGCCGGCGGACGACCCCCCGGCCGCGGCACATCGGGCACACCGCAAAGTGCGTCTGCTCGTGGCTCGATCGCATCCGCTGGCGGGTCATCTCCAGGATGCCGAACTCGCTGATGGGCAGGATCGTGCTGCGGGCCCGGTCCCGCCGCAGCCGCTCGGCGAAGCGCTCCTGCACGGCCTTGCGGTTCGAGGCGTGCCGCATGTCGATCAGGTCGTTGATGACCAGGCCGCCCAGATCCCGCAGCCGCAGCTGCCGGCAGATCTCGTCGACCGCCTCCAGGTTGGTCTTGAAGGCGTTGGTCTCGGCGTCGCGCGCCTTGCGGCTGCGGCCGCTGTTGACGTCGATGGCCACCAGCGCCTCGGTCTCGTCGATCACCAGCCGGCCACCGCTGGGCAGCGGCACCTCGCGGGCATTGATGTTCTGCACCTGCGCCTCGATGCCGAAGGCCGAGAAGATCGGCGTGACCGCCGTGAGCCGCTTCAGGCTGGGCCTGTTGCGGGGCGAGACGATCTTCAGGAAGCGCTCCGCCCGCGCCAGCGCGCCGGCATCATCGATGAGGATCTCCTCGACGCCCGAGCCCGCCAGGTCCCGCAGCGCCCGCAGCAGCAGGTCGCTCTCGGCGTACAGCGCCACCGGCGCCCTGCCGCCCTTCTGGCGGCCCTCCATGTCGCTCCACAGCCGCTTGAGGTACGCCAGGTCCCGCTTCAGCTCGGTCTTGGTGGCCTCCATGCCCGCGGTGCGGAGGATGAAGCCGAAGCCCTCGGGCAGGTCGAGCTGGTCGAGCACCTTCCGCATCGCGCGGCGCTGGTCCTCGTCCTCGACCTTGCGGCTCACGCCGACGTTGTCCATCCCCGGCATCATCACCAGGTAGCGACCGGGGATGGAGATGTAGCTCGTCAGCGTCGGGCCCTTGGTGCCCACGCCCTCCTTGAGCACCTGCACCATGATGCGATCGCCCGGCTTGAAGCACTTCTGGATGGGCGGCCGCTCGCGGCGGGGCGTCTTCTTGCCGACGCGCTCCGAGCCATCCCCGTTGTCGGGGAAGAACTTGGGGTGCACGTCGGTGGTGTGCAGGAAGCCGTGCTCGTCGAGCCCGAAGTCCACGAAGGCCGCCTGCACCGCCGTGTTGACGTTGCGGACCACGCCCAGGTAGATGTTGTTGACCCGGCTGACCGACTGGGTGCTCTCGGCGTGGTATTCCTCGAGCTTGCCGTCCTCGACGAAGGCGATGCGGCACTCGTCGCCGGGCGTGTAGTTGACGATCATCCGCGACGCGGGGGGCGCCTCGCCACCGCCGGTCTCGATCTGCGCCGTGGTGCGGGAGCCGCGGCCGCCCGAGCGGCCCCCTGAGCGGCTGCGCGTACGGCTCGCGGGCTTGCTGTCACTCTTCGTGTCGGCGGCCGCCGATGCGGCGCCGTTGTCGTCGGCCTTCGAGGGCTTGCGTGCCATGGGCGAATGGTCCTCTCGGGAGCCCACGCCACGCCCCGGCTCCGCGGCCGGCGACGCCACACCCGGGGGCGGCGATCGGGCCTGCTGGAACGCTGCAAGGGGCCATCGTGGGGGCTCCGCTGGTGTCCGTTGGTGTCGTGCGAGGCCGCCCGCTCGGATACGCATCGGGCGAGTCGGCCACGCGGTGTATCGGCCCGATCGACGGGCCCGCGTTGCTTGTCGGCGTCCGGCCGCAGCGGCCAACGCACCGGTCTGCCCGCCGGCGGCTCAATCCTCGGTGGAATCGAACGCCTCGGGCACGCTCTCCCGCAGCCGCTCCCGCACGAAGGCGGTCACGTCGGCGGCCGACTCCAGGGACATCGCCCGGCGAGCCAGCCGCATGCACTCTTCCGCGGACACGCTCCGCACGAGCCGCTTGAGCTGCGGGATCGAGTACGACCCGACAGAAAGCGTACGCACGCCCAGCCCGATCAGCAATGCCGCGAAGTCGATCTCGCCCGCCGATTCCCCGCAGCAGGACACCGGCACGTCCCGATAGCGGGCCCCCCGCATGACTTCCCGGACCAGCCGGAGCACCGCCGGGTGCATCGAGGTGAACAGGTCGGCCACCTGCTCGTTGGTGCGGTCCACCGCCAGGGTGTACTGCACCAGGTCGTTGGTGCCGATCGAGAAGAAGGCCGCGTCGCGGGCGAAGGTCGACGCCGTCACCGCCGCCGCGGGCACCTCCACCATGATGCCCATGGCCGCATCGGCGTCGAAGGGCTTGCCCTCCTCGGCCAGGTCCTCCATCACGTCTCGCACGATCGACTTGGCCCGCCGCAGCTCCTGCACCGTCGTCACCAGCGGGAACATGATCTTCAGCGGTCCCTCGGCGCTCGCCCGCAGCAGCGCCCGCAGCTGCGTCTTGAACATGCCCAGGTTGCTCAGGCAGTACCGGATCGACCGGTTGCCCAGGAACGGGTTGCGCTCGGGCAGCTCGACGCGGTGCTGCGTGTACTTGTCGGCCCCCAGGTCCACCGTGCGGATGACCAGCTCCCGGCCTTCCAGCTTGCGGACGCACCGCAGGTAGGCCTCGAGGTGCTCCTCCTCGGTGGGCTCGCGGTCCCGCGTGAGATACAAGAACTCGGTGCGGTAGAGCCCGACGCCCTCGCCGCCGGCCTCGAGCACCTGGTCGATCTCGTCGGGGAACTCGATGTTGCCCAAGAGGCGGATCGCGACGCCGTCGGTGGTCGTGCCGCTCTCGGCGGCCTGCTCGCGGAGCACCGTCCGCCGCTGCTCGAAGCGTTGCTTGCGGGTCAGGTATCGCTCGAGCTGCTCCTCGGTGGGGTCGAGGATCACCGTGCCCTCGCCGCCGTCGACGATCAGCGTGACGTTCTCGTCGGCCAGCTCGGCCACGCCCCGCACGCCCACGACCGCCGGAATGCCCAGCGCCCGCGCGACGATGGCGGTGTGGCTCGTCCGCCCGCCACGATCGGTCACGAATCCGCGCACCAGATCCCGGTCGAAGCTGGCCGCCTGCGACGGGGTCAGGTCGTCGGCGACCACGATCGCCGGGTTGCGCAGGTCGTCCAGCTGGCGGTTGTGCTCGCCCATCAGGTGGCTGAGCACGCGGTTGCGCAGGTCCTCCAGATCGTTGACCTTGGTCGTGAACGCCGAGTCGCCCATCGCCTGGAAACGCCGAGCCCAGTCGCCGAAGGTCGCGTCGACGGCGTGCTCGGCGGCCATGTGCCGCTCGCCGATCCGCTCGAAGATCGGATCCCGCAGCGAGGGGTCCTGCAGCACGCCGATGTGGAACAGGAAGATCTTGGCGGCCTCGGCACCCATCGCCCGCTCGGCCCGCTCCTTGACCTCCTCGAGCTCCACGACCGACGCGTGCAACGCCGATTCGGCCCGCTCCGCTTCGGCGGCCGACGCCGACGAGGGCGTGTAGCGGCGGACCACGCGGCGGGCCTCGTCCTCGAGCAGGAAGGCCGGCCCGATCACCAGGCCGGGCGATACCGCGATGCCGCGAAGGATCTCCACCGGCTCCCTTCCGCCGATCGCGCGAGGCCGCAACGCCCCGCACGCCGGACACACCCCGATAACACGCCCGCACCCCGCAAACCGCGAGGATAGCCGAATCCGTGGCCACTCGCCATGCGTAGCGGCGACCGGAGAGCCCGTGGCATAAGGGAGATTCCGAGCCCGCACGCCCCGCGTTGACACGCGAACCCGGCGGGCCTCTGATTTCACGAAGGGCAGGGTGTGACCGACGCACCCCGCCGAGACCGATACAACCCCAGCCGATCCGCGCATCGGTGGCCCCGGTCGGGCCGCGGCACGCGTGGGTCCTGCGGACGAACATCACATGACGACCTACACCGGCCTGGTGGACGTGCCACGGCGCGGCGAGGCCCGGCTTCGGGAAGTGGCCGGGGACACCGTGCGTTTCCGAGAGGACGACCCCGTCCTGCCCAGACGCCTCCTCGAGGCCCACGCCCTCCGCCCCGGCTCGCGGGTCGAGGCCGAGGCCGGCACGCGCCGGGTTGCGGTCCAGGGGCCCTCGAAGAACAACCGCCGCCGCGGCCGCAACGCCAGCCGCCGGCCCACGCCCACCACCGACGCCCCGCTGCTCGAGCACGTCTGCGCCATCGAGGGCGCCCCGCCCGAGGACGCCACCGACCCCACGCCCTTCGAGGAGCTCACCACCATCGACCCGCAGCCGCGGATGGTCCTGGAGCACCGGGGCTGTGCGCCCGCCTGCCGGCTGGTCGACCTGTTCTGCCCCATCGGCTTCGGCCAGCGAGCGATGATCGTCAGCCCGCCCAAGGCCGGCAAGACCACGCTGCTCAAGGACATCGCCACCGCCGTCCTGCGCAACCACCAGGACACCGAGCTGCTCGTGCTGCTCGTCGACGAGCGGCCCGAGGAGGTCACCGACTTCCGCCGCTCGCTCACCGGCCACGACGCCGGCGACCCCGATCGCCCGTGGGACAGCGGCCGCGTCACCGTCGTGGCGTCCAGCGCCGACCACGAGGCCGAGCGGCACATCCAGGTCGCCACGCTCACGATGGAGCGCTGCAAGCGGCTCGTCGAGATGGGCAAGGACGTGGTGCTCATCCTCGATTCGCTGACCCGGCTGGGCCGGGCGTTCAACCGCTCCCGCGAGCACGCCTCCAGCGGCCGCACGCTCTCGGGCGGCATCGATAGCAAGGCCCTCGAGATCCCCCGGCAGCTCTTCGGGTCGGCCCGCCAGACCGAGGAGGCCGGCTCGCTCACCATCATCGCGACGGCGCTGGTCGATACCGGCGGCCAGGGCGACCAGGTCATCTTCGAGGAGTTCAAGGGCAGCGGCAACATGGAGCTCATCCTCGACCGCAAGGTCGCCGAGCGGCGGCTGTTCCCGGCGATCAACCTCGCCGCCAGCGGCACCCGCAAGGAGGACCTGCTCATGCCCAAGCAGGAACTCGAGACCGTCAACGCCCTCCGACGCCGGCTGCTCAGCATGCCCCCGCCCATGCAGATCGAACAGTTGCTGGGCGCCATCAACCGCTTCGGCACCAACGCCGAGCTCATCGGCCTGAAGACAGAGGCCGCCTCGGCGTAGGCGTAACCGTGACCGCGGTCCCGCACGCCGGCGGCATCGATCCACCCCCGCACGCGGCCGACGCGATGGACCTGCTCGTCGACGGCACGCACTTCGTGCTCGTCCGCCGCCACGGCGTGGTCCGCGAACGGATCATGATCGGCGGCGTGGCCGACCCCGACGACCCCGACGCGCCGCCACCCGGCCTCGCGCTCACCGCACACCGCGATCGCCGCCTCGCCCAGCAGTTCGCGGTGGGCATGCTGGCGACGGCGACGGCGCTCATGGGCATCGCGGCCGTCACGCACCTGGGCCGCTTCCACCCGCCGCTGGCGGCGCTCACCCTCGTCGCCGCCGTCTTCGCGTGCATCGCGATGGTCGCGGCGCTCCGGCCCCGCTGGGCGATGCACCTGCTCGACCCGCTGCCGGGCGCGGACGACCGCCCGCCGCTCTTGGCCATCGAGGAGCGCACGGCGCGGGCCCGCACCTTCGAGCTCTTCGACGAGGAACGCAACCCGCTCGGGCTCGTCCGACGCCGCATGGGACGCTGGCGGCTGCTCCGCGGCGAGGGCGCGCCCGAGATCACCGCGCGCATCGCCCGCAAGCGGATGCACGCCGGCGCGGTGGTGGCGGTGCTGCTGCCCGGGCCCATCGGCGTGATGCTCGCCCTCCGTGCGCCGTGGTCGGGCATCGAGTTCCTGGAGGGCAAGACGCCCATCGCTCACGCGACGCGCATCGACGCCGAGCACGCCATGGCGCTGCACATCGTGCCCGGCCACGTCGGCGACATCGATCGACGCCACCTGCTCGCGCTGGCCTGCCTCGTGCTCTCGATGGAGGCGAACCGATAGTCGCGGCTTACGAATCGATGCTGGTGGGTACTGGGCACATCACAGTCTCGGGATGAGCACCTCGAAGAAATGGCGACGCGTGGCTGTGCTGTTGCTCGGAGCGGCGGCGGCCATGATCTCGTTGTCGGTACTGCCGCGGCTCATAGCGCCCACCCCCGAACGCATCGTCTACGGCGGCATTCTCCCGGAGGCGGCCGCCAGAGTGAGCCTCGCTGTGTATGACGACACCGACGCCGACGTCGAGGCGGTCCTCCGCGAAGCACTCGACGAAATGGAGAGCAGCGGGTTCGGTGGCGCGGACTTATATCAAAAGCTCGATCTCTATTTTGAGCCAGATCCATCGCTGTGGTGGACATCCGATGCGGAGCAGACGCCGGAGTTCTTGCTTCTCAACATGGCACCCGCCAAGCGGCGAGGAGAAGTGGGCTTCGAAGCGCTAACGCCGAGTCGGGGAGTTCGCATGCTGCCAGCTACGAGAGCCGAGCAAGCACGACTGGAACTGGCCCGCCTGGACCGAGGCTAAGTACGAGAACGCTATCCTCGCCCATGATCCAGCTGGGCGTCAACATCGACCACGTCGCCACCGTCCGCCAGGCCCGCCGCGGCGCCGAGCCCGACCCCGTCCGCGCCGCGCACGAGGCCGAGATCGGCGGGGCCGACGGCATCACGGTGCACCTCCGCGAGGACCGCCGCCACGTCCAGGACCACGACGTCCGCCGGCTGCGGGACACCGTCAACGTCAAGCTCAACCTGGAGATGGCCGCCACCGACGAGATGATCGCCATCGCCCGCGAGCTGCGGCCGCATACCGCCATGCTCGTCCCCGAGGGCCGCCGGGAGATCACCACCGAGGGCGGGCTGGACGTCGCGGGCCAGCCCGAGGCGATGCGGGCCGCCGCCGGACGCCTCCGCGACGCCGGCCTGATCGTCAGCGCCTTCATCGATCCCGATCCGCGGCAGGTCGAGGCCGCGCACGCCGCGGGCTTCGACGTGTGCGAGGTGCATACCGGGCCCTACGCCCACGCCTTCGCCGATTGCGGCGGCGACTTCCGCCGCCGGGAGCTCCGCGATGCCCTGGACGCCATCGCGGCCGCGGGTGACGCCATCCGCCAGCGCGGCATGCGCTTCAACGCGGGCCACGCGCTCAACTACCACAACGTCGCTCCCGTGGCGGCCCTGCCCGGCATCGAGGAGCTCCACATCGGCCACGCCATCGTCAGCCGCGCCATCTACGTCGGCCTGCGCGCCGCGGTGGCCGACATGAAGCGCCTGATGACCGAGGCGGCGACGCCGTCCGAGCCGCGTGCGTGAGCACGCGGCCATGTCTTGGTTATTCGTCTTGCCACGCGATCAGTTTGACAGCGTTGATCCGCGTGCTCACGCACGCGGCTCGGTTGGACTACCTTCCGGCCGCATGAACGGGAACGGCAGCACGTCGCGGATGCTCGGGGCGCCGGTCAGCAGCATCGCCAGGCGGTCGATGCCCAGCCCCAGCCCGCCCGCGGGCGGCATGCCCACCCGCAGCGCACGCAGGAAGTCCTCGTCCAGCGTGCGGAAGGTGTCCTCCTCATCGTCGGCGCCCGCGAGCTGCTCGCGGAACTTGGCCTCCTGCACGTCGGGATCGTTCAGCTCGGTGTAGGCCGGCCCGATCTCCATCCCCGCGATGAAAAGGTCCCAGCGGCCCGCAACGTCCGGGTTGTCGCGGTGCGGCCGGGTCAGCGGGCTGATGGCGCTCGGGTAGTCGGTCACGAACGTCGGCCGGTTGCCGTCCAGCAGCGGCTCGGCCGCGTGCTCGAACAGCGCGTTGACCGCCAGCCAGTGGTCGGTGCCGGCCTCGATGCCGTGCTTGGCGGCCGCGGCTTGGACCTTCGCCTCGTCGAACATGTCGAAGCCCAGCGCCCGCTCGAAGAGCGTCCCGAAGGCGACTCGCTCGAAGGGCGAGGCGTAGTCCACCGCGTGGCCCTCCCACGGCATGGCCGACGGCGTGATCGGTGCGCCGCCCTCCGCCGCGTGCAGATCCTGGTACAGCGGCTCGGCACAGGCGGTCTCGGCCAGCTGCCGCACGAGCGCCTCGGTTAGCTCGAGCATGCTCTCGCTGTCGCCGAAGGCCTCGTAGGCCTCCATCGAGGTGAACTCGGGGTTGTGCCGGCGGCTGAGCCCCTCGTTGCGGAAGTTGCGGGACATCTCGAACACCCGCGGCATGCCCGCCACCAGCAGCCGCTTGAGGTACAGCTCGGGCGCGATCCGCAGGTACAGGTCCATGTCCAGGGCGTTCATGTGCGTGACGAAGGGCCGCGCCGCGGCGCCGCCGGCCTGGGGCTGGAGCACCGGCGTCTCGACCTCGACGAAGCCCCGCTCCTCCATGAACGCCCGCACTGCCCGCACCAGCCGCGTGCGCAGCCGAAGCTGCGCCATCGCCTCGGGGTTGGACCACAGGTCGACGTACCGACGGCGGTACCGCGCCTCGACGTCGGTGAGCCCCTCGTGCTTCGCCGGCGGCGGCTCGACCGACTTCGACGCCGGCCGAACGTCGCTCGCCCAGATGGTGACCTCGCCCGCCCGCGTCCGCATCAGCGGACCCTCGACGACCACGATGTCGGCCAGGTCGGTGAGCTTGGCGACCTCGAAGCCCGCCTGGGTGCAGTCCCGCTTGCTGACGGCGATCTGCAGGTCGCCGCTGGAGTCCCGCAGGTTCATCCACACAAGCTTGCCGCCGTCGCGGTGCAGCACGACCCGGCCCGCGACGGTGACCCGCGGCCGCTGGTCGACGACCGCCGGCAGCGCATCGCCGGTCGCCTGCGGGTCGGCCTTGCGGGCCTCCTTGCGGGCGGCCTCGGACGCCTGGTGCGCCGCGTCGGCGGCCTCGTCGTAGAGCGCAGCAGCATCCACCAGCGGCCGCACGCCGGCCTCGCGCTGTCCGTAGGGATCCAGCCCCAGTTCGGCCACGCGGTCGCGATTGGCGCGACGCTGCGCCGCGTACTCGCCGTCGGCCTGGGTCTCGTTCGGGGCGTCGCTCGATGCTGCGGTCATGGGACCGCGATGCTAGGAAGTCGCCCTAGGACCCCGGCGGCTCCCGGGAGCCCACCCCGCGGACGCCGTCGTCCCGCGGGCCGTCGGTGCTCGCCAGCGCGGGCGTCGCGTGCGTGCGGCACCACATCTCCAGCCGCCCGCCGACGCACCGCACCGCGACCAGCTCGACGCGGCGGCCGTCGCCCAGCGCCTGCTCCGCGGAGGTCAGCAGCGGCTCGCGGCCCTCCAGGGCCCGCAGCAGCGCCTCGGTCTCCGGCAGGTCCCGCAGCGCGGGCGGCACGTAGTCCTCGCTGTTCTGCCGCGCGTGCGCCAGCAGCACGCCCGCGGGCAGCGTGAGCCGGCCCAGGCTGACCGACCGCGCGGGCAGCCACAGCGCACCATCGTCATCGACGATGGGTTCGACCACCGCCCACACGAAGCGCTCGCCGTCGGGCATCATCAGCCGCACGCCGATGGCCAGCTCGTCGTTGACGAACTCGACCTGGATCTCGCCCAGCTCCTGCGGCCACTCCTCGAGCTCCCACCGCGACGCCACCCATTCGCGCATCTTGGTGTTGATCCACGCGTTGGCGTCGGGCGCTCGCACCCACACGTGCCAGGGCCCGTCCTCGCCCTCGCGGGGCTTGTAGAGCGCATTCCACAGGCTGTTCTCGATCGCGACGGCCGTCTGCACCGTCCGCGGATCGTCGGCCCGCACCGTCCGCCACCACTTGGGCGCCTGGTGGGCCAGCGAGATCGACACCATCACCGCGGCGGTGAGCACCGCCACGACGACCAACGCGCCGAGGACCAGCCAGCGCCGCAGCGACGAGATCCGGATCCGTCCGGGCATGCTGCTGCAATGGTGGCCCCGACGGCCGGGCCGATCAACCACCCGCTCACCCATATTCACTTGCCCGTCGCAACTCGCGGCGGCGCACGATGTTGGGGCTCAGCCGTCGCCGCCGGGGTCGCGATCGTCGCGGAGCTGAGCCAGCAGCGGGTGGTCCCGCTTGCGCCGCAGCGCCTCGATCACCGTGGGCGGCACCATCGTCTCGAGCACCGACGGGTCCTTGCCCATCGCCGCGATCTGGCGGATCAGGCTCGAGCTGATGTACGCGAAGCTCTCGCCGGCGACCATGAACGCCGTCTCCAGCCCCGCCAGCTGGCGATTGGTGACCGCCTGCTGCACCTCGTACTGCAGGTCCGAGAGGTTCCGCACCCCCCGCAGCAGCGCCGCGGCGCCCACCTCCACGGCGAAGTCCACCGTCAGCCCGTCGAAGACCTCCACCCGCACGGGCGCGTGATCGGGCTCGCGGCGGCACAGCTCGTCGACCAGCGTCCGCGCCATCGATCGCCGCTCGTCGGCCGAGAACAACTGCGGCTTGGAGGGGTTGTGGCCGATCGCGACCACCAGCTCGTCGAACAGCGTCCGCCCCCGGCGGATGACGTCGAGGTGGCCGTAGGTGATCGGATCGAACGAGCCCGGGTAGATCGCGATGTGATGCCTCGCCACGCCCGATGCTACCAGCACCCCGCGGCCGGCACGCCGCGGCGTGCCGGGGTGGCCTGTGCGGGTCGTGCGGCCTGGGGCGGGCGGGGAGGCGGCTTCGGCCGACCGAGCGACCGGCGAGATTGCCCCCCGGCCGGGCGGATTGCACATTTGGGGTGTTGGCCATCGGCCTTAGGCCGTGCCCGGTCGATTCCCGGGGTCCATGTGGGCCCTGCGCCCGGGCAACCGTGGCCGCATCCCCCTGCACCGGCCCCTCGCCGCTTGGGCGGCGAGGGGCTTTTTCGTGCCCCGGCGGCACGGCCCTTGTGATACACCCCGAGATTCGGTAGTCTCTGTGCGAGCGGCGTGTCATCGCGGCGCGCCAGATCCAACGCAAACGCGGGGGTTAGAGACATGCGCATCGCATCCATGCTGGCGGCCGGCGCCATCGCCGGGGGCTCCGTTCTTGCCGACGAGCAGGTCTTCTACGGCGACGCCGACGGCTTCGGCTTCGGCGCGCCGGAGGTCGACGGCGCCCTGTGGCGCGACGGCCTGGGCGGGGTCTTCTTTACCGACTACCGCGACGCCGGCGATATCGCCTCGGCGCCGATGACCGACTGGTGGGACGCGTTCGGCACGCAGACGTGGACATTCGACTACGACCCGAGCGGCATCGACTCGGCCAATCTGCACTTCTACGCCGCCGGTTATGGCGACTTCACCGGCCCGGCGGAGGTCTTCGTGGAGGGCACGCTGCTGGCGACGCTCGACTTTGCCGGCCAGTTCCAGACGACCCACATCATCGACCTGGACGTGCCGACCGGCCTCCTCGATGGGTCCACCAGCGTGGAGTTCCGCACGCCGGACGGCGACGGCTACATCGTCGATTACGCCCGCCTCGATCTCATCGGCGACGACTGCCGCGTCGATCTCGACGGCGACGGCGAGCTCACCATCTTCGATTTCCTCGAATTCCAGAACCTCTTCGACGCCGGCGATCCGGCCGCCGACTTCGACGGCGACGGCTCGCTGACGATCTTCGACTTCCTCGAATTCCAGAACGAGTTCGACGTCGGCTGCGGCTGAACTTCTACATCCACGCGAACGGCTTGGCGTCCGCCATCGAGACGACGAACTCGGCGGCGGGCATCGCCTCGGCCAGCCGATCCCGCAGCCGGGGCAGGTAGCCCCGCTCGGTGTTGGTGTGGCCCGCCAGCAGCACGCCGCAGCTGCGCCGCAGCAGGCCGAGGGCCTCGTGGTGGCTCATCTCGCCGGTGACGAACAGCTCGCAGCCGGCGGCGACCGCGGCCTCGCCCAGCGACGCCCCCGCGCCCGGGCACACGCCGACGACGCGGACCGCCTCGCCGGCGTCGCCGCTCGCCGCCGCCACCTTCACCGCCGGGATGCCCAGGAACGCCTTGAGCCGCTCGGCGATCTCCGCGGGCGACGCCGGCCGATCGAGCACGAGCCGCCGCCCCGCGCCCGCGTGCCGCACGGGCCCGGGCAGCAGCTCGTACAGGTCGATCGCGGGCTCTTCGTACGGATGGAACTGCCGCAGCGTCTCGATCGCGATCGCCAGCGCCTTGCGGGAGCAGACCATCTCCAGCCGCAGCTCGGGCGCCCGCTCGAAGGTGCCCGCCGCCCCGACCGCCGGCGACGTGCCCTCGCCGCCCAGGAAGGTGCCCACGCCCTCGGCCGCGAACGAGCAGGCCGAGTAGGCGCCGATGCGGCCCGCGCCGGCGCTCGCCAGCGCGTTGCGGAGCTGGTCGGCGTCCTTCGCGGGCACGAAGGTGACGATCTTGACCTCCTGCGTCGGTGGCCGCTCCAGCTGCGGCTCGAGCGCCCGCACGTCGCCGGCGATCGTCCCCTCCTCCATCGAGCCGCTGATCGCCTCGCACAGCCAGTCGGTCATCCCGCCGGCGGCCGCATCCAGGCTGCTGTGCGGGCTGACGACCGCCATGCCAGCCGCCACCGCCTCGAGCAGCATGCGGCCCATCGCCGTCTCGTCGGTCAGCCGCTGGATGGGCCGGAAGATCGGCGGGTGGTAGCACAGCAGCGCCGAGGCGCCCAGGCCCACCGCCTCGGCCAGCACCGCCTCGGACAGGTCGATGGTCAGCACCACCGGCCCCGCCAGCTCGTGCGTTCGCGCGCCCACCAGCAGCCCGACGTTGTCCCACGCGCCGGCGTAGCGCAGCGGCGCGATCGCCTCAAGCCCGCCCATCAGGTCGCCCACGCTTGCCATTGCCGCGATGGTAGAGGCACGCCTCGCTACCGTCGGCCGTGACGCGGACGCTCCGCCTGCGGGCCCACGCCAAGCTCAACCTCGCGCTCGCGGTAGCGCCCGCCGAGCCACCGGGCTCGCCCCGGGCCGGCTGGCACCGCATCTGCTCGTGGATGCACGCCATCGAGCTGCACGACGACGTCGAGATCTCCCTCGACCCGGCGCTCGACGCACCCGTCGTCGGCGTCCGCTGGGCCGACGACGCGCCGCGGCACGCGGGCGAGCCCGTGGCCTGGCCAACCCAGAGCGACCTGGCCGCCCGCGCGATGGCCGCGGTCGCCGACGCCGCCGGCGGCATCCCGCCCGTCCGCATCGCCGTCCGCAAGCGGATCCCCGACGGCGGCGGGCTGGGCGGGGGTTCGGCCGACGCGGCCGCCGTCCTCCGGGGCCTCGACGCGCTCCTGGAGCTCGGGCTGGGCCGCGTACGCCTCGGCGAGCTGGCCGCCGGCCTGGGCAGCGACGTGGCGTTCTTCCTCGACGACGGCCCGACGGACGCGCCGCCGAGGCCCGCGATCGTGTCGGGCTTCGGAGACGCCATCGAGCGGCTCGGGCCCGTCGAGGCCGACGTTTCGCTCTTCTGCCCGGGCTTCGGCTGCCCGACGGCCGAGGTCTATGCCGCCTTCGACGCCGCGCACCCGCCGGCCTTCCGGGATGCCGACGTCCGCCGGCTCGCGTCGGCCACGCCCGAAGGTGCGACGCTCTTCAACGACCTGGCGCCCGCGGCCGAACGCGTCCGCCCGCCGCTCGCGGAGGTCCGCCGACGCCTGGCCGCGGCGCACGAAGCGCCCGTGCGCCTGACCGGCAGCGGCTCGACGCTGTTCGCGCTCTCGCCGCACGCCGCCGACGCCTGGCGACACACCAGCGACGGCGTTGCGCTCCGAACGCGGCTGGTGTAAGTCTCGCTACGATAAGGGCGTATGAGCGATGCACCCGGCCAATCCCGGCTACCCGCCTCACCAGCACTCTCGCCCAACCAGCTGCTCGTTGGCGTCGACGTCGGCGCCACGGGCTCGCGCGCGGGCGTAGTGGACGCGGCGGGCCACGTGCTCGGCCGCGCCAAGCGCGAGACCCCTCGCGACCCCGCCGACGCCGCCCGCGTCGTCGCCGAGATCGTCCGCGAGGCGTGCCAGGCCGCCGGCATCGCGGTCCCGCCCCGCCTGGGCATCGGGGTGCCGGGGCCGGTCGCCCGGAACGCCATCACCGCCGCCGTCAACCTTGGGTGGCGTGACGTGCCCTTCGCACGCCTCGCCGCCGAACAACTCGGGGTGCCCTGCACGCTGCTCAACGACGTCGACGCCGCCGCCCGCGCCGAGCACCAAGCCGGGGCGGCGGCGGGCCAGTCCGACGTGCTCGCCGTCTGGATCGGCACGGGCGTCGGCGGCGGCGCGATCCTGGGCAACACGCCCCTCGCCGGGGCCTGCGGCGTCGCCGCCGAGATCGGCCACGCCGTCATCGACGTGCACGCACCCCCGGATCGCCGGCTGGTCGAGCACCGCTGCTCCCGCCGGGCCATCCTCGGCGAGATCCGCCTGCGCGTCGACCGCGGGGGCGCCACGGCCCTCCGCGAGGTCGCCCCCGCCGCCGTCGCCGACGCCTACCGCGCGGGCGACGATCTCGTCGCGGGCGTGGTCGACGAGGCCATGGACGTGCTCGGCGCCGCCGTCGCGAGCGCCTGCGCCATCCTCGGCACCCGCTTCGTCGTGGTGGGCGGCGCCCTCGCCGAGATGCTGGGCCCCGCCGTGTGCGACCGCGTCGGCCGCGCCGCCAACGCCGACGCCTTCCCGCCCGGCAGCGACATCGACGTGCGGCTGAGCGCCTTCGGCGACGACGCGGGGCTCATCGGGGCCGCCTTCGCCGCGGCGAATACCATCCCCGCATGACGACCGCCCCCGCCTCGCCCGCCGCACCAGCGATCCCCGCCGATATGTCCGCCGCTCAGACCGACCTCCGCGCCGCCATCGCCGCCGACGCCGGGCGGCTAGCGGCCCTCCGCCGCGACATCCACGCCCACCCCGAGCTGGGCTTCGCCGAGCACCGCACCGCGGGCCTGATCGCGAAGGAGCTGGCCGACCTCGGCATCGAGCACAAGACGGGCATGGCACGCGGCACGGGCGTGCTGGGGTACCTGCCCGCGGCGACGCCAACGGCCACCACCATCGCCCTGCGGGCCGACATCGACGCCCTGCCCATCGAGGAACGCACCGGCAAGCCCTACGCCTCGACCAACCCCGGCGTCATGCACGCCTGCGGCCACGACGGCCACACCACCATCCTGCTGGGCGCCGCCCGCGCACTCGCCTCGTTGAGCGATCGGCCCCACAACGTCCTGTTCGTCTTCCAGCCGGCCGAGGAGGGCGGCGGCGGCGGCGAGAAGCTCTGCGACGAGGGCGCCCTCGCCGGCGCGGCGGGCGGCGGGCTGGGCGAGCCCGCAACCATGATCTACGGGCTGCACGGCTGGCCCCGCATGCAACTGGGCCACGCCGGCAGCCGCCCCGGGCCGCTGCTGGCCTCCACCGACGAGTTCGACATCACCGTCTCGGGCGTCGGCGGCCACGCCGCCATGCCCCACCTGGCCCGCGACCCCATCGTCGCCGCCAGCGCCGTCGTGCTCGCGCTGCAGACCATCGCCGCGCGGTCCATCAGCCCCGTCGACGCCGGCGTCTGCACCGTCGGCCAGTTCAACGCGGGCACCGCCGACAACATCATCCCCGAGTCCGCGCGGCTCTCGGGCACCGTCCGCGCGCTCACCGACGAGACCCGCGCGCTCCTCGAGGCCCGCGTTCGCGAGATCGCCGCGAGCGTGTCCACCGCCCACGGCTGCACCGCTGCCGTCGATTGGCACACGGGCTACCCCGTCACCCGCAACCACGAGGCCGCCACCGACCGCTTCTTCGGCATCGCCCGCCGCACCATCGGCGAGGCCAGCACCGAACTCGTCCCCGAGCCCAGCATGGGCGGCGAGGACTTCAGCTACTACGGCCGGCACATCCCGGCCTGCTTCTTCCTGCTGGGCACGCTGCCCGCCGGAGCCGACCCCGACCGCGTGCCCCTGCTGCACCAGCCCGAGTTCGACTTCAACGACGACGCCATCCCCGTCGGCGTCGAGCTCATGTGCGCCATGGCCACCGCGAACGCCTGAGCGCACGCCCAAGCGGGCCCCTGCAACGCCGGTGGGCGTACGGGCATATCCCTAGACGGACGTGCGACCTCTTCTGCACGTCCGTCTCTTGGGAGAAAGCCATGCAAAGAACGATCTGCCTGCTCGCCACGCTGGGCCTCGCCGCCGCCGCGAACGCCCAGACGCTCCGCATCACGCCGGATGAGCCCCTGACCATCCGCTTCCGGTGCCCGGCCGACGCGACGCCGACGCCCGACATGTTCAACGTGCTGTTCGGCATCACCGAGGCCGGCGGCACCGGCCTCCGCGTCGCGGAGCTGTTCGACGAGGGGACGCTGCTCGGCACCCACAGCCAGGCCCTGTTCGGCGGCGTCGTCGGGGGGCTGTCGCTCAACCCCGGCATCACTTTCCGCACGGCCAGCTCGCCCTACACCTTCTTCGATGCCGGCGTCATCGACATGAGCACGCTCATCGACGGCACCGAGGACGGCGTGGTCATCTGGACCATCGCCAGCGGCTTCCTCGAGTTCGACACCGCCAACCTGCGCTTCGACTGGGGCCAGGGCCTCAGCCCGTCCTCCTACCGCGGCGCCAACCCGGACTGCACGGTCATCGAGGTCTTCGTCGGCAACCCGTGCCGGGCCGATTTCGACGGCGACGGCGAACTCACCATCTTCGACTTCCTCGCCTTCCAGAACGCGTTCGATTCGGGCGACCTGGCGGCCGACTTCGACGGCGACGGCGACCTGACCATCTTCGACTTCCTCGAGTTCCAGAACGAGTTCGACGCCGGCTGCGACTAGGCATACGACGCCATACCGACGGACAACGTGCGCACGGGGCCGCCATCGCTGGCGGCCCCGTTGTCGTTGCGCGGCGAACGCATGTTCGTGAGAAGTACGCAATTCCGTATAGCGAACGAACACCAAAAATTTAGGTTGACACCACACCTAAGACCCTGTAGCTTCGCAACATCGAGCGAGCCACGGAGTCGCTCGAAGGACCACTGGACACACGCAGGGAGATGCACACGATGGCCCGCACGCACCGCTCGATCGCGGCCGCCGCCCTGCTCGGGATCACCGCCGCCGCGTGCGCCGACAACGTCCGCCGCATCACGCCGAGCGAACCAATGACCATCCGCTTCAGCGTCGAGCCCGGCGTCATGCCGCTGCCCGATACGCTCGTCGTGCACCTTGGCGCCGCGATCGCCGGCGCGCCCGGCACGGGCGCCCGCACCGCCCGGCTCGTCGCGCGCAACCTGCTGCCCGGCGGCACGCACGCCACCGACATCCAGGGCGATGTCACCGGGCCGCTCGACCTCGATCCCGGCATCACCTTCCGCACGCCGGACTCGATCTACGCCGTACTGAACCCCGGCATCGTCGACCTCACCGGCCTGTACGACGGCACGCCGGGCGCGGAGATCCGCTTCCAGATCGAGACGGGCACGCTCGACGTCGACCTCGACGACGTCCGCATCGAGTGGGGCAGCGCGACCGCGCCGGACGCCATCGACTCCGCGCCCATCCAGCCGGTCATCTACGAGATCTTCGTCGGCCGGTGCCCCTGCTACGCCGACTTCGATTGCAACGGCCGGCTCGACCTGCTCGACTGGCTCGCCTTCCTCAACGCCTTCGAGCGGCTCGAGTTCCGCGCCGACTGCGACGGCTGCGGCGAGGTCACCATCTTCGATTTCCTCTGCTTCCAGGATCGGTTCCTTGCCGGATGCCCATAGCGACGACCACCACCACGCACACGAACACGGAGAAAGAACACCATGAAGATCGCAACGACCGCCGCCCTGCTGCTGGCCACGGCAACCGCGAGCCAGGCCGACAACGTCCGCCGCATCACGCCCGATGACCCGATGACCATCCGATTCCGCGTCGATCCGGGCGTCACGCCAACGCCCGACACGCTCGTCGTGCACCTCGGCACCACCATCGCCGGCGACCCCGGCACCGGTACGCGATTCGCCTTCCTGCGTGAGAACGGTCGCTCGCTCGGCGATGCCCAGTCCACCGACGCGTTCGGCGACGTCGTTGGCGAGATCGAACTGAACCCCGGCGTGACATTCCGGACCGCGAGTTCGCCCTACATGCTGCTCGATCCGGGCGAAGTCGACCTCACGGATCTGATCGCGGGCACCGAATTTGGCAGCATCCGAATCGACATCACCACCGGCTTCCTGGAGGTTGATCTCGACGACGTCCGCATCGAGTGGGGCGTCGCCACCGGCGTCAACGCGATCGACCCAGCCGCGCTGCAGCCCGAGATCACCGAGATCTTCGTCGGCTCGCCCTGCTACGCCGACTTCGACCGCAGCGGCGAGCTCGACGTGTTCGACTTCCTGGCGTACCTCACCGCATTCCAGCTCGGCGACTACCGCGCCGACTGCGATGGCTGCGGCAGCCTCGACATCTTCGACTATCTCTGCTTCCTGACGTCGTTCGACCGCGGCTGCCCGTAACGTCGCTGTACGCGACCTAGCCGCGGCGCGCCCGGCCGTTGCCGCCCGGGCGGCGGTCGCGCTGCATGTCCACCGCCACGCCGCCGAACAGCCGTACCGCCCGCGGACCCAGCACGCCCTCGGCCGCCCGCACGAACTCGGGCTCCAGGCGGATCATCCGAGGCCGCACCGAGCGGATGGTCTCGTGCCGCTCGCCGACGCACACGACGATCTCGAGCGGCGCGTGCGGCACGAGCGCGCCCTGGGCCGCGTCGTCCTTCGCGAAGGCGTGCGACCCCGCGATCTCGTGCAGCGCACCCAGCGCCCGCATGCCCGAGCCGTTCAGGAAGCTGTCCCGCACGTACGCCCGCAGCGTGCCCTGCTCCAGCGGCACGGCGTCGATCGGCGTCAGCTGCTCCACGATGATCTGCGCATCGCCCCGCGAGCGATCGACGCGGCCCAGCACGAACTTGGGGCCGTCGTCCTCCAGGAGGTGGCCGTAACTCTGGTACGCGTCGGTAAACAGCACCGCGTCGGCCGTGCCGGTCGCATCCTCGATCGTCAGGATCGCCATCCGCTGGCCCGCGCTGCGGCCGTTGCGGGCCGTCAGCGTGCGGGCCGACTGCACCATCGCCCCCACGACTACCCGCTGCTGCGGCTGCAGGTGCTCGATCTCGGCCAGCTCGTGCGTGCCGAACGCCCGGATCCACGACGCCCACTGCTGCAGCGGGTGGCTCGACACGTAGAAGCCCAGCGTCTCCTTCTCCTGCCGCAGCAGCTCGGCCTCGGGCCAGGGCTCGACGCCCGCGAGCGCCGGCGTCGGCGCGTCGGCCTCGTCGCCCCCGCCGAACAGCCCGCCCTGGCCCGCCGCACGATCCTGCGCCGCCCGCTGCCCCGCCGACACCGCCGCCTCGATCGACGCCACGAGCGCCGCCCGCGCGTCCCGGCCGTGCACGCCGTCGAACGCGCCCGCCTTTATGAGCGCCTCGATGGTCGCCTTGTTGACGCTCCGCAGCGGCACCCGCTCGCAGAAATCGAATAGATCCCGGTAGGGCCGCACGCCCTCCTCGTCCGTGCGTGCGCGGACGATGCCCTCGATCGCGCCCGCGCCGGCACCCTTGATCGCCTTCATGCCGAAGCGGATGTGCCCGTGCCGCGCGTCCCGCGGCTCGCCGTCGGCGAACACCACCTCGAAGTCCTCGCCCGACAGGTTGATGTCGGGCGGCGCTACGTCGATGCCCGTTCGCACCGCCTCCCCGGTGGCCGGGTCGATCGTCCGCGTCCGCTTGCAGTCCTCGAGGTAGGGCAGCCAGTCCGCGACCTTCTGCGCCTGGCTCTCGTAGCTCAGGAACGCCGCCATGTACGGCGCCGGGAAGTACGTCTTGAGGTAGGCCGTCTGGTACGCCACGATGGCGTAGCCCGTGCTGTGGCTCTTGTTGAAGCCGTAGCCCGCGAACTTGAGGATCAGCTCGAACAGCTCCTCCGCGTCGCCCTTCGCCAGCCCCTGCTGCTGCGCACCCTCGACGAACTTGGGCCGCTCGGCGTTGATGATCTTCGCCTTCTTCTTGCTGATGGCCTTGATCAGCGAGTACGCCGCCCGGAGCGGGATGCCGCCCAGCTCGTGGACGATCTGCATCACCTGCTCCTGGTACACCATCACGCCGTAGGTCTCGGCCGTGAACCGATCGACAATCGGGTGCACCTTCGGCACCGCCTCCTGCCCGTGCTTGCGCTTGTTGTACGCCGGGATCAGGTCCATCGGTCCGGGCCGGAACAGCGCATTGGCGGCGATGAGATCCTCAAGGCGGTCGGGCTTCATCTCCATCAGCAAGCGACGCATGCCGCCCGACTCGAACTGGAACACGCCCGTCGCATCGCCCCGCGCGAACAACGCGAACACCCGCGGATCGACCATCTCCAGCCGCTCGAGATCCAGCGGGTGGGGCCCGCCGTCGCCCTTCTCCCGGCCCACCGCGGCGTAGATCGCCTCCTCGTCCATCGCGCCGCGGATGAGCGCCTTGGCCCGCTCGACGACGCTCAGCGTCCGGAGGCCCAGGAAGTCCATCTTGAGCAGGCCGATCTTCTCGCAGGTCGGCCCGTCCCACTGCGTGATGATCTCGTCCTCGCCGCCGTTGCTCTGCTTGTAGAGCGGCACCAGCTCGTGCAGCGGCCGCGTCGCGACGATCACGCCCGCCGCGTGCACGCTGGCGTGCCGCGCCTGCCCCTCGATCACCCGGGCGTTGTCGATCAGCCTCCGCACGTCGTCGGCCGACGCGTGCTGCTCGCCCGGCAGCGCATCGTTCAGCTTCGCGATCGCCTCCCGCTTGCCCGCGACGACGTCCGCGAACTCGGGCTCGGCCTTCTCGGCCTTCTCCAGCGTCATGCCGACCTGCTCGGGGATCAGCTTCGCCAGCCGATCCGCCACGGGCAGGCTGACGGCGTGCACCCGCGCCACGTCGCGGATCGCGGCCCGGGCCTTCAGCGTCCCGAAGGTGATGATCTGCGCCACGTGTCCGTACTTCTCGCGGACGTAGCGGATGACGTCGCCCCGGCCGTCCTGGCACAGGTCGATGTCGATGTCCGGATATTCGCTGCGGTCCGGGTCGGTGAACCGCTCGAAGAGCAGCCCGTACTTCACGGGGCACGCATTGGACAGGCCCAGCACGTAGCCCGCCATCGTGCCCACGCCCGAGCCGCGGGCCAGCGCCGGGATGCCCCGGGCACGACCCCAGTTCACGAAGTCCCACACGATCAGGAAGTACGCGCTGATCGACTTGTCGGCCAGGATGCCGAGCTCGCGATTCAGCCGCGCCCACTTGTCGAAGCCGTCCGCGTCCGCCGCGCCGCCGCGCGCCGCGTCGGCGGCCTCGTCACCCTCCGCCAGCGCGTGGCGGTGCTCCAGGATCGACGGCCCGTAGCGCCACACCATGCCGCCCTCGGCCAGCAGCCGCAGCGCCGCGTCGCAGTTGGCCTTGAGCTCCTCGGGGTCGACCGCGCCCCCGGTCGCCGGCTCCAGCTCGAAGCGGGCGCAGTACGCCTTGTACCACGCCGTCAAGTCGCCGCCGAACTCGGCATCGTCGTGCGGCGGCAGCTCCTCGGGCGTCCCCACCACGACCACCGGCGCGTGGTTCTCGCCGATGGGCAGCTCGACATCGCACCGCGCCGCGATCCGCAGCGTGTTGTCGCAGGCCTCGGCGCCCACCTCGCCGTACTCGCCCTCGAACAGCTCGCGCATCTGCTGCGAGCTCTTGACGTACAGCTCGGGCGTGTACTTCAGCCGCTCGGCGTCGTGCTTGTTCTTGCCCATCGAGATGCAGATGAGCGTGTCGTGCGCGTCGTGGTCCTCCGCCCGCAGGAAGTGGGCGTCGTTGTCGCACACTACCGGCACGCCGTGCTCCTGCGCGAGCTCGATGATCCGTGGATTGATCGACACCTGCTCGGCCACGTGGTGCTGCAGCTCGCAGTAGAAGCGCGGCCCCGTGCCCTCGTCGGCGAACACCCGCTTGTGCCACGCGACGCTCTCGCGGGCGGCCTCCAGGTCGGCCTTGTCCTTCGAGCGAACGTACCGCAGCAGGTGCTCGCCCAGCTCGCTGCCCAGGTGGCCGTTGATCGCAATCAGCCCGCTGCTGTGCGCTTCGAGCAGGTCGCGATCGATCCGCGGCTTGTAGTAGAACCCAGTCAGGAACGCCTCGCTGCACAGCAGCATCAGGTTGTTCCAGCCCGTGATGTTCTCGGCCAGCAGCACCAGGTGGTACCCGCCGTCGCTGACGCCCGTATAGGTGCGGTCCTGCCGCGGACGCCCGGGCGGGCACACGTACGCCTCGACGCCCAGGATGGGACGCACGCCCCGCGCCCGGCAGGCCTCGTAGAACGCCACCGCGCCGAACACGTTGCCGTGGTCGGTCACCGCGCACGCGGGCATGCCCAGCTCGGCCACCCGGTCCGCCAGGCGATCGATGCGGTTGCCGCCGTCCAGCAGCGAGTACTCGGTGTGCAGGTGCAGGTGGACGAACCCGCTGCCGAGCCCCCCCAGGATCCGCTCCGCGTGCTCCCCGTCCGCCCCCGGCCGCTCCGCCATCGCACCCCTCCGAATCCGGCATCCTGCCGCCGTACGGACCATAGCTCTCGGCGGACCCGCCACGGCCCGCGAACCGCTCGTCCGCCGACCGCGTGCGGCGCTCCGATCATGTTCCGATAACCCAACCACGACGACCCGTAACAGCCGCACAACGCGAATTTCCTTCAAACTTGGTTGAATCCGCATGGCCGCCACGACCGGCATCGGGTAGGGTTTGTCTCGGTCAGTGCCGGATCTGCGTGCATTCCGCCCGCAGCAAGGGACGCAGGCCGGCGCGAGTCAATGGCGGGTGGGGGCCCGCTGGCCGCGTGTCGCTACGAATCGGAGAGGCCGGAGTGCGGGGACAGGGGAGCCCCGAGGGAGAGTTGAAGATGCGTTCCAAGTTCCTTGCCGCCACCGCGGTGGCGTCGCTGGCCGCGACCGCGTCCGCCGACACCGTGATGATGAAGTTCGCCGGACCCGTCTCGGGCCGCGGCATCACCGTCAACGTCAACGGCACCGCCGACACGGTCTTCGCGGGCCTGCTCTCGCACCAGATCACCTCGGGCACGGGCGCCGGCGCATCGCTGGTCGGCTCGCTCGAGAGCTACTGCATCGACGTGCTCGAGCCGCTGTCGTTCTCGGAGTTCGAGTTCGATCTCGCCGAGCTGACCGACGCGCCGGTCACGCCGCCGCCGCCCGCGCCGCCGACGGCCACCATCAACCAGGCCCAGGCCGACGCCATCGCACGGCTGTACACCGCCGCCGCGGGCGCCCAGTTCGGGAGCAACGCAGACTTCAACGCCGCCTTCCAGATCACGCTCTGGGAGATCGTCAACGACTTCGACACCGCCAGCTCCACGCTGAGCCTCACGGCCGGCGACTTCCAGGCCGGCGGCCTGAACACCATCACCACGGGCTTCGTCGGCGATCTCTTCGCCGCCGCCACCAGCGACTCGATCGGCCTGACCCCGGGCCTCCGCGCCCTCACGAGCCTCACCCAGCAGGACCAGATCTTCCAGATCGTCATCCCGCTGCCGACCACCGCGGGCCTGGCCGCCGTCGGCCTGGCCGCCATCGGCCTCCGCCGCCGCCGCTGAACCGAGTCCCCCGCGCGACACTTCCCGGACCCTACACACGCCCGCCACGAGCGGGCGTTCTCGTTGCGCCCCCCATCCTTCCGGCCCAGGTCGCATAACCCCGATCAACTACGCTAATCTGCTGATTTACAAACACTTATGACTGGACGACCCCAGCCCCGCGGGTAAGCTAGCAGCCAGGGGAGAGGTGGCCCGTGCCGCCGGTGGTGCACCAGTCGCCGCCGGCATGTGCGGGCCGCAGGACACGCCGCAGAGAGAGGGTTCCGACATGCGCTCGATCATGCCCGCCGCCGTTGTTGCGCTGGCCGCCGCCACGGCCTCCGCAGACACCGTCGACATGAAGTTCGTCGGCACCGGCGCAGGCCGGGGCGTCCGCGTCTACTTCGATGGCGCCAATCACAACCTCTTTGCGGGCCAGCTGAACCATCGCATCGTGAACAGCTCGGGCCCCGACGCCCCGGGCGTTGGCAACCTGACCACCTACTGCATCGACATCTGGGAGTCGGTCAACGGCGGCGTCCGCACCTTCGAGGTCGTCGACATCGACGAGGCCCCGATCTCGCCCTCCCGGCCCACGCTCAATGGGGCGCAGGCCGACGCCCTGGGCCGCCTGTTCACGTTCTCCAACCGCCGCCACGAGCTGAACAACCGCAGCTACAACGCCGCCTTCCAGATCGCCCTCTGGGAGATCATGATCGACCTGCAGCAGGAGGGCGACGACCTCGACGCCGAGGCCGGCCTCTTCCGCGCCAGCAACCTGACCTCCAGCACCCGCACGCACCTCGCCTCGATGCTCGATGCCGCCGGCGACGGCGATGTCGCGATCGCAACCAACCTGACGGCCCTGGCCGCCCTCGGCGTGCAGGATCAGGTCTACCAGGTCATCATCCCACTGCCGACCACCGCGGGACTCGCCGCCGTCGGCCTGGCCGCCGTCGGCCTCCGCCGCCGCCGCTAGGCCGTCCATCGACTCGATCCGCCCGGCGTAGCCTGTCTGCGTGCAGCCACGCAGGCAGGTCTACTACCCCGGCCTGGGAACGACCCAGTCGCTCGGCCCCTGGGCCCGCGTCAAGGCGGCGCTCGTCGCCGCGCTGGCGCTGGCCATCGCCGTCATCGTGGTCGCCGGCGGTCTCGCGCTTGCCATCGTGCTGCTGCCGATCGTCCTCGTCGCCGGCCTCGTCGGATGGCTCATCATCCGCCGCAAGATCGCCCGCCTGCAGCGCGAACTCCGGGGCGATGCGGGCGGCGACATGCCCGACGACCCAAACGACGCCTCCGCCGGCCGCGAGAACGTCCGCATCCGGCGGCCGAACGCCGCCGGCCCCCACGACTGAACGAAGCCCGATCGACGTCCGATCTACCCGGCTCCGTCCGCGCCGCGGAGCAACTCGCCGAGCTGCCGCGTCACCGGCCCGACGCCTCCCGAGCCGATCTCGCGGGACTCGACCCGCGTGATCGGCAGCACGCCGAAGCTCGCATTGGTGCAGAACACCTCGTCGGCGTCCAGCACGTCGTCGATCGAGACCAGCCGCCGCTCGATCGCGAGCCCCTCCTCGGCCGCCAGCTCCAGCAGCGTCGCCCGCGTCACGCCCGGCAGCACCGGGCTGGGCAGCGCGGGCCTGGACGCCGCGGCCACCTCCTCCTCACCCCGCGCGATGGGCGTCACCAGCGCACCATCCCGCACCGCGAAGGCGTTGCTTACACAGCCTCCGCACAGGTGGTTGGTCACCGAGAACACCAGCGCCTCGGACGCGCCCCGTCCCAGCGCCGCCTGCAGCTCCCGCAGACGCCACCAGTAGTTCAGCGTCTTGTGGCCCGCCGTCGGATCGAACGGGCTGACCTTTGCGTCGGCGAGCACCGCCAACCCCCCGCGCTCGAACAGCTCCTCGGGGTACTCGGTGGCCCGCTGCGCCAGGATCGCGATGGTCGGCGTCGGCGCGGCCGCCCCCACCCGCTCGCCCACCCGACGCACCAGGTCCAGGTCGCCGCCGGTCACCGTCAGCCGGACGCGGGCCGCATCATGGTCGGCGTGCTCCAGATGCGCCCGGGCCGTGTGCTCGACGGCCTCGGCGAGCGGATCGGCCCGCAGCGACGTGCTCAGCTGCAGCTCCCGCGCCGATTCGACCAGCCGCCGCACGTGCGCATCGACGCGGACGACCCGCACGCCGTCGGCCTCCCGCCGCGCCGTCATGGTCTCGAAGAGCCCGACGGCGTGCATGAAGCCCGCGTCGGTGAGCGCCACCCGCGCCGCGGGATCATCGAGGCTCCGCAGTTCGCCGTTGAGGAAGACCGTCGCCATCGAGCACCAGCGTAGCCGACGCGGCCGCCGGCTCCCCCGTGATCTCGTCCGCGGTCAGCAGCCTCGGGCCGTCGACGCCGCTCGGCAGGTCGTCGAGCGCACCGGCGGCGGCGAGGTGCGCCTGCGCGGGCAGGTCGTGCACCACGATCGCCCGCCCCCGCGCAAACAGCGTGCGATGCTCGATCCGACCCAGCACGATGCCCACCACCCGAGGCACGCCCACCCCATCGCGGACCACCACCGGCCCGCCCGACGCGCCCCCCAGCTTGGTCCACGCCGAGGCCATCCGCAGGTACCGCACGGGCCCCTCCTCGGTCCGCCACGCCCGCACGTCGGGCGCATCGGTCCGCAGCACGAAGGGGTCCCGCGCGAAGGGCTCCTCGGCGCTCGCCGGCGTCGTCGGGAAGCCGACCAGCAGCACCTCGTCGAGCGAGACCACCCCCGACGCCAGCGACGCCTGCCGCGCCGGCAGGTGGTCGATCGCCCCGCCGAGCCGCAGCAACGCCCAGTCGCCCTCGCGCACGGGCTCGCCGCCGCCCTGCACGATGACCTCGATGGGCGCCACCACGCCCCGCGGCCGATCCGGATCCACCAGCACCAGCGCCTGCGCCGCGCCCTCGGGCACGACGTGCGCCGCGGTGAGCAGCCAGCGATCCGACACCAGCACGCCCGAGCCCGAGCCCCGCTCGCCCGCCCCGAACACGTCCACGCTTACCGGCGTGCAACCGAACTCCCGCTCCGCCCGCGCGGGCCACGGCACGCGGACGGCCGTCTCCTCCAGCCCCGACACCACGCAGCCCGGCGGCGCCACCAGCACGCACAGAAGCGCGCACAGAAGCACCGGCAGCCGCACACGCCTCACGACCGCACCCGCAGCACCACAAGCGTCTGGTCGTCGGGCATCCGCGCCCCCGCGGCGAAGCGACGCACGCCGCCCACCAGCTCGTGCACCAGGGCCGATGCGGCGATGTCGGGCCGCTCCCGAAGCGCCGCGAGCACCGCCTCGGCCACCCGCGGGCGACCGTAGCGCTCCTCGTCGCCCCGCCGCGCATCGCTCAGCCCGTCGGTGAACACCGCCAGCGAGTCGCCGGGCGACAGCGGCAGCCTGCCTTCGGAAAACACCTGCGCCGGCAGCACCCCCGCCAGCATGCCGCCGGTCCGCAATTCCTCGATGCGGTGCACCGGCCCGCCGGCATCGGTCCCTGCGCCCGTGCTGCGCACCAGCAAGGGCGGATCGTGCCCCGCGCTCGCGAACACCAACTCCCGCCGCTCCGGGCAGGCAACCCCGTACCACAGCGTCACGAATTCGTTGGGCATCGTGTCGCGGCACAGGTCGTCGTTGACCGCCGCCAGCACCCGCGACGGCGCGGGGTCTTGCGATGCGTGCGCCCGCAGGCTGGCGCGGACGTGGCTCATCAGCAGCGCGGCGGCCACGCCCTTGCCCACCACGTCGCCCACCACGATGCCGATGCGGCGGGCCTCGGGCGGCCGATCGGCATCGAGCTCCACGAAGTCGTAGAAGTCGCCGCTCAGCTCGAGGCTCGGCTCCCAGCTCGCCGCCACGTCGAAGAGCGCAGACTCGGGCGGTCCCGCCGGCAGCATCCGCCGCTGCACGTCGCCGGCCAGCATTAGCTGCCGCTGCAGCTGCCGCCGCTCCCGCTGCTGGCGGAGCAGCCGCGCCTGGCCGATCGCCACCGCCGCCTGGTGCGCGATCGTCCGCAGCACGCGGATCTCATCGGGCGCAAACGCCCGCGGCTCCCGCCCGTACAGCCGGATCACGCCCAGCGGCCGGTCCTGGAAGACCATGCCCGCCTGCAGCGCACACCGCAGCCCCTCGTCGCGGACCCGATCCTTGAGCTGCACCCGCGCGTCGGCCTGCAGATCGGGCACCGCCACGACCTCGCCCGCGAGCGCCAGCCGATCGAACTCCCGGTCGAACGACAGCGGCAGCGGGCTGGCCAGCCACGCCGCCGACAGGTTGCGGCTCACGCGGTGCTCCACGTCCCGCTCGAGCGCCTCGAGCGCCCCGCCACCGGCCTGCGGCAGCAGCACGATCGAGCCCGCCGACAACCCCAGCAGCTCGATCGCCGACTCGAGCGCGATGCCCAGCACGTCGTCCACGCTCTCGGCCCGCGCCAGCAGGGCGCTCAGCCGCTGCGTCGCCGCGAGCGCCCGCAGCCGGGCGCGCAGCTCCAGCTCCCGATCGCACACCTGGTCCGCGATGTCCACCATCAGCGCCACGGCGTGCTCGATCTCGACCGCCAGCGGGCCCTCGGTCGCCGGCGAGCGACCCACGTGCACCCAGCCGATGACGTCGCCCCTCGCGCGCACGGGCACCGCGAAGGCCCGCTCGGCCGCCAGCTCCGCGGCCGATGGCGTGCGATCCGCCACGCGCCACGCCAGCGAGCCCTCCCGCGCCGGCTCGATCTGCCGGCCCTGCGCATCGATGAGCCGCACGCTGGAGCCCAAAAGGCCCCCCAGCGTCTCGCACAGCTGCACGAAGCCGCCGTCGCTCAGGAAGTCGGTGATGGACGGCCGCGCCGCGTCTTCGGAGCGGGCCGCCTGTTCGGTCGCCGAGTCAGCCATGCACGCCGCCGCCCTCCCGCGGGCCCGCTAGCGGCCCGGTCCGCCCGCGGCCGCGGGCTGCAGCCACACGCCCCGCAGCAGCGGCACCAGCGGATCCCGCCGACCCTCGACGCCGTCCGCGAGCCGATCGAGCCCCACGCGCACCGCGATCGCGTCGCCCGACTGGAAGCCGACGTAGGCCAGCAGCATCGCGCTCTCCCGCGGAAGCTTCCGCCGTGATTCGCCGCGGAGCTGCGCGAGCATCCGGCTCTTCGCCGCGGCGATGCGATCGCTCCGCGGCAGCAACCCGTCTTCGTACCGCGCACCCACGAACTCGGGGTAGGCCAGCAGGAAGGATCGCAGGTTCACCGAGGCCGACAGATCGAGCCCCGCGCCCAGCTGCGCATGCACGCGGCCGACCAGCGCGATCGGATCCTCGGGCCGCGCCGCCAGCGCCATCGTGAAGCGCTGCTCGGCCTCGAAGTACCGCGCCTCGCCCATCAGCGCCTTGGCCCGCACCACGTGCAGCTCGTACTCCGAGGCCGAATCCAGCTCGGGCGACGGCGCCGTAACCACCCCCGTGCCCTGTCGGAGGGTCTCCAGCAGCGCCTCCCAGTCGGCGACCGTGCCCGCCGCCGCCTGCGCCTGCGTGGGAGGCAGCGGCGCCCGCGCCGCCTCGGCCGGATCCAGCGCCGACCGGAGCGCGGTGGGATCGTCCTCGGCTTCACCCTGGGCGGGCTCCGGCGTCGCCGGGAACCCCGGCAGCGCCGATGGATCCTCTTCGTCCCCCTGGGGCACGAATTCGCGCTGCAGCGCCCGCCGGAGCGCCTCGATGCGGTCCTCGAACGAGCCCAGCGGGCGGTCGGCCTGGCCCTCGCGATCGCCCTCGGCGCCGGCGCGAGCCTGCTCGTACGCGTCCAGCCGGACCCGGAGGTCCAGCTGCGTCTCGCTCATGTCGCGGTCGTCTTCGGAATCCTCCTCGCCGCCCAGCCGCAGGCTCGGCGCCCGCGCGGGATTGACCTCCTCCGGCTCGTCCTCGCCCGCCTCGGCATCGCCAACCAGTTGCTCGCGGGCCAGCCCGCGCAGCGGCGAGGCGACGAGCCCCAGCGTCCGGCCGTCCTCGCTCTCGGCCATCATCAACATCGCCGGCGACAGGCTCCGGCCGCTCACGAAGCTGCTGGTGGAGCGCAGCGACGTGCCCGCCAGCGGGTAGAGCAGCTCCTCGGGATCGGCCTCGCGCAGCCCGGGCTGGGCATTGCTCATGCTCACCGCCAGCTGCGTGCGCAGCTCGGGCGTGAGCCGGTCGCCCGTCCGCGAGGTCAGCAGCGAGCCGCGGAGGTTCCGCGGCGGACGGTTGCCCACCGTCAGCGCGAGCTGGAACTGCAGCGCCTCGGTCCCGCGGATGCCCGCCCCCGCCAGCCCGCTGGTAAACGCGTCGCGGCGGAAGGTGAACAGGTCGTCGGACCCCACGAACTCGCGGAACTCGAAGGTGTCCTCGAAGCCCACGTCGCCGCGGAACGACAGCCCGTTGGGCGCGTTGCCCGTCACGATGGCGTTCCGCAGCCGCAACTCGGACTGGAAGTCCCGCACCGGCACATTCAGCCCCCCGCTGCCCCGCAGCAGGTTGCGATCCAGCCGCCGGCCGTCGCCCAGCGCCGTCTGCCCGTACGCCGCGGGCGCGCCCGCCAGGCTCGCCGCGACGATCGCGATCAGTGCCCTCCGCGTCATGCTGCACCCTCCGGCTCTCGAGCGGGCCGGCCTCAACCAGGGCCATACCCAAACAAGATTCTGACAATCCTAGGCTCCGAGGCCGCCCGTTGGACGCCCCCGCACGCCATGTACGACATCGGCCGCCCGCGGGGTTCGATGCCCCGCGGCCGCGCCCAACCCCTTGCCGAGCCGCACGATCCGCCGATCGGTCGTCCTATAACGGGCCCGCCCGGAGCCCGGTCCGGGCGCATCTCCATCGGGAGTACAATCCCGGTCGATTGCGCCCGCTCCGACGCATTCGCGCGGCCCGCCGAATCCCGGCGGAGCCGAGATTCGCGGCGGGCGACGCCAACCGGCCGCGGAGCGGCCGCGAGACCCAGACGCAGGAGGCTCATAGCGCCATGCAGCACTTTCGCCAGAAGCTCGTCCTGGCCGCGATTGCGGCGTTGATGCTCGGCATGGGGCTGGGCGGCGCCCGGCCCGTCGCGGGCGCCGTCGAGCGGATGCTCGCCCAGCCCACGCCCGTCGCCACGGTCGACCTCTTCCTGGTCATCGACGGCCTCGACGAGTTCCGCCAGCAGCGCCAGCAACTCGAGTCCCGCCGTGATGGCATCCAGGCCCTGATCCAGCAGCTGACCACCGAGATCGAGGACAAGGCCGGCGACCTCGAGAAGCTCGACCCCCAGAGCGACGCCTTCGACGAGGGCCGCCGCGAGCTCCGCATGCTGCAGGCCACCCGTGACACCCGGGCCCAGGTGCTCCAGCAGAACCTCGCCGAGGACAACGCCCGGGCCCTCAAGGAGCTCTACGAGAAGACGCTCACCGCCGTCGACCAGGTCGCCGAGCGCGACGGCTGGCAGATCGTCGTCCACACGGGCCAGCAAAAGGGCGTGCCGCGCAACCCCGGCGTGCCCGCCAACCAGGCGGTGCTGTTTGTCGAGGATTGGATCCAATCCCGCCGAGTGATCTACAGCAACGACAGCGTGGACATCACCCAGAGCGTGGTGCGGCTGATGAACAACCAGTTCGCCGCCGGCCCCGTGCAGCCCTGAGCCCCACTCCCCTGCAACGCAAGACCCTCCCCAGCCGCCCAGCGAGGACAGACGTGCCCATGCCCACCGCCTCGGCCACACCGCAGCAGCCCGCTCGCACCGAGGCGCCGGCGACCACCGGCACGCTCGCCACCATGCTCGACGCCCGGCTGGTCGGACCCGACGACATCCCGCTAGCCGACATCGCCGGCCTGGACAAGGCCACCGCCGGCGCCCTCACCTTCATCCGCGATAGCCGCTACGCCAAGCAGTGGCCCCAATCCAGCGCGTCGGCGGCCCTGGTCAGCGAGGGCGTCGAGGTCCCGGGCCACGATCCCTCCGATCGCGCCCTGCTCTTCGTGCCCGACGCCGACCGCGCCCTCCAGGCGCTGCTCCAGGCCTTCAGCGAGCGGGCCGCCCCGCCCCGCCCCGAATCCGACGAGAGCAACAGCTCGGTGATCCACCCCTCGGCCAACATCCACCCCACCGCCACCATCGGGCCCATGTGCGTCATCGAGGCGGGCGCCAGCGTCGGCGCCGACGCCGTCCTCGCCGCCCGCGTGAGCATCGGCGCGGGCGCCCGCGTGGGCGCGGGCTCGCTGCTGCAGGCCAACGTGTCGGTGCTGCACGGCTGCACCATCGGCGAGCGCTGCGTGCTGCACCCGGGCGTGGTCATCGGGGCCGATGGCTTCGGCTACCTGCCCGGACCCGACGGGCCCATCAAGATTCCCCACCTCGGCTCGGTCGTCGTCGAGGACGACGTCGAGATCGGGGCCAACACCTGCATCGATCGCGGCAAGCTGGGCGATACCCGCATCGGCGGGCACACCAAGATCGACAACCTCTGCCAGATCGGCCACAACTGCGACATCGGCCGCTCCTGCGTCATCTGCGGCTGCTGCGGCGTCTCGGGTTCGGTCACGCTGGGCGACGGCGTCACCCTCGCCGGCGGCGTCGGCATCGGCGACGGCATCACCATCGGCCCCGGCGCCACCGTCGGCGCCCGCAGCGGCGTGATGAACGACATCCCCGCCGGCGAGACCTGGCTGGGCTACCCCGCCGCCCCCGCCCGCGAGACCGCGGCCAACATGGCCCAGTTCCGCACGCTCGCCCGCACGCTCCGCGAGATCCGCAAGCGGCTGCCCGACGCGTGATCCCACGACGCACCCTCGCGGCACCCGCCACCGTGACGGGCCGCGGCTTGTTCACCGGCGCGGCCGCGGCGGCCAGCCTGCTGCCCGCGCGACCGGGTGAGGGCGTCGCGCTCGCGCACGCCGATGGCGGCCCCCGCATCCCCGCGACCATCGCCTACCTCGACCCGCGGCCGCTGCACCCGATCTTCGCGCAGGCCGGCGCACGCAGCACCAACCTCGCCGCCGGCGACGCCCGCATCGCAACCGTGGAGCACCTGCTCTCCGCATTGCACGCCCTGGGCATCACCGACGCGCTCGTCGAGTTCGACGGCCCCGAGCTGCCCATCCTCGACGGCTCCGCCGCGGACTTCTCCGACGCTATCGATGCAGCGGGCGTCCGCGAGCTCGGCGAGGCCCTCGAACCGATCACGCCCGGCGACACCATCGCCCTCGAACGCGACGGCGCACGCATCGAGGCGACCCCCCGCGCCGAGCCCGGGTGGTCGGTGGCCTACGAGCTGGACTACGGCCCCGCCGCGCCCATCTCGCCGCAGCGCGCCGACTGGGACGGCACGCCCGGGGCCTACGCCCGCACCATCGCGCCCGCGCGGACGTTCTGTCTCGACGCCGAAGCGCGCGCGATGCGCGACGCCGGCCTATTCGAGCACCTGACGCCGCGGGACATGCTCGTCATCGGCGCCGGCGGCCCGATCGACAACGCGTACCGCCTGCCCAATGAGTGCGCCGCCCACAAGCTGCTCGACGTCGTGGGGGATCTCGCGCTCGCCGGACGGCCGATCCAGGCCGACATCCGCGCCAGCCGCTCGGGCCATGCGCTCAACCACGAGCTGGCGGCCGCGCTCGCCGCCCTCTAGCGACCACGCCCGTGCGCCATCTGCCCGCGGTGATGCGTTGCCGCCTTGCCCACGGTGCAGCGTGGCGTAGATTCTCCCGATAGCCCCCGCGACCCATCGCGAGCCCCCGTTTCGCCGCCCCCGCCGATGCCGAACCCGAGCCTCGCGGGCCGGCACCGCACGCGTCGAGGCCGCAGGACACGAGGGGCATCATGGATACGAGCACACCGGCACGGAACACCCCGCGGGTAACGGGCATCCCCCTGAGGCGACTAAACTTGCGTGGCACGATCAGGCTGGCGGTCGCCCTGGCGGGCATCGCCATGATTGGGGGCTGCGTTGACCAGGCACGCGTCGAGGACGAGGTCGGCCGGGCTCGCGAGGGCCTGCACGCCCTGCGTGCGAGCCTCGATGCGCGCGAGCGTGCGCTCCGCGATGCGCTGGCGGATCCGCAGGCCCCGCCCGCAGCCGCCGACCTCTGGCGGGCCGAGCTCGGCACCATCTCGGCCCAGCGTCGCGCCGCCGACGAGGCCATCCGAGCCGCCGACGACTACGCCGACGATCCGGCCGGCGGGGTCGTCACCCGCACGGTCGGCACCGTCGCGCCCCTCGTGCCGGAGCCCTATCGCCTGCCGCTTGTCCTCGGGGCGGGCGCCATCGCGGCCCTCGCACGGGGCGTGCAGCTCCGCCGCGCCGGCCGCGCCATCGCCCGCGGCGTCCAGCGGGCGCTCGACGCCGACCCCCAACTCGCCGAGCGCTTCGGCCAGCAGGCGGCGGTCGTCCGAGGCGAGCAGTCCGCCCTTGCGCAGCGGCTCGTCGACGAGGCGACCGGACGACGCACGCCGCGCCCGATCTGATGCGCAGCCGCGCACCGCGCACGCGTCGCGGCGGGGCTTCACGCTCATCGAGCTGCTGGTGGTCATCGGCGTGATCGTGGTGCTCATCGGCATCCTGGTGCCGACGCTCAGCGGCGCCCGCGAGAGCGCCCGCCGCACGCGCTGCCTCGTCAACCTCCAGCAGATCGGCGTGGGCACCCAGCTCTACATGGACTCGGAGAGCCAGGGCGTGCTGCCCATCGTCCGGCCGTTCCAGGGCGGCGTGCCCGGCGGCGGCAGCGACCCCACGCTCCTCGAGATCCTCCAGGACTACGTGGACTCGCCCATCCCCCGCCGGTCCTCGCCCGACGAGGATTTCATCCTGGGCGCGGATTCGTGCTACCGCTGCCCGTCGGATCGCGGCGGCAGCGACGGCCCGTTGTGGGCCACCGCGGGCGTCAGCTACGAGTATCTGCCCGGGCTGATCATGACCGGCACCGAGTTGTTCTTCGCCGTCGAGAGCCCGCTGGTCGAGCGGACGGTGACCCGCGCCATCGAGCTGCAGGCCGAGGGCGGCCGGCCGCTGCCGATGCTCGAGGACGCCGACGACTGGCACACGGGCCGCGCGACCGGCCGCCCCCGCAACGCCGTCTACTTCCCGGGCATGAGCGCCGACTGGTCCCGCAACTACGACACCGATCTGGACGATCTATTCGGCAGCATCGGCCGGATCCTGGGGCGCTAGCCCCGACGAGGGAGGCACCACGTGGCCGCACTGCACGACGAGATGCAGCAGACGCTGGGCCGGCTGGGCGGACGAAGGCCCAGCATCCGCGCGCTCCGCGAGCGGGTCGCCGACTTCGAAGAGCGGACCCTTCGCAACCCCGAGCGGCTGCGTGCCCTCGCGCGGCGGGGCTGGCCCTTCGCGGCCGCGGGCGTGCTCGCCGCGGGCGTCGCCGCGTTCTTCGTGCTGCGGCCCACGCCGGTGCCCGACTACGAGGACGCGCCCATCGACACGCTGATGAGCTTCACGCTGCTCCAGGCCGAGTTCAATCGGCTGCCCATCGAGCGGCGACTCGAGCTGGTTGGCATGCTCGTGAGCCGGCTGGAGGGCATGAGCGGCAGCGACTCGCTGCTGCTGGCCGCCTTCGCGGGCTCCATCCGCGGCGAGGCCCGCGAGCAGCTCGAAGAGAACGCCAGCCGCCTGGCGATCGACCTGTGGGATTCGCTCGCCGTCGAGTACGAGACGGTCGCGCTCGATGATCGCGAAGCCTTCCTGGCCGACGCGTTCGTGCGTTTCGAGCAGGCCACCGAGGTCATGTCGGGCAACGTCCGCGACCGCGACCCCGAGGAGCGGCTCCGCCGAGGCCGCGCCCAGGCCAAGCGCGACCAGGAGATGATGCGCAGCGGCAACGGCCCGCCCTCCCGCGTCGCCGGCCGCCTCTTCGACGTGATGAGCAACGACATCGGTGGCCACGCGACACCCCTGCAGCGGCAGAGGGGTCACCAGCTGATGCGGGACATGACCCGCTTCCTCCGCGGCCAGGACATCGCCACGGGCGGGGGTTAATGCCGGCGCCGGCCGCGCCGCTCATGCCCGATGCGGGACGCGATAGGGCGAACACTTCTGTCCAGAGGACCACGGGCCTGACCATCGTGCGCCTCGACACGCCGACGACGAGCACGCGGGCGTCCGGCGAACCCTGGCTGGACTAAACGCTAGCGGCCCATCTCCAGCACCACCGTCGAGCGATCGGTCGAGATGAGCGCGTAGCCGTCGACGAGCCAGGCGTCCCGCGGCGTGCCCACCAGCCGGATGGGCCGCGAGCCGGTGATCTTGGCCGACAGCGTGTCGATCGTCGAGACGACGTACTCGGGCAGCCCGCCCGCCATCGACCGGGCGATCTGCGGCACGATGAGCACGCGATCCTGGCCCAGCGCGGGCGGGGCCTTGGTGTCTCGGCGGACGCCCGTCCGGCGGAGCGCATCGCGGCCGACGATCTCGCCGCCCTCGTCGATCAGCGTGACGCCCGAGGAGGTGAGCGCCACCAGCCCGCCGGGACCGACGCCCGGGTTGCGCGGGCCCACGCGGGGCACCTCGCCATCTCCCAGCACGAGCGCCGCGGGCGTGCCGAGGAACGCACCGGTGGCCAGGTCGGCCACGGCCAGCTCGCTCGTCGTAGGGCCGAACACCGCGAGCCGATCGCCGACGATCCAGCCGTAGGCGGCGTCGAGCGCCGGCCCCGCCACCGAGCGCCAGCGCACGGGCTCTTCGGAGCGCGCGGGGGCGTGCAGCTCGATGCTCGAGACCAGCCCGAGCGCGACCGAGCCGTCATCGGCGGCCGCGATCCACCGGGGGACCTCGGCCAGGCCCTCGACGCGATAGGAGATCTCGCCGCTGGCCGGGTCGAGCGCCAGCAGCTCGAAGCTCTCCAGCGTGTCCTCGCGGGGCGAGCCCGGCGGCTCGGTGGTGCCCAGGACCCACGCGCGGCCGCCCGCGACGGCGACGTCCATCGCGGTGCCCAGCTCGGTGCGGCCGACGAAGCGCACCGAGCCGTCGGCGGCATCGAGCAGCAGCAGCAGGCCGTCCCGCCGCGCCGCCAGCACGACGCCGTCGCCCGCCGCGATGATCCAGCTCGCTACGCTCGCGCGGCGGCCGCCCGTGGCGAGCGCCGTCGCCCGCGGCCCGACGCTCACCGTCGGCCGCAACGCGTCGGGGATCAGGTCCTCCAGCGGGCCGCTGTTCCAGCTCTCGGCATCGAGCAGCGCGACCGAGCGGAGCGTGACCGACCCCCGCTCGGGCCAGCTGAACAGCGCCCGCTTCGAGTTCATGTCCAGCAGTGTCGGCGGGCTGGCGGCCTCGAAGCGGGAGGACCACACCAGTTCCAGCGGGCCGGCGGGCTCGGCCTCGAAGGGCTCGCCCTCGATGGGGCCCAGATCGGGCGACACCGCCCAGACGCCCATGCGGTCCTCGCTGGCGAGCACGACGTGCTCGGGCGAGAAGCCCCCCGCCAGCGTGCCCGCCGGCGTCACCAGCCGCCAGCCGCCGAAGTGCTGGCTGACGCCCAGCGGCCGATCGCCCACGCGGGCGGCGCGGACGCGGACCTCGTAGCGACGGCGGAGCTGCTCGAGCGTCTGCGCGTCGCCCTGCGCAATCGGCGACACCGCCGCCAGCTCCGCGACCACGCGGCGTGCGGCGGCGACCTGGTCGAGCGCCAGCAGGCTGCCCGCCAGCGCGGCGCCGATGTCCGCGACGTCGCCGCCGTCCACGGGCCCGCCCGCGGTCCGCAGCAGCCGCGCGGCGTCCAGCGCCCGCCGCCACCGCCGCGCCGCCGCGAGCTGGTCGCCCCGGGCGGCCTCGTGCCGGGCCAGCGTCCGCCACGCGCGGAGCGCCGACGCGGACGCCGGCATCGCGACGGCGATCTCGAGCCGCGCGGCATCCCCCTCCACGCCCGGGGGCAGGGCGTCGAGCGCCGCCAGCATCGCGGCGTCGGCGTCCTCGATGATCGCGTAGCCGTGCACCGGCAGCAGGTTGCGGAGCGTGCGGACCGCGGCGGCGCCCGCCCGCTCCCGCGCCGGGCCCAGCGGCAGCAGCCGCATCCGCTCGTCGGCGAGCATCTCCAGGCACAGCGCGGCCGCCTCGGCGCCGCGGCCCTGGCGATCCCGCAACCCCGCCACCGCCAGCAGCGCCGCGGCCCGCTCGGGCGTGTCGCCCGCGGCCTCCAGCGCCAGCTGCGCGATCGCGTCGGCCAGCTCGCCCGGGGCCTCCAGCTCGGCGCCAGCGGAGAGCCGCTCGACGATCGACAGCAGCGCCGCGAACAGCCGCCCGCGCTCCGCCTGCGCCAGTCGTCGCTCGGCTGGATCTCCACCCGCCAGCGCCTCGAACACGCGGAGCGCCCGCGCCGCCGCCCCGGGCACCTCGTCGAGCACCCGCCGGCGATCGGCCAGCAGCACCAGGCTAACCAGCGACGCCATGTCGCTCGGGTCGCCGCGGAGCCGCTCGCTCAGGGCCGCCGCTGCCGTGTCGGCGTCCATCAGGCTCGCCATCACCGACGTATCCACGACGAGCAGCTGGTCGGCCAGCGGCACCAGCGTGCCGGGCCTGGGCAGGTCGATCGGCTGGGCGACCCGCACGCCGGTCTCGGGATCGAACAGCAGCGCGGCGCGGCCGCTTGGCACCAGCAGCGCATCGCCGGCGGCGACGGCCCGCCCGGTGATCGAGCGGTCGAAGTCCCGCACCTCGCGGATCGTGCCCACCCGCCGCACGCCGTAGCCCCGGAAGACGCCGGGCTCGGCGAATCGGATCGACGATTGGCCGACCATCGCCACGTGCTCGCCCACGCGCACGAGGTAGCCCAGCGGATCCACCGCCGACACGCCCCACACGCCCTCCAGCTCACCCGTCTCGCGATCGAGCCGGAAGTAGGCATCGAGCGGGCCGATGTGCACGATCACCGCATCGTCGATGACGATGGGCTGGCGGACGTTCCACGCCGCGTCGGCGTTGCGGTCGTCGCCCCGCGGCACGGCGTTGAAGCGGCGCAGCCAGATGGGCCGGCCCGTCTGCGCGTCGAAGGCGCCCACGACGCTGAGCGGTTCGTGCCAGTACACCACGCCGTCGTGGACCACGCCGCCCGCGCCGACGTTCTTGCTCGACCGCGACCAGCCGCCGCCCGCGCTGCCCAGCGACCGCGTCCACGCGGGGCGTCCCGTCAGCGCATCGAGGCCCACCAGCGTCGCCTGCACCTGCCGGCCCGCGCCGCGGGCCTCGCGGACGCCGAAGACCACCCGGCCCTCGTCCGCCACCGGGCCGCCGCGGACGACGCCCAGCGCCAGCCCCGCGTCGACGTCGCGGACCCGCGTCCGCCACAGCCGCCGTCCGCTCTCCAGTTCGACGGCCACGATCGCCGGATCGTCGTCGGGCGGCACCGACGTGTGCAGCCCCAGCGAGGCGTACGCCGCGCGATCATCGACCGCCACGATGTTGGGCGACTCGACGCGGATCGACGTCTGCGTGTTCTCGGTGCGGACGGCGCGCAGCGACTCGAGCTCCAGCGGATCGACGGTCTGTGTGACGCGCCAGCGGAGCCGCAGCGAGTGGCGGTCCCACGCCGACAGGCTCGCCGCGTCGTTGAGCAGGATGGTGTCGCCCGCGATGGTCGGCCAGATCCAGAACGGCCCGCCGCGTGGATCGGCCGACTGCGACGGCGGCAGCCCCGAATCCTGCGCCGGCGCCAGGTCGCGGTCGTAGGGCTGCGCCCACAGCGCCCGCGACGGCGGGGAGGGCGGCCGCGCCCCGCCCGCGAGCACGCTCGCCGTGGGCCGCGTCGCCGCCGCCGGGGGCTCGAAGCGCAGCGCCGCGAAGTCGGCCTCGGGCAGCCCCGCCGCGGCGCGCCACGCCGCCGCGCGCTCCCGGATCTCGCCGCCGCCGAGCTGCGCCGCGACCACCGAGAGCAGGTCGGCCGCCGCGCCACCGTCGGCGTGCAGATCGGGGTGGTCCTCGAGCTGGAGCAGCGTGCGCGCGGCGCCGTCGAAGCGCGCAAGCTCGTAGCGGTCCTGGGCGAGTCGCAGCGCCGCCTCGTAGCCCGCCGGCGTCAGCAGGTAGGAGCGCTCGACGGCCTCGATCTCGCCCTGGTCCAGCAGCCGCTGCGCGCGGGCCGAGTACTCGACGCGGTAGCGTTCGAGCAGCCGTGCGCTGCCCAGCATCCGGGCGTGGATCGCCGACCGCACCGACACGAACAGGTCGGCGTCGTCGGCGTGCGGCAGCAGCCGATCGGGCGAATCGTCGAGCAGCGCCTGCAGCGAGCGGACGGCTTCGGCGATGTTGCCCGCGTTGAGCAGCGCGGGCAGCGCCTCGAGCGTGCTCTGGGCCGCCGGAGAGTCGTCCACGTACACCGTGTTCTCGGTCTGGGCGAGTGCGGGCCGCCCGATGAGGGATGCCAGCGCCACGAGGAGAATCCCCGCCGGGGTGAAGCATCGCCGCTCGGGCTGCGTTGGTCGAGTGAGCACGCGGTCCGCCTCTCGCTGAAGGGGTGGCCCCGGGCGTGCCTGCGCGGGGCCCGGAGGCCCCATAAGCGCCGCCGCCAACCCCGTACGCATGGAGCCCTTGGCCTGATCGGCACAGCCCAAATCCTCGGCCAGTCTAACCCGTCCGAGCGGACGCGCGAATGCGTGCCGCCCGCCACGGGGGCTGCACTGGCCCTCGCGCCCCGCCGATGCGAGATCCTCGAGGAGGGGGCTCGCATGATGGCACGCTTGTTCGCACGGGGCCACGCCGACCCGCCTGCGGCCGCCGCTGTCGCGGCGCCCAGGCCGACGTTCTGGGACGCGGTGCGGTGCCCCGAGAGCCGCAGCCGCCGCGTGGCGGTGCTGCTGCTGGCCATCGTCGCGATGAGCATCGCCGACCTGGTCATGACCATCGAGCACATGGTCGGCCCGGGCATGTACGAGAGCAATCCGCTGGCCCGCATGATCCTCGAGTTCGGCACGCCGACCACCCTGGCGATGTTCAAGGCGATGACCACCCTGATCGGGCTCTGGCTGCTGTGGAAGACCCGCCGCAGCAAGGCCGGCGAGATCGGCGCCATCATCTGCCTCGTCGTGCTGACCTGGCTGATGGTCCGCTGGAAGGTCTACAGCGACCAGATGACCTTGCTCACGCCCCGTCTGGCCGAGATCCAGTACGACCTGGGCCAGAACTGGGTCATGTTCCGCGGCGACGAGTAGAGCGCTCCGTCGCGGCCTTCCGGCCGCGGCGCTCGCTCTGGTACGGGCTGGCCGGAGTGAATCCGGCTCGCCTTGGACGGACGCCATCGCCATCCTCGAACCCGGACTGCCTCGGAGCCAATCCGAGTGCGCTACGCCGATCGCGTGACCGACCCGAAGCGCTCCAGGCAGGCCATCCGCACCGGCACGCCCATCGCGACCTGCCGCGAGATGACCGAACGCTGGCTGAGCGCCGCGTCCTCGTCGATCTCCACGCCCAGGTTCGCCGGCCCGGGGTGCATGACGACCGCCCCGGGCTTCATCCGCGCCAGCCGCGGCAGCGTCAGCCCGAAGCGGAGGCGGTAGGCCTCGTCGGCGCCCTCTTCGTCAAGCTCGGTGCGCCCCCGCTCGTGCTGGATCCGCAGCGCCATGACGGCGTCCACGCCCGACAGCCGCTGCTCGAAGTCGTGCTCGGGCTCGCCCCCCACGGTCCGCGCGAGCCGCTCATCGATCCCCGGGCCCGCCACCAGCACCCGCGCGCCCAGCGCCGCCATGCACGGCCCGCTGGACCGCGCCACACGCGAGCGCGCCACGTCGCCGACGATCATCACCGTGAGCCCGCCGAGGTCCAGCGCCCGCCAGCGGTCGCGGCGAGCGTCGCTGGCCGCATCGCACAGCGTGAGCGCATCGAGCAGGCCCTGCGTCGGGTGCTCGGCGTCGCCCGCGCCGGCGTTGAGCACCGGGATCCGCACGGCCGACGCGATCTCGAGCAGGTCGCACTCGCGCCGCGACCGAACCACGAGCCGCGAGACGCCCATCGCCTCGATCGTGCGGGCGGTGTCGGCGAGCGTCTCGCCCTTGCTCAGGGACGAACCCAGCTCGGTCAGCTCGACGAACCGCCCGCCCAGCCGCTGCACCGCGACGGCGAAGCTCAGCCGCGTGCGGGTCGAATCCTCGAAGAACAGCAGCCCGATGATCTGGCCGGTCAGCGACGCGGGCACGCCCGCGGGGTGGCCCGCGAGCACATCGGCGTGGTCGCGGGCGGCCGAGAGCAACTCGCGGAGGTCCTCGGCCGGCAGGTCGGCCAGCCGCAGCAGGTCCTTGCACGGCTGCGCATTCGCGTGCGTGATCGGGCTCGCGTGCGTCACGGCATGGGGTTCCTGTGGGACGCGGCTCAGCCGCCGTCGGACTGCTCGGTCGGCGGGTCGACCGCGAGGTCGGGCTCCGCCTCGGCCGACGCGTCGCCCTCCGCGCCCGCGAAGCTCAGCGGCGGCACCGGGGTCACGCCCGGGGAGTACTCCTGGATCCACGTCACCCGCCAGGGCCGCACGCCGCCCTCCAGGCGGACCTCGAAGCCCTGGTAGGCCTCGGCCAGGCCCAGCTCGCTCGCGTCCAGCTCGCCCGCGCCGAACACCGGACGCAGCACGTCGACCTCGGCGCGGCCCGCGCGGACCCGCACCCCCGCCACGTGGTACACCGGCAGGTCGGTCCGATCGACCGTCAGCGGCACGACGATGTTCGTCACGCCCGGCTCGTCCATGATCCGCTCGGCCATCCGGCGGTAGACCGGGTCGGTCACAAGGTCCGTCGGCACGCTGATGGCCACCGGCTGCTGCTCGCCGCCCTCGGGCCCGGCCCGCGCGATCACCCGGGCCAGCGCCAGCTCCATGCTGCGGATGGCCGGGGCGCTGTTGCGGTTGGGCGTCGCGCTGCCGGATTGCTGCGGCCAGGTGTCCCAGCCGGCGCAGCCCGCCAGATGCCCGGTCGCAAGCACCGCCAGGAGAACAGACATCGCCGCCGCCGGCACGCGTGCTGCCAGATTCCCCGCCCCGATCCGCGTTCGCCCGATGCTCGTCCGTGCCGCCACGATGGCCTCCCGTTGCAGGGGCTACCAATGCTCCGTGGGCGGTGCAGGTGGACCGCCCCACGCCAACCGCCGATGTCCTGGCGGATCGGCGGACAGTGTATTCGGGCCGCCCCGCGCCCGGGGCCAGGGCCCCATCGGCCCGCCCCTGCGTCCCGCAAGCCCACCGGAGAGCCCGCGTGCCCGTGTTCCCCCACGCCAGCCCCGATGCCGCCGCGAGCACCGCCGCCGCCGGAAGGCGGTTCGTGCTGGGCATCTCGGGCGCCTCCGGCGCCTGGTACGCGCTGCGGTTCCTCGAGCAGCTGCTGCTGGCCGGCGCGGAAGTGCACGCGGTCGTCAGCTCGTACGGCCAGCGGCTGCTCTACGACGAGTCGGGCATCAAGAAGGTGAGCTTCGACGACCTGCTGCCGCATCTGTCCCAGCACCCGGGCGCCCAGGCCATGCGCGACCGGCTGATCTGCCACCCCAACAAGGACGTGGGCGCCGTGATCGCCAGCGGCAGCTTCCTGCACGACGGCATGGTGGTGCTGCCCTGCTCGAGCACGAGCCTGGGTGCCATCGCCACGGGCAGCGGCAGCAACCTGCTCTGCCGCGCCGCGATGGTCACCCTCAAGGAGCGCCGCCCGCTGGTCATCTGCCACCGCGAGAGCCCGCTGAGCCTCGTGGACATCGAGAACATGCGGACGCTGGCGCTCGCCGGCGCGATCAACTGCCCGACCAACCCCGGTCTCTACCTTCGCCCCCAGACCGTCGGCGAGATCATCGACTTCGTCGCCGGCAAGGCCCTCGACCTGCTGGGCGTCGAGCACGCACTCAAGATCCGCTGGGAGGACGCGAGCGGCGGCGGCGAGGGGGAGAGCGACTAGGGCGTTGCGCCCGCGTCGTCCTCCACGATCCCCAGCACCACCGGCGCGTACCACGTCTTGCCGTAGGCCACCTCCTCGGTCAGCCGCAGGATGCCCAGCTCCTCGAAGAACTCGATGTCCTTGCGTGCGGTCGGGTTGCTCACCCCGAGCAGCGTCTCGACCCGCTTGGCCGACACCACGGGCTGCTCGAACAAGTAGTCCAGCAGCGTCGCGTGGCGGGCCTGGGCCTCGTGCGCCCGCAGCCGCTCGGCGTACTCGCGGTGCAGCGCGACGATCCGCTCGGCCAGCGAGCGCGTCTGGGCCGCACCACGGGCGACGGCCTCGGCGAAGAAGCGGATCCAGCCCGCCCAGTCGCCGTCGGCGCTGACGGCGAACAGCCGATCGACGTACTCCTGCCGGCGGGCCTGTAGATCGGCGCTCACCGAGACGATCGGCAGTTCCAGCAGCCCTCGGCGGCACAGCTGGTGGAGGATGAGCGCCCGGCCGATGCGGCCGTTGCCGTCCCGAAACGGGTGGATGGTCTCGAACTGGTAGTGCTCGAGAGCGACGCACGCGATGCCCGGGATGTCCGCCCAGGTGCTGGTGGCGAACCGACCGAGGGCGTCCATCGCCGGTCCGACGTGCTCGGGCGGAGGCGGCACGAAGCGGGCCTTGTCCGGCCACCTGGGCGACCCGATGTACACCGGACCGTCGCGGTACTCGCCGGGCCTCTTGTCGCCGCCGCGGACGCCCACGAGCAGCTCGCGGTGCATGTCGCCGAGCAGCTCGGGGCCGAAGGGCTCGTTGGACTCCCAGGCGAAGCGGACGGCCTTGACGGCGTTCCAGGCCTCCAGGCCGGGGTTCGCGCCCTCGCCCGCCTCACCGCTGGCGCCGGCGAGCACCATGTCGAGGGCCGTGGTCTCGATACCCTCGATCTGGCTGGACAGCCGCGCCTCGCGGAGCCACAGCCCGTGCCGCAGGATGTCGGTGCTGGGCACCGCGTGCAGCAGCCCGTTGACTCGCGACAGCGCATTGCCCGCGGCGTCCAGCTCGTCGAACAGCTCGGCCTTGATCGCCCGCCAGTCGAGATCGGGCGGCAGCGGATCGGGCACGAAGCCGACCGATACGATCCGATCCCGTACGGGCTCCCCCAGCGGCCCCAGCCCCCGCTTTGAGAGCGTCACGGGCTCGAGCCGGCCCGGGCTGGCGTCCGAGAACCGCTCGCGGACCATCAAGGGCCGTTTTGGATCGGGATCCATGATTTAAAGCATATCGGCTCTTGCTTTAAAAGTGTCGACCCGATTGAAAACGGCCTTGGAAACCCGCGGGACGGCCCCAGACGCGTGATTCGCTGCGCGGGCTACCCGCCGATGGTGATCTCGAACTGCTTCTCGAGCTCGTCGGGGTCGCCCACGTTCCAGCCCGCGAGGGTGCCGTCGATGAAGCGGAAGTAGACCGGCTGGTCCTCAATGTAGCCGTAGCTGCTGGTGCCGAAGCGGTAGACGCGGCGGTCGCGGACCTCGTAGAGCTGGACCTGCGAGCCGGCGTCCATCTCGCGGGAGTCGCGGAAGATGGCCTCGGGGAAGACGTGGCGGAACTCGTCGACGGTGGTCTCGGGGCCCAGCAGCGAGACGCGCTCGATCTCGGCCACGCCGAAGCCCGGCACGTCGGCCTGCGAGCGGACGACGATGGCGTCGCTCCGCTCGTGCACGCCGAGGCGGACGCGGTCCTCGTTCTTCTTGCCAGCGGTGTTGCCGATGGCCACGACGCAGCCCGCGGAGCCCAGGCTGATGGCGGCGAGGGCGGCGATCGAGGCCGCACGCGTGATTCGGGAGGGGAGCATCTCGGGTCCTTTCTCGTTCGGGCCGGTCTTTCGGGCCGTGCAACGCGAGACGGTCCGCGCGGCCCCCGGCGGGTTCTCCTGACCTTCTTAGGGAATACTAACCCCGGCGTTGCACCGTGACGCTCCGTCGGGCCGCGACGGGGTCGATCATGATTTTCAAGTCTTGAATTTGCAGAGCTTTAGGATGCTATCTACACACGGAAGATCGCGCCAAGCTTGCGCCCAAGGAGGATGCTCGCGCCCACGAGGGTGACCGTGAGCAGGGCCATGCCCCACACGCCCATGGCGCTGGCGATGTACGGGCCGTCGCCCTGGCGGTTGGTGAAGGCGTAGATCGCCCGGGTGATCGGCCAGTCGTCCTGCTTCTGGGCGAGGATGAGCGAGTCGGACACCTCGAGCATGCTAAAGGCGAACACGAGCAGCCCGCCGGCGATGATGTTGGCCAGGATCAGCGGGATGGTGATGCTGCGGATGGCGCGGAGCCGCGTGGCGCCGTGGATCATCGCGGCCTCCTCGAGCTCCTCGCTGGTCTGCTCCAGCCCCGCAACGACCGACCGCACGATGTAGGGCAGCCGGCGGACGGCGTAGGCCAGCACCAGCAGCGGGATGGGGTTGGGATCGACGCCGATGACCGAGACCACGCCCTCGAGGGGCGCGCCGATGCCCGTGCCGCCCAGCTCGCCGCGGAAGGGCCACGCCAGGCTCATCGCCACGAAGCCGAACGCCATGACCAGCCCGGGCACCGCCAGCGGCAGCATGCACAGCGTGTCGAGCACGCTCCGCCCCAGCACCCGCGTCCGCACCAGGATGTAGCCCACGACGATGCCGATGCTGACGCACAGCACGACCGCCATGGCCGAGTAAACCAGGCTGTTGGTGATGGATCGCAGCGCGGTGTCGCCACCCAGCGCCACGCCGTAGTGCGCCAGCGTCCACGAGGTGGGCAGCGCCGTCTGGTACCACTGGCCCACGCCGCTGACGCTGACGAGCACGACGCCGATGTGCGGCGCGACGGCCAGCACCGTCACCACCAGGAACAGCAGCGTCGCGGCCCAGCCCCGCGCGCCGCGGAGGGGCACCTCGCTGGAGGCCCGCGTCGCCCGCGTCTGGAGCGCGTAGCCCCGCCGGCCGAAGAGCACCTTGCCCAGCGCGTACGCCGCCAGCGAGGCCGCGAGCATCACGAAGGTCAACGCATAGGGCTGGCGGGACTGCTCGACCTCGGATAGCCCCTTGAAGATCTGGACGGCCGTCACGCGGTCGTAGTCGAAGATCAGCGGCGTGCCCAGCTCGGTGAAGGCCCAGATGAAGACGATGGTGCCACCCGCGAACAGGCCCGGGCGGATCAGCGGCAGCGTCACCCGCGTGAACCGCCGCCACGGGCCAGCGCCGAGGTTCTCGGCCGCCTCGTTCATGGCGGGATCGAGGTTGGCCAGCGCCGCCGTCGCGTTGAGGTACAGGATGGGATAGAGGTGCAGCGCCTGCACCACGATGACGCCGATCGCCTTGGCATCGCCCAGCACGTCGAATTCGGTGCCCAGGAGGCTGTTGAGCATGCCCTCCCGGCCGACGATCGCCCGGAAGCCGATGGCCCCGACGAAGGGCGGCAGGATGAGCGGCACGAGGATGGCGCTGCTGAACAGGCCCTTGAGCGGGAAGCGGTGCCGCGCGGCCAGCAGCGCCAGCGGCAGGGCGATCGCGGCGCTCAGCAGCGTGGTGAACACCGCGATCCAGAAGGCGTTGAACAGCCCCTCGCGGGTCACCGGATCGCGGAACACGCGGGCCACGTGCGCCAGCGTCCACGCGTCTCCGCTGAGCACGCCCGCGCCGGTGTCGGCCTCGAACCCGCCTCGGATCGTCAGCCCGATGGGGTAGAGCAGCGCCACCGCCAGGAAGGCGATGAGCGCGAGCGCGAGGGCCTGCTCGCCCGCGCGGCGGAGGGTCAGCGCGTGCACGTCACGCCCCGGCCGCCACGGGCGTGGGCCCGAGCGTCAGCACCGTCTGCCGTCCGCGGTCGAAGCCGGCCAGGTGGGCCCGCAGCTCGTCGAGCGTCACCCGCTCGATCTCGGCGACGCGTTCCTCGAGCGTGCGGCAGCGGCCGAGCTTGCGGTAGTCGTTGGCGAGCGCCGCGGCGCGGGCCCCCGTGCTCTCGCCGCCGAAGACCAGCCGGCTCTTCAGCCCGATGCGGGCGCGGGCGAACTCCTCGGGCGTCGGCGCGCCCGCGTCGGTGGCGATGCGGTCCAGCTCGGCCTGGAGCACCTCGAGCGATTCGGCCGCGCGCTCGGGCGTGGTGCCCACGTAGGCGGTCAGCCAGCCCTCGGGCGTCTCGGGGGTGTAGCCCGCGCTGACGGCGTAGCAGAGCCCCCGCTTCTCGCGGACCTCGGTGAACAGACGCCCCGACATCCCGCCCGACAGCACGCCGGCCGCCAGCCGCTCGCAGGCAGCGGCGCTGGTCCCGTCGGCGGGCGCATCCCGCATCAGGTAGACCTGCACCTGGGCGCCGCCATCCTCTATATGCGACGCGCCCCGCGGGCCATCCTGGCCGGGCGGCGGCGGCTCCGCATCGCCCGCCCAGCCCTCGGTCGCGGCGTCGAGTGCCCGCTCGGCCCGATCGGCGTCGACGTCGCCCGCCAGCGCGATGATGCTGCCCCCCGGCACGTACCTCGCCCGATGGAACGCAACCGCGTCGCCGTGCGTGGCGGCGCGGAGGCCCTCGAGCGTGCCCAGCGTTGATCGGCCGAACGCCTCCGGCAGGTGGCGGGCGGCGACCTCGATGCTCGCCCGCATCTGCGGGTCGTCGGCCAGCCCCTCCACGTCCTGGATCGCCAGGCTCTGCGCGGGCGCGAAGTCGGCGGCGTCCAGGGCCGGCCGCAGCAGCGCATCGGCCAGCAACGGGACGGCGTGCTCCAGGTCCGCGCCCACGAAGGTCGCCGAGAGCCGGCTGGTCCGCACGCCGGCGTCGACGGATCGCTCCACGCCCGCGCGATCGAGGGCGTCGGCCTGGGCCCGCGAGTCCCGCCCGCCCGCGCCACGCTGGACCAGCTCCGCGACGATGCCCGCGATGCCCAGGCGATCCTCGGGCTCGGCCGACACGCCGGCGGGCAGCACCCAGTTGAGCGCACACGAGCGCACGCCGGCCATCGGCTGCACGAGCAGCGTGGCGCCGCAGGCGAGATCTCGGACCTCGATGGCCATCGGTGGGCGCAGTTTAGCGGACTCGACATCCGCCGGCGGGCGCCCCACGACTCGCCCGATCCGCCCAGCCGCACGCCCCGGGCCCATCCGCGACCCGCGGGCCGCACCCCGCCGTGTCGTCCGCCGAAGACGAGGTGGCACCATGCAGCAGCGGCACGGACAAGGCATGCGACGCATCGTGGACGCCCTGGCGATGGGGCTCTGCGTCGTCGTGCTCGTGCTCGCGCTCGTCGGCTGGGCCCGCACCGACACCACCGCGACGCGGTCGGCCCAGACGCTGCTCGCACTCGATCGCTTCCACACCGTGCTCAAGCTGCAGGCCAACACGCCGGGCGTGGAGGTCAACGGCCGCGGGTGGCCCATCACGGTCGAGGCATGGTGGTTCGGCAAGGAGCCGCCCCGCAACCAACTGCTCAGCGGCGATCGGCCCTGGGTCGAGATCGCACCCATCGAGCACGCCGATCGCATGCATCCGGACGATCCGGTGGCCTTCGATGAGGACGGCGTGAAGCCTGCGAGCTTCTGGTACAACCCATACCGCGGCGTCGTTCGCGCAAGAGTTGCGCCCCAGATCAACGCCGAGGCCACGCTGCTGCTGTACAACGAGGTCAACGACGTGGCATTGGTGTCGCTCTCGCGCGACGCCGAGATGCGGCGCGAGCAGGCGGCGCTCGACGAGGCGTCGCAGCTCCGCGAGATGGCCGACCGCGTGCGCGAGCTGGCCGAAACCACCGGCGCCATCTCCACAAGCGACAGCATGGTGCGCGTGCGTCGCGCAGACGGCGAGGACGACACCGAGGGCGCCGAAACGCCCCCTCAGGCGCCGCAGGGGCCGGTTTCGGACCCATCCGGCGACGGCGACGCGCCGGCCGATACGCCCGCGTCGGGCGGCGAAACGACGGTTGATCCCGAGCCAGCACGCGCGGCGCCGCCGGCGTAGCCGATCACGATCGCGGTGCGCGGCGCGCGTGTGATGGAGGCGCGCCGCACCTCGCACAACGCACTCGAAATGGTGCTCGTGCGCGTTCTTGCGCGCGGCCGACGGGTGCGTCGCAGACGCTCGAGCGCACGTCGCGCGCGTGGTGCGTCATCGCGAATGTCTTCCAAAAAATGTGGATTGCGCGTGAACATCCAGTAGACTACTCAAGCTGCATGGGTAACAGATCCGATACTCGCAGCGCGCGCTAGTCAATGCGGAGTGCCCGGATCGCGAATTCGGCGCGCGTTGTGGAAGGCGACACCGGGCACGAAAGCAGGAGCTCGCTCATGGCGAAGAAAGCCGCGAGGAAGAAGGCCACCCGCCGGAAGGTCGCCAAGAAGGCGACGCGGAAGAAGGCCGCTCGCAAGACCACTCGCAAGGCCGGCGCCCGGCGCACCACGCGGGCCGCCAGCACCCGCAAGAAGGCCGCCAAGAAGACCACTCGCAAGAAGGCGACCCGCAAGAAGGCCGCCAAGAAGACCGCCCGCAAGAAGGCGACCCGCAAGAAGGCCACACGCCGCAAGGTCGCCAAGAAGGCAACCCGCAAGAAGGCGACCCGCAAGAAGGCCGCCAAGAAGACCGCCCGCAAGAAGGCGACCCGCAAGAAGGCCACACGCCGCAAGGTCGCCAAGAAGGCAACCCGCAAGAAGGCCAAGCGCCGCACCGTCCGCCGGTAGGCCGGACCCCGCGAACAGGCCTTCATGAACAGGCCTTCGTGGAACAACCCATGACGACTCGGCGGCGAGCCGGCTAACGCCAGCTCGCCGCTTTGCCGCGCGCCCGGGGCCGCCGCCGCCGCAACAATCCCGCCATGGCGAGCGAGGACACCCACGCGCGGGCGCGGCTGATGGCCCATCTCGACGGCTGGCTTGTCTGCGACGCCGGCGTCGAACGGACCCGCCTGGTCGTGGCCGAGGCGGGCGACGCGGTGGTCCTGCCCCTGCACGCCGACCTGGCCGACGCCGGCGGCTGGTCCTACGCCGCCCCGCAGGAGATGGATCCGGCGATCGAGCTGGCGCTGGTGCCGGAGGAATCCACCGACGCGGGCGAGCCAATCGACGCTCGGGAGATCGAGGCCGACCGCTGGCTGGCCTACCACGGCGAGACCCCGCCCCGCTGCCGGCTCGTCGCGCTCGCCATCGACTTCGCGCGGTTCCGCAGCAATGGCACCACCCACGTCGCGGAGGGCGCGGGCGTGCTCACGGCCAACCCACTTGGGGCCGCGCTGCCCGCACTGTGCGCGCAGCTGAACTTCGACCCCGACCGGCTGCGCGCGGCGTGCGATCGGCTGGCGGGCGTCGCGCCCGAGCGACCCGTCGCCGTCGGCGTCGACGAGCTGGGCGTGCACGTCCGCGCCGCCTTCGACGTGCTGCGGCTTGCCTTCGAGGAGCCGGTGGCCGACGAGGCGCGCGCCCGCGTCGCGATCGAGGCGATGCTCGATGGCTGAGCGACCCGCGCGGCTGCGGGAGGCGCACGCGCACGTCTACGCGCACGGCCGGGCGATGCGGATGGTCCAGCTAGCAGGCTGCCGCAGCGCGTTGGAGATGCTCGATCTCATCCGCGATGGCGTCCGCGCGCAGCGGGGCGCAGTGCTCGCGCACGGCGCACGGCCCGAGGCCTGGGATCCGCCGGGTTGGCCCTCGCTCGACCAGCTGGATGCGGTCTCCGGGGGTGCGCCGGTGGCCGCCTGGTGCTTCGACTATCACGCACTGGTCGCGAGCACGGCCGCGCTCGAGCTCGCCGGATTCCGGAGCGACACGCCCGATACGCCCAACGGACGGATCGGGCGAGACGACCGCGGGCGTCTCACCGGCGTGCTGTACGAGTCGGCGGCCGGCATCGCGTGGGATGCCCTGGAGCCCCGAGAGGTTGGCATCGGCGACCTCACCGAGGCCATGATCGCGCTGCACGCCGCCGGGTTCGCCGAGGTGCACGACCTCAAGTCGCAGGTGGATCTGGGCAGCGCGATGCGCGGCACCGGCCTGAACCAGGCCACCTGGGTGCTGTACCCGCTCGTCGAGGACCTGCCCCGCCTGATCGAATCGCGCGACGAATGGAGCACCGACGCCATCCGCCTGGGAGGCGGCAAGATCTTCGTCGACGGCACGCTCAATTCGCGCACCGCGTGGATGCTGCATCCCTTCGCGGACGGGCACGCGGAGCACCCCAGCGGCATGCGGCTGATGAGCGATGCCCACATCGACGACGCCATCCGCCAATGCGCCGCCCACGGCCTCCAGCTCGCGGCCCACGCCATCGGCGATGCCGCGGTCCGCGCCGTGCTCGACGCCACCGAGCGGGTCCGCCCGCCCCGCGGCGCCGTGCGCATCGAGCACGCCGAGCTGATCGACGCCGCCGACGTGCCCCGCTTCGCCGACCTCGGCGTCCTCGCCAGCGTGCAGCCGTGCCACCTTCTCTACGACATCGAGGCCCTGAGGCGGGCCTGCCCCGATCGCCTCGATCGCGTCCTGCCGCTGCGGGAGCTGATCGACGCCGGCCTGGCGCCGGGGCGGGAGCTGCTCTTCGGCTCGGATACGCCCATCGTGAGGCCGGATCCGGAGGATTCGATCCTGGCGGCGACCCGCCGGGCCCGGGCGGACATGGCCGCGACCGAGGCCATCGCCCCCGCACAAGCGATCTCCGAGGGCGAGGCCTGGGGCTGCTTCGACGCCGATGCCTAGCGGATCCCGACCCCGATCCCGAATCTAGGGTCTACCCCAACAAACTCCGCGGGAAGAACGGCGTATTTAGAACGGTTCCAATAAATGTAGAGGCGCGGAACAGGTCTGGAGGGCGGATCCGGCGACCGCACGCACGCAGCGAACTCTCTCTTTCTCCTTCGGGGGCGGGCCGAACTCCAAGGCGGCTCGCCCCTTTTTCGTGCCGCCGCATCGCGGGCAGCGCAACGCCGTGGCGACGGCCGTGCGGCGTCCGCGAGTATCATGGAATGGTCCACGAACGCGGAGGGTGCGCATGCGCGGCGACATCGAGTACAGCAAGGTCATCGACAGCGACGAGGCCCGCGAGGCCCAGGCAGCCGCCGACAAGGCCCCCTTCCAGCCCTCGGCCGACATCGACACCGAGAAGTTCTACATCACCCAGAACATGGACCTGTACACCGACGAGAACCACGAGGTCTGGCGGACGCTCTTCGGCGAGCGGATGAAGACCCTCGAGCAGCAGGCGTCGACGGTCTTCCTCGACGGGATGCGGGCCATCGGCCTGCCGAGCGACAGCGTGCCCTCGGTCGCCACGATCAACGCCAACCTCGCGGCGCTCACCGGCTGGGCCAGCCGCCCGGTGCCGGGCTACCTGCCGGCCAAGGCCTTCTTCTCGTGCCTGGCGCACCGCCAGTTCCCCACCACGATCACGATCCGGCCCAAGCGGCTGATCAACTACCTGCCCGAGCCGGACATCTTCCACGACATCTTCGGCCACGTGCCGCTGCACGCCGACGACGTGTTCGCCGAGTTCCTGCAGACCTACGGCAAGGCCGCCCTGCACGCCGAGGACCCCGAGCACATCGAGCGGCTGGGCCGGCTGTTCTGGTTCACCGTCGAGTTCGGCCTGATCCGCGAGGGCGGCCGCACCAAGCTCTACGGCAGCGGCCTGATCAGCAGCCTGGGCGAGAGCGAGCACGCGCTGGCGAGCCCCAACGTGGACCGCCGGGACTTCGACCTGGACCTGGTGTGCGAGACGCCCTTCGAGATCGACCACTACCAGCCGATCCTCTACGTGCTGGACAGCTTCGAGCAGCTCCGCGATGCGATGAACGAGTACGCCCAGCGGGTGATGAACGCGCGGAAGGGGCAGGCGGCGTAGCTCTTGACGAACCGTCGTCGTGAGGCGGGAGACAAGCCCGGGATCGTCATCACCGAGTATCCCTGGCCCCACGCTTGCGCGAGGGTTCGTTCAAGGTGCGATCAATTGCCGCCGCACCATCTCCGCCAGCGCCAAGTGATGATCATCGTGATCCGCGAAGAAGACGCACGTATCTACGACCCGCTTCTGCGCGCCGAGTCGCTCGTGCCACGCGCTGCGGGCGAAGAAGTCACGCGGGTAGGCCTCCAGCCGCTCGACCGAGGCTTCGCGCACCCGGCGCACGTCGGCGAGCACGTCCGCCAGCGGCCTCGCGTCGTGGCCGGCCTCCACCGTCCGCGTGTTCTGCATGTCGGCGGCGGGCAACACCGCCGCCCCGGCCTCGTACGCATCGAGACGATCGGCCAGCAGACGCTCTAGGTCGGCCAAGTGCGCTAAGTGCCGCTGGATCGACCAACCTTCCCTGGGCGCCCTGGTCGCCTGCCCGGGCCCGAGCCGCGCCGCCAGCGCGTCGGCCCGCGCCGGCAGCCCGCGGAGGCGCTCGATCACCGCCGGATACAGCTCAGCGGGGAAGTCGAACCGCCAGCGCCGGTACGTCCAGGGCGTGAGGACTTGCCCTCGCATGGCCAGTGATAGGCACCCGGCCCGCGTGCCGCTATGACACCGAATCTCACCCGCACCCATCCCCAAACACGTTCTGAAAAGCCAGGAAGTCGAACAGGTCCAGGTCGCAGTCGCGATCGAAGTCGGCGGCGGCCTGGCCGCGGGCGAAGGCGTTCTGGAATTCGAGGAAGTCGAAGACGTCCAGGATGCCGTCGGCGTTGAGGTCTGCGGGGCATGCGTCGCTCACCGAGATGCGGTAGATCGTGTTGCCGTCGGCCGCCAGCAGGTCGCCGTTGGGCAGGAAGGCCAGCGGGCCGCTGAGTCCGCCGGCGATGCACTCGGCCGACGCGTCGGGGTGCAGCCGCAGCACGGCGCTGCGGTCCGCGTCCGACACCGCCAGGTCGTGGTCGAAGTCGCCCACGCCCGGGGCGGCGGCGATGTGCGTCGGGCGATCGAGCAGCCCGCCGACGGCGAACGGCGACACCACGCCGTCGCGATCGACGAACCACACCGCGGCGCTCCCGGGGTCAACGGCGTACAGGCCGATGCCGAAGTTGCCGCCCGTGGTGAAGTCGATGCCGACGGGCGTGGCGTCGTCGCCCCACACGCCGCCGCCTTCGGTGAAGATGTCCTGCGCGGGGATCGACGGGTCGACGGTGAAGATCAGCGGCGCCTGCCCCGCACGACCCTGGAAGTCCACGACGAAGAGGGCGTCGCCATAGCCGCTGCCGAAGGGCGCGAAGGCGACGCCCGATGGATCGGCCGCGCCGCGTCCGGGGGCGCCGAAGGAGATGGGCGAGCCAACGCCGGTGTCGGCGTCGAGCCGCCAGACCGAGCCGTCGCAGCAGGTGCTGCCGCCGAAGTCGGCGTCGACCACGAAGAGGTCGGTGCCGACGCCGGGGCGGCCGTCGCCCCGCACGACGCCGTCCATGGCGGTGAAGGCCGGCGGCATGGGCAGCAGCGAGACGTCGCCGGTGAGCCCGAGGCGGACGATGACCTCACCGGTCGCCTCCACGCTATGGACGGTGCCGTCGGGCGAGGCGTGCATGTCGGCGATGCTGGCGTAGGGCGGGCCGGCCTCGAAGACCGCCAGCTCGTAGCCTGGTGACGCGGAGGGCTGCGCGTGCGCCGCTGCACACCCGAGGTACAATCCGACACCAACTACCGCGGTGGCCAACCGGTGCATGATGGAGTCCCTCGCCGCGCCTGGAGGGACGATATGCCGGGCCCGCAACGCCCGGCCCGGGCCTAGCCGCACTCGCAGGGCACGTCGGGTGGCTCCTCGATCTGTCCCGCCGCCAGCTTCTCGAGCCATTGGGCGCGGAGATCCCGCTTCAGCCTGCAGCACAGTTCCGCGGCCAACCCGGGAGGAACAAGGCTCGTCGACTGCGCGACGACGGCGTGGAACCACAGCTGCCACCGCGGATCGAATTGGATGGCGCGGAGTCTTCGGAGGATCACGCGGGCCGGCGAAACCGGAATCGGGTCGTCCTTCGCGAATGCACCCTTGAGCGTGGGGGTCGGATCGTCGGGCAGGAGATCACCGATGTTGTCCACCCGCAGCCGCGCCCAGGGATCGATGGGTGTTGGGAAGGGCGGCGGATCAACCCAGTAGCCCGCAAGCCCGAGCCGCAGGGTCTGTACGACGACAAGGGCGTGCAACTCGGGATCGCTCGCCCGGAGCTGATCGAGCCGGCCGGAGAGTTCGTCAGCGCCCAGCCGGGTGGCTCGGGCGTAGGCGTCCGACAGGTTGGCGGTGCCTCGTTCGACCATGATCGTCTCCGATATACCGCGGGGGCCAACGCACGCGGTGGTCTCTCGAGAGGCGACAAGAGCGCGCTCCGGGGGCCACGCGACGACGACGCTCGGACGGCGTCGCTCTACGCTTGCCGGTGACGACCACCCCCACGCCACCCCGGGATCGTACATTGGCCGCGCCAAATGGCCGGGCAACGCAAGCACACGCCGGTTCGCCACCCTGGACCACCGCCGACGCCGCCAACCTCTACGGCGTGCATCGCTGGGGCGCACCATACTTCGTTATCGGTCCAGACGGCCGCATGCGTGTGCGGCCCCGCGGCGCTGGCGGCCCGAGCCTGGACCTGATCGAGATCGTCGACGGGCTGCGGGCCCGTGGGCTGGAGGCGCCGGTGCTGCTTCGCTTCGACGACATCGTGGACCACCGGCTGGCGGCGCTGCGGGAGGCCTTCGATGCGGCGATCGCCGACGAGGAGTACCTCGGCGCGTACCAGGCGGTCTATCCCATCAAGGTCAACCAGCAGCGATCGGTGTGCGAGCACATCCGCGATGCCGCGCAGCGGGAGGGCTTCGGCCTCGAGGCGGGCAGCAAGCCCGAACTGCTGGCGGTGCTGGCACTAACCGCCGACGCCACGGGCGTGCCCATCGTGTGCAACGGCTTCAAGGACGCGGAGTACATCGAGACGGTGATCCTGGCCAGCCGCATCCGCGAGCGGATCTATCCGATCGTCGAGCGACCGGGCGACCTCGACCTCATCGTGCAATACGCCCGCGAGCACGGCGTGCAGCCGCGCATCGGCATCCGGATCAAGCCTGCGGCGAAGGGCGTGGGCCGCTGGCAGAGCTCGGGCGGCGAGACGGCCAAGTTCGGGCTGACGGCCGCCCAGCTGCTCGAGGCCGTCGAGACGCTCCGCGAGGCCGAGATGCTCGGCTGCCTGCAGGTGGTGCACTTCCACATCGGCAGCCAGGTCAGCGACATCCTGAGCTTCAAGGCCGCGCTCACCGAGCTGGCGTGGACCTACGCCGAGCTGCGGCGGCTGGGCGCGGGCGTGGAGATCATCAACGTCGGCGGCGGGCTGGGCATCGACTACGACGGCAGCCGCAGCGCCAGCGACAGCAGCGTGAACTACGACCTCAGCGAGTACGCCGCCGACGTCGTCTATCGCATCAAGGCGGTGTGCGACGAGGCGGGCCAGCCGCACCCAGGCATCTTCAGCGAGAGCGGCCGCGCGATGGTGGCCCACGGCAGCGTGCTGGTCGTCGACGCGCTGGCCAGCAGCGGGCTGCCCAGGCCCGTCGACGCGCCGGCGGTGCGGGCACGGCTCGGCGCCATGGACGACCCGCCCCGCCCGGTCGTCGATCTGCTGGACGCCTACGAGCGGATGCGGAGCGGACGCATCGCCGAGATCAGCCACGACGCGCTGGCGGCCCGCGACGAGGCCATCAGCCTGTTCCAGTACGGCCATTTGAGCCTCGACATGCGGGCCACCGTCGAGCGGCTCTTCAAGGCGCTCGCCGCCGGCGTGCTGCAGCGGCCCGACGCCATCGACGAGGACGGCCTGCTCATCGACGCCGTGCGGCCGCTGGCGGGCGTCGTCCGCGAAACGTATTACTGCAACTTCAGCATGTTCCAGTCGATGCCCGACGCGTGGGCCATCGACCAGCTCTTCCCGGTATGCCCGCTGCGGCGGCTCGACGAGCGGCCCACGCGGCGGGGCATCCTGGCCGACATGACCTGCGACAGCGACGGCGCCATCGTCCGCTTTCCATCCGCGGAGGGAGAGGACTACGACGAGGCGCTCACGCTGCACGACGTCCGCGCCGGCGAGCCGTACGAGCTGGGCGTCTTCCTGGTCGGGGCCTACCAGGAGGTGCTCGGTGACCTGCACAACCTCTTCGGCGACACGCACGCGGTGCACATCGTGGTGGACGAGGCCGCCAACAACTCGGGCTGGGCGATCGACGAGGTCGTCGAGGGCGACACCGTCCGCGACGTCCTGGGCTATCTCCAGTACGACGACGCCGAGCTGCGCCGCGCGATGCGGCGCGACGTCGAGCGGGCCGTCCGCGCCGGGAACCTGAGCGTGGCCGACGGCACCACGCTGATGCACTTCTACGAGGACGGCCTCGCGGGCTACACCTACCTCGAATAGCGCGCTGGGGCGCGGACGGTGGCACCATGCGGGAACGCGAGCTGCTCCAACGCATCGCCGAACGCAGCGCCGACCTGGGCGCGGCCTTTCCGGGCGTGCTCGTGGGCCCCGGGGACGACTGCGCCGTGCTCGCGGGAGACCCGCGGCCGCTGCTGCTGACCGTCGACCACCTGGTGCAGGGGCGCCACTTCGACGATGCGCTCCCGCTCGATCTCGTCGGCCGCAAGGCGGTGGCGCGCTCGGTGAGCGACATCGCCGCGATGGCCGGCCGGCCCGCCTGGGCGCTCGCCACCGCGCTGCTGCCCGCGGGCTGGCCGCACGCCGACGAGTTGTTCGGACACATGGCCGACGCGGCACGGGCCTTCGGCTGCCCGCTCGTGGGCGGCGACGTCGCCAGCCACGCCGGTGACGGCCCGCTCACGCTGACCGTGACGGCGGGCGGCCACCCGGTCGGCGAGCGGCCGGTGCTGCGGAGCGGCGCGAACGCCGGAGACTCCGTCTACGCCACCGGTCGCTTCGGTGGCTCGCCGGTGGCGCACCGGCACGCTCGCTTCGATCCACGCGTCGAGGAAGCCGCCGCCCTCGCCGGCCTCGCGACCGCGATGATCGACGCCTCCGATGGCCTCGGCGTCGACGCCGGCCGCATCGCCGAGGCGTCGGGCGCAACCATCGAACTGGACGCCGCCACGATCCCGGTGCATCCCGATGCCCGCGACCTCGACGCGGCGCTCGGCGACGGCGAGGACTACGAGCTGGTCTTCACGGCGCCCGATGCAGCAACCGTGCCCGAGGCCATCTTCGGCACGCCGATCACCCGCATCGGGTTGGTGGTGGAGCGCGGCGAGCACGCGTGCGTCGTGGTCCTGCCCGGCGGCGCGCGGCGGAACGCGAGCGATCTAGGCTTCGAGCATGGCTAACGCCGGCATCCAGACGCTCGCCACCGCGTCGGCGGAGGAGACCGAGGCCGTCGGCCGACGACTGGCCGCCGGGCTGCGGGGCGGCGCCGTGCTCGCGCTCGAGGGCGACCTGGGCGCCGGCAAGACCACGCTGGTGCGGGGCCTCGCCGCGGGCCTGGGGCTCGATCCCGCCGCCGTCTCGAGCCCGACCTTCGTGCTGGTGCAGGAGTACGCCGGCGACGACGCGCGACTCGGCTTGGCGCACATCGACGCGTACCGGCTGTCCGGCCCGGACGAGCTCGAGGGCCTCGACTGGTCGCGGCTGCTGGCCGACGACGGCGTCGCGATCGTCGTCGAGTGGGCGTCCCGCGTCGCCGCCGCCCTGCCGGCATCCCGCACCACCACGGTCACGCTCGCCGCCACGGGCGAGTCTGCCCGCTCGATCACCATCGAGCCGCCGCGGACCTGGACGACCTGCCCCGCTACGGGCATCCGCGTGCCCCCGGACGCGCCCAGCTGGCCCTTCGCCAGCGAGCGGGCGCGGCTGGCCGACCTCTACGGCTGGTTCGCGGGCACCCACACGATCTCCAGGCCCATCGAGGAGGGCGACGACCCCTCGGAGTTTCCGCCCGAGGGCTGACCGCGCGCGTGTTACCATCGCCGGATGATCGCCCGGACCCCCGTATCTCTTCTCGCACAGTCGTCGGACGACCCACCGCTGACGGCGTGGTCGCTGTTCCTGCAATCGCTGGACGTGTTCACGGTGGTGCTGGTGGCGGGGTCGATCGCCGCTGCCGCCCTGTTCTACCGCTGCGTCGCCGACGTGCGGCGGACCCGGATGCTGCCGCCCGAGGACCTCGGCCGGCTCGACGCGCTGACCGCCACCCGCCCGCTGTCGGAGATCGCCGCCTACGTGCGGGGGCGGGACGCCTTCCCGGCCATCGTGCTACGGGTGATGCTGGAGAGCGCGTACACGTCGGCGTCGGCGCGGGAGGCCGCCCAGACCGCCGCCGACGCCGAGTGCGCCCGCTGGCTCCGCCGCATCGAGCCGCTCTCGACCATCGGCAACCTTGCTCCGCTCGTCGGGCTGGCGGGCACGGTCTGGGGCATGATCCTCGCGTTCACCACCATCGGCGTCGAGGGTGGCACCGCGGGGCCCGCCGAGCTGTCGCTGGGCATCAGCAAGGCGCTCTTCCACACGCTGCTAGGGCTGTGCCTCGCGGTGCCGACGCTGCTGGCCTATGGCTGGCTGCGGGGACGGACCGATCGGCTGTGCGACGAGGCGCTGGCGATCTCGGCGACCTACGTCGAGCGCGTGGCCGCGCGGCTCGACATGCCTCCCGCAGACGACGACGCGCCCGAGCAGCCGGCCGTCGCGGAGCCGGGCGCGGCCGAACCCGACGACGAGCCGCGGGCCGGGGACGGCTAATGCGACGCCGGCGGCGGGTCCGGGAGAACGGCGCGGGCCATCTCAACGTCACGCCGATGATCGACGTGGTGATGTGCCTGATCATCTTCTACCTGCTCGTGGGCCAGCTGGCCTCGCAGCAGCGGAGCCAGCTGGTGCTGCCCCGCTCGAGCTCGGGCGATCCCGAGGCCGACGCCGCGGGCGTCTTCCTCAACGTGCGGACCGAGGGCCCGAACCTGACGATCGACGCCGACGGCGTGCCGCTCGATCGCGGCGAGCTCCCCAGCGTGCTTCGCGGCGTGCGGGTCGTGCACCTCCGCGCCGATGCGGCCCTGCCCTACGCCGCCCTCGCCCCCGTGCTGGCCGACCTGCGCGACGCGGGCGTCGACGCCGTCCGGGTCGCCACCGAACGCACGGGCTCGCCCACCGGCCCCAGGCTGCGGGTGGCGCCGTGAGGCGGAGCCGCGACACCCGGCCAATCTACGGCCCCAACATGGCGCCCATGGTCGACGTGGTGCTCGTCATCCTCGTGTTCTTCATGGCGACGGTCGTGTTCGTGGGGCCCGAGTGGTTCCTGGCCGCGGGCCTGCCCCGGACCGACGGCGGCGACGCCCCGCCGGCCGACGCCTTCGCGCTGCCCGAGCCCGCGCTGGCCGTGCGGGTTCGCGTGGTCGACGGCGCACCGGTCGTCTTCGGCCTGGGCGGCGATCCCATCCCGCTGGCGGACCTCGAATCCACCGCCGCCCGCCGCCTGAGCGCCGCCGACCCGGCAGCGCTCATCGTCCGCCTGAGCGGGGGCGACGGCGCGACCTGGCAGCACGTCGTCGCGGTGCAGGACGTTCTATCGAGGCTCGGCGTGCGGCGGATCGGGCTGGAGGCGGCGATGCCGTAGGACGGCTCAGAACTCCGCCTGCTTCGGCGCCCGCGGGAAGGGGATCACGTCGCGGATGTTCTGCATGCCCGTGCAGTACATCACCAGCCGCTCGAAGCCCAGGCCGAAGCCCGCGTGCGGCACGGTGCCGTAGCGGCGGAGGTCGCGGTACCAGCCGTACTGCTCCTTGGGCAGGCCCATCGCGTCGATGCGGGCGTCGAGCACGTCGAGGCGTTCTTCGCGCTGGCTGCCGCCGACGAGTTCGCCCACGCCCGGCACCAGGACGTCCATGGCGGCGACCGTCTTGCCGTCGTCGTTCATCCGCATGTAGAAGGCCTTGATGTCCTTGGGGTAGTCCGTCACGATCACGGGCTGCTCGAAGGCCTTCTCGGTCAGGTAGCGCTCGTGCTCGCTCTGCAGGTCGGCCCCCCACTCGACCGGGAACTCGAACGCTTCGCCGCTCTTTTGCAGGATGTCGATTGCTTCGGTGTACGGCAGCCGCCGGAACTCCGCGCCCGCGACCATGCGGAGGCGCTCCGCAACGCCCTTCTCGATCCGCTCGTTGAAGAACGCCATGTCGTCACCGCAGTGCGTCAGCACGTCGTCGAACACGTACTTGAGCAGGTCCTCGGCGAGCTGGGCGTTGTCGGCGAGATCGGCGAAGGCGATCTCCGGCTCGATCATCCAGAACTCGGCCAGGTGCCGGCTCGTGTTGCTGTTCTCGGCCCGGAACGTCGGGCCGAACGTGTACACCCGGCCCAGCGCGCAGCAGTAGGTCTCGACGTTGAGCTGGCCCGACACGGTCAGGAACGACGGCTTGCCGAAGAAGTCTTCGCGCCAGTCGACGTCGCCCTTGTCTTCCGTGAGTGGCGGGCTGATCGCGTCCAGCGTGCTCACGCGGAAGAGGTGCCCCGCGCCCTCGGCGTCGCTGGTGGTGATGATGGGCGTGTGCACCCAGTAGAAGCCGTGCTCGTCGAAGAAGCGATGCACCGCCATCGCCAAGCGGTGCCGCACGCGGGCGACGGCGCCGAAGGTGTTGGTCCTGGGCCGCAGGTGCGCCACCTCGCGGAGGTACTCGAAGGTGTGCCGCTTGGCGCTGGCGGGGTAGGTGTCGGGATCCTCGACCAGGCCGACGACGCGGACGGCCGACGCCTGCACCTCGACCCGCTGGCCCTTGCCCTTGCTCTCGACCAGTTCGCCCTCGACCTCGACGGCGCAGCCCGTCGTGAGGTGCAGGATCTCGGCCTCGTAGTTGGCCAGGTCGTTCTTGGCGACGACCTGGATGGGATCGAAGCACGAGCCATCGTGCAGCTGGATGAAGCTCAGGCCGGCCTTGGAGTCCCGCCGCGTGCGGACCCAGCCCTCGAGCGTCACGCGCTCGCCCACGTCGGCGGCCAGGGCTTGCTTCACGCGCATCGGGCTCATGTTTCACTCCTGTTCGCGGGCCGCAACCCGGCGAGGCGGGCATCGTACGCTTGGGCATGATCGAGCCACGCCCCCTCGCCGTCGCCGGCCTCGCCGCGTCCGCCCTGCTCGCCGCCGGCTGCGCCTGTGGGCCGTGCGGCGATCCCATCATCGAGCAGTCGCAGCCCGCCGACGACACGCAGGCGGCCGCACCCGAGCCCATCACGGTGCACGAGTGGGACCGCTGGCGGATCGCCGGCCAGCCCATGCCGAGCGACTACGCCCTCCAGGCACAGGACGGCACGGCGCTCGTGGTCAACCTGCGGACGCAGGAGGAGATCGACAGGCTCGACTTCGATCCGGCAGCCGAGGCCGAGGCCCGCGGCATGCGCTACGTGCACCTGCCGATGGGCGGCGATATTGGCTACGACGCAACGCAGGTCGACGCCTTCGCGGCCGCGATCGACGGCGTCGACGGACCGGTGCTGGTGCACTGCGCGTCGGGCGGCCGCGCGCGGCACCTGTGGGCGGCCTACCTCGTCGAGCACGAGGGGCTGCCCGTCGGCGAGGCGATGCTCCGCATGGAAGAAGTCGGCGGCAACCCCGCCCTCATGGAGCGGCTGCTGGGCCATCGGCTCAACTACACCATCGGCGAGCCGCTGCCGGCGACGCCCGACGACGACGGCTGATGGGCCCCGACGACGACATCTGTCTGTGCTTCCGCGTGCCGCTGCGGAAGATCACCGCCTTCATCGAGCGCGAGGATCCGCCGGTGGCCTCGCTCATCTCCGAGTGCCTCGGCGCGGGCACGGGCTGCGGCTGGTGCGTGCCCGTGCTGCGGAAGTTGCACGCCCAGCACGCCGCGAGCGAGCCGATGCGCATCGAGGCCGACCCGGCGGCGTACGCCGAGGGGCGGCGTGTCTATCGCCGGGCGGACGGCGGCGATCCACCCCCCGCGGCCACGACCGAACAGACATAAGAAGCGCCCGGAGGTCGCACCCGACGTAGCGACGGACGGCGAGGCGCTTGGCACCCCCAGATCCGGGGGCACCGAGTAGAAAAGGCGACCCGACGCCACGAGATGCCGGGTCGCCCTTGCGAGGAATGCACCCCGAGTACCGACCGGGGCAGGCCCAGCATACCGAGAAACCCGCCCGGACGCAAGCCAATCTTGCCCCGCCGCCCAAAACCGGCGATCGGCCCCGAACGCGGAGCGATCGCCGTCACGATTTCGATGGGGCGAGCGCGAACGGCCCACGCCGGCTCGCATCGGCAGAATCGGCGCGGTCGGCGGATCTACTCGTCGAAGGACCGCAGGCTGAGGTTGATCTCGGCCAGCCGCTGCTTCACCTCGCTGAGCGACGTGGCGCCGAAGTTCTTGACGCCCATCAGCTCGGCCTCGGTACGGCTGACCAGGTCGCCCAGCGTCTGGATGCTGAGCAGCTGCAGCGCGCGGCGGGCACGCACCGACAGCGCCAGGTCGGTGACCGGCTTGTTGAGCATGGCCTCCTGGCTGGTGCCGCGGAAGCGATCGAGCGCGCTGCGGCGGCCCGAGCGGTGGCCGTCGTCCACGCCCTGGCCGAGCGCCATGCCCTTGCCGGCGAGCATCCGCTTGATCTCGTCGAGGCTCGACTCGCCGAAGTTCTTGTAGCTCAAGAGCTCGGCCTCGGTGGTCCGCAGCAGGTCGCCCAGCGTGCGGATGTTCATCCGCTTGAGGGCGGTGCGGGCCCGCACCGAGAGATCGAACTCGGTGACGGGCGTCTCCAGCTCGGCCCGCCGCTTGAGGTGATCGCGCTCCGAGTCGTCCTCGGGCCGCATCTCGCGGCTGGCGGCGACGTCCTTCATATACAGCCGCGCGCGGATGTGGTTGGGATCGGTGTCGAGCACCTGCCTCAGGCACCGCTCGGCCCGGGCGTACTCGGCCCGGTCCTCGTAGAGCACGGCCAGGTTGAGCAGCGCGTTGACGGGCGCGGGCATCTTCTCGCAGACCCGCTCGTAGAGCGCGATGGCCTCGTCCTCCTCGCCCAGCAGGTCGAGCTGGTAGGCCAGGTGGAACATGGCGTCGTCGTTCTGGGGGTCGGCGTTGATCGAGGCCCGCAGCGCCTCGATGGCCCGCTCCCGCGCGCCCGCCTCGATGTGGACGAGGGCTTCCTTGTACAGCCTGGCGCCCTCGGCGGCATCGCCGCCGGCGCCGATGACCACGTCGAGAGCGCTGTTGGACGTGCTCGATGTCACGCAGAACCTCCGGATGGTGCTTGCAAACGCGGTGCCCGACCGCTCGATGCCAGTCGCAATGCTAGGCGTCGGCGGGCGGCCGGGCCTTGTCCGGGGTGGGCCCGTTGGCTCGCGGATCGGCATCCGGCGGCGGGGCCTCGGCCAGCCGCATCCGCTTCCAGGCCCCCATCCGGAAGCGGACCAGCAGCGCCAGCCCGAGCACGACGATGTAGGCGCTCGCGCCGATCCACGGGCCCAGCACGCCCCACTCGGGCTTCAGCTCGATGGCCAGGTGGCCCCCGCCGACGATGAGCGCCCACGACAGCGTGATCGTCAGGATGCTGGGCACCAGCGTGTCGCCCGCGGCCCGCAGGGCGCCGCTGATGGTCACCGCGACGGCGTCGAAGACCTGGAAGACCGCGGCCGCGATCAGGATCAGCGCACCGGTCTGGAGCAGCTCGGCGGCCTCCTCCGCGGGCGTGCCCTCGGGCACGAACAGGCCGATGAGCTGCTCGCGGAAGATCACGAAGCACGCCGCGCAGCCGCCCATGTACGCGACGGCCAGGCCCGTGCCGAGCCAGGCCCGCTTCTCGGCCAGGTCGAGGCGGCCCATGCCGATGAGCCGCCCGACGATCGCCGTCACCGCGATGGACAGCCCCACCGTGGGCATGAACGACAGGCTCATGTACCGCAGCGCGATGTGGCCGGCGGCCTGCTGCGCTTCGCCGAAGCGGCCGCCCAGCACCACCAGCAGGTAGCCGAAGCACACCATCTCGTTGACAAACATCAACCCCGCGGGCGTGCCGACGCGGAGCAGCTCGCCGATGGGCTTGATGCGCGGCCGCCACGATGCCCGCGTCGCGAAGCTGCGGGCCCACCGCGGCCCGAGGAACACGACGGCGGGGAGCACCAGCTCGACCGCGCTGCCGATGACCGTGCCGATGGCCGCGCCCACCAGGCCCATCTCGGGGATGCCCAGCGGCTCGAAGCCGAAGATCAGCACGAAGTTGGCGAGGATGTTGGCGGCGTTGCCCAGCAGCGCCGCGGTCATCGGGATGACCGGGCGGTGCATGCCGAAGAAGTAGTTCGCCACGCCCTTGCTGGCCATGGGCAGCACGGCGCCTGCCAGCAGGATGGTCGCGTACTGGGTCTCGTGGCGGATGAGCTCCTCGCTGTGGCCGAAGGCCTCGAACATCCGCGGGTACAGCCAGATGAGCGGCAGCATGAGCGCGGCGGCGACCACGCTGATCCAGAACTGGGCCCAGGCGTACCGCGCGCCCTTCGCGGGCGTGCCCGCCCCGAGGTTCTGCGACACGAAGCTGTTCACCACGCCCGCCATGCCGAAGATGATGGACATGGGCACCCACACGCTGAAGCCGCCGTTGCCCTGGGCGGAGACGTAGATGGGGTCCTTGCCCCACAGCGCAACCATCCACGAATCGACGAACTGCATCAGCGTGTGGCTGGTCATCTGCACGACGCTGGGCGCCGCGATGATCAGCATGTCCACAAGCGGGTGGCGCAGGAAGGCCCGCTGCTCCCTGGGGTCGCCCGGCAACGTCACGCCGCACCACCCCTCGCGAGCGCGACCGCCAGCCGCAACGCCGCCACCATGGAACCGCAGTCGGCGACGCCGGTGCCCGCGATGCCGAAAGCAGTGCCGTGGTCCGGGCTGGTGCGGGGCGCGGGCAGTCCCAGCGTGGTGTTGACCGCCGACTCGAAGGCCACCAGCTTGAGCGGCGCGAGTGCCTGGTCGTGGTACATCGCGACGACCATGTCGAAGCGAGACGACGGGTCGGTCCGCCGCGCGTCGCGGAAGATGGTGTCGCCCGGCAGCGGGCCCTCGACGCACAGGCCGGCGGCCCTCGCGCGCTCGACCGCCGGCGCGATGACCCGCTGGTCCTCGAAGCCGAGTGCGCCGGCCTCGCCCGCGTGGGGGTTGACGCCCGCCACGCCTAGCCGCGGCCGCGCGATGCCGAGCGTGCGGCAGAGTTCGGCCGACAGCTCGATCACGTCGACGATGCGATCGGTGGTCAGCGCGCCGGCGACCTCCCGCAGCGGCACGTGCGCCGTGGCCAGCGACACCAGCAGCGGCTCGCTCACGAACGCCATCGCGTGCCGCCGCGCTCCCATCCGCTCGGCCAGCAGCTCGGTGTGGCCCGTGTGGTCCCGCAGGCCGGCGGCGAACCAGGCCTCCTTGCTGATGGGCCCGGTGCAGATCGCGTTGGCCCTCGCCGGGTGGCCCTCGGGCAGCCGCGTCGCGTCGATGGCGGCCAGCACGGCGGCGTGGCTGATGGCGCCGCCCCGCGGGCCGGGCGCCGCCTCGAAGGGCGCCCCGTCGTCGGCGTGCGCATCGCACACGGTGACGTCAGCCCGAGGATCGACGTCGCCCGCGTCGCGCACCACGGGCCACGCGTGCTCGCCCATCGCCCGGGATGGCCCGTACACGACGCTGCGGGCGCCATCGGTGGCACCGGCCTCGAGGGCGCCGCGCAGCACCTCGGGCCCGATCCCGCCCGGATCGCCCATCGAAATCGCGATCACGGGCCGCCGTTCGTGCGTCATGAGCCGGGGATGGTATCTCCGCGCGCCGCCGGGGCCGGCGGCCGCAAGCCCTAGAGTCGCCGATGAATGCACGCTCCATGCGCGTAGACGACCCGCGTCGATCCCGAGCGGCCCTGCTGCTGGTGGCGATCGTCTCGGCCCTGGTCCTGCCCGGTTGCAGCGGCAACGGCGAGGGCGAGGGCGACCAAGCAGCCGATACGGCCGCCGACAGCGCCGCCGGCGATTCCACCGAGCCAACGCCGGGCCCCCAGCCGCAGGACGCGCCGCGGGAGCCGACCGTTGCCGATGCCCCGCCATCGGACGATGCCCCGGAGCCGCCCCCGTCCGAACCGACGACCGAGCCCGCTCCGGAACCAGAAGTACAACCCGAGCCCGCGGCGTCGGAGCCTGATGCACCCGAGCCCTTTACCCAGCTGGGCATCGAGGACCTGGTCGTCGGCGATGGCGAGCTCGTCGAGCCCGGCGCGACGGTCACCATCCACTACCGCGGCACGCTGGCCAGCGACGGCTCGGAGTTCGACTCCAGCTATTCGCGCGGCCAGCCCGCCACGTTCCCGCTAAGCAGCCTCATCGCGGGCTGGCAGGAGGGCATCCCGGGGATGCGCGTGGGCGGCACGCGGCGGCTCGAGATCCCGTGGGCGAAGGCCTACGGCGCCTCCGGCCGGCCGCCGACGATCCCGCCGATGGCCGACCTGATCTTCCAGGTCGAGGTGCTCGGCGTCGAGAACCCGCCCAAGCCGCCGCAGCTGGCCACCGAGTTCGAGGGCGAGCCGGTCGACCTGGGCGACGGCCTAGTCATCCGCGACATCGCCGTCGGCTCGGGCGACACCGCCATCGAGCCGGGCGCACCGATGGTGCTGCTGCACTTCGTGGGCGCGGTGGCCGACACGGGCGAGATCTACGAGTGGAGCCGCCGCACGGGGCAGCCCGTGACGCTGCGGCTGGCCAACACCCTGCCGGCCTTCGAGCGGGGCGTCGTGGGCATGAAGGCCGGCGGCGTGCGACGCATCGAGGCCCCCGCCGCGCTGGCCTTCGGCGACGCCGAGCGGCGCCCGCCGGGCGTGCCCGCCGGCGCCGATCTGGTCTTCGAGGTCGAGGTGCTCAGCTTCCGCAACGCCCGCAAGCTCGCCGCCGAGTGGCTCCGCGAGGAGGACCTGGGCGAGGGCCTCGTCCGCCGCGTCGTGCGCGAGGGCGACGCCGGCGGGGCGGTCCTGCCCGACGACGCCTCCATCACGATCCACCTGATCGGCGAGCTGCAGGACGGCACCCGGATCGACTCGACCTACGACGCGGGCCAGCCCATCACCATCCCGCTGGGCAAGGCCGTCGAGGGCTGGAAGCGGGCGCTGCCGGGCATGCGGCCCGGCGGCGTCATCCAGATCGTGATGCCCCCGGAGCTGGGGTTCGGCAGCGAGGGCAGTCCGCCGCTGGTGCCGCCCGACGCCACGCTCGTCTACGAGATCGAGCTGATCAACTGGAAGCCCGTCCGCACCTGGTCGACCACCTTCGCGAGCGAACCTGAGGTCGTCGCCGAGGGCATCACCATCCGCGACGTGCTCGCCGGCACGGGGGATCTGGCCGAAGAGGGCCGGACCGCCGTGGTGCACTACCTCGCGCAGCTCGAGGACGGCACGCAGGTGGCCGACACCTTCTCGGTCAACCAGCTCCAGGTCGTGCCGCTCGTCGTGGAGGAGCCGCTGCCGGGCCTCCGCCGCGCCCTCATCGGCATGCGCGTCGGCGGGGTCCGCCGCGTGGAACTGACCGCCGACCAAGCCTTCGGCGACGCCGGCAACGAGCCGCTCGTCCCGCCGGGCAGCGCGATGGTCTTCGAGGTCGAGCTCATCGGCCTGCAATAGCGGGGCCAGACACCGGCGGCACGCGAAACCACACACAACGCACACCCGCGAAAGGAATGCACACATGGGCGAGCGCATCGAGATGACCGGCGGCGTCGTGGCCGAGGAGATCCAGGTTGGCGACGGCACCGAGTGCCCGCCGGGCGCCACCGTCAAGGTCCACTACACCGGCACGCTCGAGGACGGCACCAAGTTCGACAGCAGCCACGATCGCGGCGAGCCCGTCGAGTTCCCGCTGGGGCGGCTGATCCAGGGCTGGCAGGTGGGCATCCCGGGCATGAAGGTCGGCGGCACCCGCCGGCTCGAGATCCCCTGGTCCATGGGCTACGGCGAGCGAGGCTCGCCCCCGAGCATCCCGCCGCGGGCGAACCTCATCTTCGACATCGAGCTGCTCGACGTGGATTGACCGACAGGGTCAGTGACCGGGCGACCTAGAGCGCGCCGTTGACCTCCGGGGCCGACATCCGCTCGGCCATGTGCTTCGTGTCCTCGGCGTTGGTCGTCACGAGGTAGTGCACGAAGTCGCCCCGCCGCCAGCCGACGACGGTCTCGGACTCGTCGCCCACGCGGAAGGCCTTGCCCTCGGCGAAGCGCTCGTCGTCGCAGTGCTGCACGTAGAGGCTCACCTCGACCTTCTCGCCCTGGGCGTTGAAGGCTTCGTAGAGCAGGTGGACCGAGGGGCCGTCGCCCGGCACGCCGCAGCGGCCGGCGCCGATGAGCCGCGCGTCGCCGCCCAGCAGGTGGGTCGTCGAGAGATCGGCGCCCAGCCAATCCCGGAAGGCCGCGGGTACCTGCGCGAGGTCGCGCTCGGTGAACTTCTCGATCATGTCGGGCGCCATGCGGCACCGCGAATGCTCGTCGGTCATGAAGCTGGCCAGCTGCAGGCCCGAGGGTGGCCCGCCGGCCGAGCCCGTGCCGAATTGCTGGAAGGCGATCACCGCGGTGACGACGAGAAGCACCGCCGCCGCCAGTGCCAGTGCACGGCCGACGAACGGGACGCGCTGCCGCAGCACGATGGGCTGCGGCGGATCGTCGTGCGCCTCGCCTGGATAGTGATCGTCCGCAGGCGTCGCGGACCGCACGTCGGAATGGGAATCCGATACGGGCTTGGCTCCATCGAGCGGCGTCGACGCGAGCAGCGCCGCCACGCGATCGCGGGTCGCCTGCGGGCACGGGGGCCCGTCCATCACGCGCGCCACGGCCGAGCGGAGCCGGCGCTCGTCTTCGACGAGATCGAGCACCTCGGGCCGCTCGGCGACCAGGGCATCGAGCCGGGCCTGCTCGTCGGCGAGCAGCTCGCCGTCGGCCGACCCGCGGATCAGGCGGGCGAGTTCGGCCTCGCCCAGGCCTCCAGGATTGCCACCACCAACGTCCGACATTGCCACCAACTCCGATTGCCAGGAGACGATCGAGCAGAGAACCCCGCGATGTTGCACCCGACGGGCCCCTCGGACCCCGATACGGGACCCGCGGCCGGCGTCGCTACACGCCTAACCCCGGTCCTCGCCGTTTTCATCCGAAGAAAGGCGATCCAATCCGAGTCTTTCTACCGTGGCGGCATCCGCCATCAGGGCGTCCGCCAGCAGCCGCCGGGCGCGGTGCAGCCGCGACATGACCGTCCCGATCGGCACTTCCAGAACCTCGGCGATCTCGCGGTACTTCAGCCCCTCGACGCCCCACAGCAGCAGGATCTCGCGGAACTCGGGCTTCAGCTCGGTGACCGCCTCCTTGAGCGAGTCGTCGACCTGGTCCCAGTCGAAGTGGGCCCGATCCCACGCGGGCATCGCCTCGCCCGGGCCGGTCTCGCCGTCGCTCTCCTCGAAGAACTCGCCCACGGGCGTCGGGCGGCGGCCCTCCCGCTTGAGGTCCGAATAAAACGCGTTGTGGGCGATCGTGAAGAGCCAGGCCCGCATGCCCCCGCCCCGCTCTTCGAAGGACTTCCACGTCTCGCTCTTGAGGGCGCGGAGGTAGACCTCCTGCACGAGCTCGTCGGCCCGGTCCGGGCTGCGCGTCAGGTGGTACGCCAGCCGGTAGACCGCATCGATGTGCTCTACCGCGCTCGCTTCGAACTCTGCTCGATCCATGGCACCACCCTGACGACCGCCGACGTGCACCGCCCCCGAGCAGGGTACTCCGCGGCGTGCGGCGACGCCCGATCGGCCGGCCGATAGCCTCGCGGGTGCCCGAGCTGCCCGAGGTCGAGACCCTCCGCCGATCGCTCGAGCCGCACCTGGTCGGCCGGACGGTCGCCGCCGCCACGCTGCACCGCCGCGACATCGCGGTCGCGCCGGGCGACCCGCCTGGCGGCTTCGCGCGGCAGCGAACCCCCGCCAGGCCCCGCCGCCTGGCACGCGACCAGATGCTCGCCGGCGCGGTGATCGCGGGCCTCGAGCGGCGGGGCAAGCAGCTGGCCATCATCGCGACCGACGGCCGGGCGATCCGCGTGCACCTGGGCATGTCGGGGCAGCTGCTCCGCGCCGCCCGGGCCGGCCGCCTGCCGGGCGACCACGTGCACGCGACCTGGCGCCTCGATGACGGCGGCCGCCTGGTCTTCCGCGACCCCCGCCGCTTCGGCGGGCTCTGGCTAGTCGACGCCGGGGGCGAGCGGTTCGACGCTGCGCTGGGGCCCGATGCCCTGGCCATCGGGGCCGCGGAGCTGCGGGCCGCCCTCGACGGCGCCCGCAGGCCCATCAAGGCGGCGCTGCTCGACCAGCGGGTGCTCGCGGGCGTGGGCAACATCTACGCCGACGAGAGCCTCTTCGCCGCGCGGATCCATCCCCGGGCGATCGCCGCCGCCCTGGATCCACCCCGGATCTCCGCCCTAGCGGCTGCCATTCGCCGCACGCTGGCGAGCGCGGTCCGGGCCCGGGGGTCCTCCATCCGCGACTACCGCGACCCCAGCGGTGAGCCCGGCGGGTTCCAGGCACGTCACCGCGTCTACGGCCGGGCGGGCCTCGCCTGCCACGGATGCGGCCGCATGCTGGCCTCGGATCTCGTGGCCCAGCGCACCACCGTCTGGTGCCCCGGCTGCCAGGGCACGGACTATTGACTGGTTATCCACATCATGGACACACGTTCGCCACGCGGCAGCCCAATGGCCGGTCCGGCTCGGGCCTCCTCTTCTTCTTGATATGAGAGAAAGAGATAGACGTAGCCGTGATCATCGCTGTCGGGATGTGTGCAACGCCGGGCCAACGGCCGTAAGTCTTTATTCCACAAAAACTTGGAATCATCGTTCCGCGCTCGTACGCCGTCGCTTGGCCGTCGCCCGCACTGTTGTCGGGGTGTCCCTGGCGGAAGCCGGAGTTCGGAGCGAACATCCTGCGCCCCGGGCCGCGCGCATCCGACAGGTTGCCCCCGAGCCAGGCGACAGGCACTCGCGGGGCCACGAGCATCCAATGAACCAACCCTCGCCATTGGCCGGCGAGGTCGGCACAGATGCAGGTTCTAGGGAAGGGGTGCCCGGGCGTGTGTGCCCGGATCCGAGAGGTCGATCAGCCGGCCATCTTGCCGGCCAGGGCGCCGATGATGGCGCCGAGGACCACCAGGCCCGCGGATGCGCCGGCCGCGATGAGCAGGCTGAGCTGGTTGAGCAGGTCGCCGAAGACGGCCTCGCCGCCGGTCATGATGGCGACGAGCACCGCGAAGCTGAGGGCCATGGCGACCGCCAGGCCCAGGCAGGCGCCGCCCGCGAGGCCCGAGGGCAGCGGGCTGATGGTCTCCTCGGCGTAGACGACGGCGGCGGGCTGGGCGGCGGCGGGGTTGCCGGCGTCCTCGAAGAGGGCTCCGCCGCCGACCTCGGCCCCTTCGCCCACCGTGGAGGCCTCGCCGTCGCCGGCGCCGAAGTCCTCGAGCAGGTCGGCCCCGAGCGAGGTGTCGTCGGCCTCGCGGGTCATGTCGAGCAGGCCCGAGCCCGAGGCGGCCGGATCGCCGTGGGTCTCCATGCCGAAGCTGGGAGCGGAGGTGATCTGGGTCTGGGCGGCGGCGTCGGCCTCCTCGGTCTCGTCAACGTCGAAGATGCTGATGCCGGTCTGCTCCTTGGCCTCGCCGGCCGCGGGCTCGTCGTCGGCGAAGCCCAGCACGCCCGAATCGTCGGTCTCCAGGCCGATGGCGGGCTCGTCGTCGGCGAAGCCCAGGCCGCCGTCGTCGTCGTCGCCGCTGGCCAGCAGGTCGACCTGGTCGACCTTGAAGATCAGCTTGTCGCCGTCGACGAACTTGCTGAGCTGGTTGGACTCCACGAGGGCCATGACCTCGTCCTCGGACTTGCCGAGCTTCTGGCACGTCTCATCGAGCGAGTAGAACAGCTTGGCCATCGCGATGCACTCCCAGGGCGTCGAGCCGCCGATTCGCCGGGGCGTCGGTCGTGGGTCCGGAGGAGCCGATCCGCAGCCCACCCAGCCGCGGATCCGCCGGTCGCGACGATAGGCTCCGCTCCCATGCCCGGACAGACCAACCCCACCGCCCAGCTGCTGGACGTCGAGATCCGCGAGCTGATCGCGGCCCGGCGTTATCGGGAGCTCCGCGACGCCCTGGCGCCGCTGCCGCCCTTCGACGTCGCCGCCGTCCTCGACCTGCTGAGCCCCCAGGAGGCCGCCGTCGCGTTCCGGCTGCTGCCGCGGGAGCTGGCGGGCGAGGCCTTCGCCACCCTCGACTACGAGAGCGAGCAGGCGATCATCGACGCCCTGGGCGACCGCGCCACGCGGACCATGCTGGGCGCCATGGACCCCGACGACCGCGCGGCGCTGCTCGACGAGATGCCCACCGCCGCCGCCACCCGGCTGATGAACCAGTTGGGCGACGAGGACCGCCGCGTCACCCAGCAGATCCTGGGCTATCCCGACGAATCCGTGGGGCGGCTGATGACCCCCGACTACGTGCGGCTGCGGCCCGAGTGGACCATCGCCCAGGCGCTCGCGCACATCCGCCGCTTCGGCCGCGACGCGGAGACGGTGCACTGGGTGTACGTCATCGACGACGACAACAAGCTGATCGACGACCTGCACATCCGCTCGGTGCTGCTCGCCGAGCCCGGGGACGACGTGCGGTCGCTGATGGACGACGGCTTCCTGGCGTTGAGCGCCACCGACGACCAGGAGCACGCCGCCCGCACCATGCTCGACTACGACCGCACGGTGCTGCCGGTGGTCGATACCACCGGGGTGCTGCTCGGCATCGTGACCATCGACGACGTGGCCGACGTGGTGGAGGCCGAGGCCACCGAGGACATCCAGCTCCTCGCCGGCGTCGAGGCGCTGGGTGAGCCCTACATGCGGACCTCGCTCGGTTCGATGCTCCGCAAGCGCGGGCTGGCGCTGGCGGTGCTCTTCGTCGTGCAGGTGGTCACCATCGCGATCCTCGGCGGTTTCGACGCGGCGCTCGAGGCCCACCTCATCCTGGCGATGCTCGTGCCGCTGATGATCTCGTGCGGCGGCAACACGGGCACGCAGGCGTCGAGCCTGCTGATCCGCGCCGTGTCGCTCCGCGAGGTGGCGCCGCGGGACTGGCTCCGCGTGGCCCGCAAGGAACTGCTCACCGGCGCGGCGCTGGGGCTGGCGCTCGGGGCGATGGGCGTGGGCATCGTGTTCGTCGTTGATCGCCTCGGGCTGGCGACGACCGACGAGCCCGCCCGCGTCGGCCTGGCCGTGGGCCTGGCGGTCTTCGCGATCGTGACCTGGGCGGCGATGCTCGGCGGGCTGCTGCCGCTGGCGCTCGAGAAGCTGCGGGCCGACCCGGCCAACCTATCCAGCCCGCTCGTCGCCACGCTGATGGACATCAGCGGCATCCTCATCTACCTGGGCGTGGCGACGGCCCTACTGGGCGTCTGACGCGCCGGCGCGATCGATCGCCACGTCGAGCTCGACGACCCGCGGCGGCAGGCACCGGGAGTCGTCGCACGCCTGGAAGCGGACGGCGAGCATCGGCCGGCCCGACCACTCGCCCTCCAGCTCGAGAGCGACGGGGAACTCCAATTCCCGCTCGTGCACCAGGACGCCGGTGTCCCGCGACCACGGGGAGCCCTTGGGGTAGTCGGCGTACACGCGGACGCCCGAGCCACGGTGCAGGCCGACGCGGAGGCCGGGCAGATCCTCGCCCCCGGGATCGGCCGCGTAGATGTGCCAGCCGGGGGCGATGCGGAGCACCAGATCGATCTGCGCCGGGGCGCCGGGCGCGAGCGTCACGCGGTCGCCGTTGGCGTAGATCTCCACGGGCGTGAAGTCTGGATCGATCGGCGGGCCGTCGGCCTCGAGCCGCTCGGCTTCGGCGGCCGTCGCGTCGCGGGCAAGATCGGGATCCAGCCGCAGCCAGCGGAGCAGGGCCGCCGTCGAGCCCGCCGTAGCGACGGGCGACTCGGCGATCGCGCCCGACAGCGATGCCAGCAGCAGCCTCGCGCGCTCGGCGTGGCCGCCGCCGGGATCCAGCTCGTGCAGCGTCGCCATTGCGTGCAGCAGCGCGCTCTGGGCGCTGGGCACGGCGCCGTCGTAGGTCGAGCGGCCCCGCACGAACAACTCGGCCGACCTCGTGTCGTAGAGCACGCCGGGGCGATCGGGATCGCCGAAGGTCCGCCACGCGGCATCGAGGACGGTAGCCGCGTGCTCGATCGAGTCGGCGCCATCGCCCCGGTCCAGTGCCCGCTGCGCTCGTGCAAGCTCCGCGAGGCCCAGCGCGTAGTAGGCCGCGTCCTCAAGGAAGCCGGGCTGCTTGGCGACGCCGCTGCGCCAGGTTCGGAAGGGCAGGCCGTCGCTGGCGACCATCCGTGTGCGCAGGAAGCCGGCCAGATCCGAAGCGGGGTCGAGGTAGTCGGTGCGGCCGAGGGACGCCGCCGCCCGCGCCAGGCCCGCGAGCGCCATCGCGTTCCACGACGCGAGCACCTTGTCGTCGCGGATCGGTTGCTTCCGCGCATCGCGCACGGCGAGCAGCGCGGCGTTGGCGGCGTCGAGGTCCGCGGGGTCGTTGCGCCGCGCCTCCAGACGCAGCACGTTCGCGGGCGGATCCTCGGGATGGTGCGGGTCGCGGAAGTTGGGCCCCGCGTCGAGCCCGTAGGCCTCGATGGCGGCGTCGCCTCCGTCGCTGAGCGCGTCGCGGACCTGCTCGGGCGTCCACAGGTAGTTGAGCCCCTCGCGGTGGTCGACCTCGGCGTCCAGGGCCGACGCGTAGCCCCCACCATCCAGGCGCATCTCTCGGCGGGCCCACCGGTCGATGCGTGCGACGACGTGCGCGAAGTGGGCGTCGTCGTAGATCGCCGCCGCCCGGGCGTACACCGCCATCAGCTGGGCGTTGTCGTAGAGCATCTTCTCGAAGTGGGGCACGGTCCACGTCGCGTCCACGGCGTAGCGATGGAAGCCGCCGCCGACGTGGTCGTGGATGCCGCCCAGCGCCATGGCGTCGAGGGCTCGCACCACCGCCGTGTCGATGGCGGCGCGGGTGTCCTCGTCCACCGACTGGCGTGCTTCGAGCAGCAGCTCCAGGTACACCGGCTGGGGAAACTTGGGTGCGCCGCCGAAGCCGCCGTTGGTGCGGTCGACCATCTGCGCGAGCGCCTGCACGGCCTTGGCGACCGCCTGCGGGCCGACCGCGATGCGCGGCGCGCCGCCCGCGTCGACGCCCAGGCTCCGCCGCACGGCGTCGGCGAGCGTGCCGGCCTGCTCGAGCACCTCGCTCCGCTGGTCCTTCCACGCCGCGGCCATGCCGCCGAGCACCTGTGCGAAGCTGGGCCGCCCGTGCGCGGGCTGCCTGGGGAAGTAGGTGCCGCACCAGAAGGGCTTGCCGCCCTCGGGCTCGAGGAAGACGCTCATGGGCCAGCCGCCCGAGCCGGTCATGATCTGGGTGGCGGCCATGTAGGCCTCGTCGACGTCGGGGCGTTCCTCGCGGTCGACCTTGACGCACACGAAGTGCTCCGCCATGAGCCGCGCGGTGGCCTCGTCCTCGAAGCTCTCGCGCTCCATCACGTGGCACCAATAGCAGGTGGCGTAGCCGACGCTCAGGAAGACGGGCATGTCCCGCCGGCGGGCCTCCTCGAAGGCAGCATCGCCCCACGGCCGCCAGGGCACCGGGTTGTGCGCGTGCTGCAGCAGGTAGGGGCTGGTCTCGCCGGCGAGCTCATTGGCGGACCGGTTGGCAGCCTGGTTCTCCGGCGCGTCAGGCGGCGGCATCGCGGCTCATCACCCGGATGACCATCGACGACACGGGGCGGCCGGCCAGCTCGTCCATGGTCGCAAGCTCGGAGGCCGGGCTCCGGCCGCGCCCGCTGGTCCGCAGCGTTCGCGTCGCCATGGAGCTGGCCTTGAGCACGACGTCCACCGGGTGCGTCGTGAGCGTGACGCCCACCAGCCCGCTGACGAGCGCGACGTCGTCGGCGTCGTGGCACGCGACCAGCTCGGGCAGGTGCTCGGCGAACGCGGCGGCGTAGCGGCCGGCGGCCTCTCGCGCCCGGGTGCACCAGGCCTCCCGCTCGAGCCCCGGCCCGCCGTTGCGCACGGGCTGGGCGGTCAGGCCCTCGACCACCGCGTTCATCGCGGCGCGGAGGGCCTCCAGCTCGGGCTCGAGCAGGTCGCGGGCGATGATCACCGTGTCGGCGTCGGCCTGCAGCAGCACCGGCAGCACCAGCGCCAGGCGGTCCCGCCGGGCGCTCAGCTGCGCCTCGGCTTTCTGCACGACGGACGCGGGCTCGGGCCGCACCACCGTCAGCGCGTGCCGCGCGGCGTAGCGATCCAGCCCCAGCATGACCGGCACCGACACGCCGGGATCCGGGCCGGCCTTGAGCACGTCGCGGGCGACGGCTTGCAGGTAGTCGTCCTCGCTGCCGTAGAGGTCCAGACGCATCAGCGGCGCGAGCGGCGCGCAGGTCGGATCGGTGGTCAGTCGCCGCCAGGCGTAGGCCATCTCGCTCGCCGGCGGCAGGTCGTCGGCCACCGAGGGTGACACCACGCCGGCCTCCCACAGGGGCTGGCTCCACCGCCAGGACCGCATCATCTCGAGGTAGTCCGGCACGCGGTCGGCGGCGAGGCGGGCGGCATCCTGCCCGCCCGGCGGGCTGGGCAGCAGCGTGAACACCCGATCTGCCAGCAGCGCGGCGGCCATCACCGGCGGCTCGCGGGTCGTGAAGTGGTATGGGCTGACCAGGGCGTCCACGAAGGGAAGCGTAGCGGTGGTCCTCCACGCCGCGGATGGGGGTTCGCCCGCCGCTAGGGTCCCCCGACGTTCGGCAGGGCCAGCGGCTCGCCCTCGAGCCAGCCGTTGATCTCGTCCATCCACTCGGGCAACGCCAGGAACAGCGTGACGTGGTTGGTCGGGTAGCTCCGTCGATCCGGCCGGCCCAGCCGCTCCCACAGCAGCGTGCTGTCGCGGAAGGGGACGGCCTTGTCCTTCGTGCCATCGACGATGAGGACGCGCGTGCCCCGCATCGCGGCGGCGGCGTGGTAGGGATCGAGCGTGGAGGCCCGCAGGTAGGCCTCCTCGAGCTCGGCACGCTGCGCCGCCGGATCGGCGCCCAGGAACTCGTAATCCACCGAGCGGATGTAGCGTTCGACGAAGGTGCTGTCGATGCTGATCGCCGCCGTGTTGGCGCCGCCCGCGACGATGACGGCCGACTCGTAGCGCTCGGGCTCCCGCGCCACCACCGTGGGCAGCAGGATGGCGCCGCCGCTGAAGCCGACGATCTGCCGCGGCGTCCCGGCGAGTTCCGGATAGAGCCCCTCGGCGAAGCGGGCGGCGGCCTGCACGGCGTAGGCGGTTTCGGCGGCCCGCTGGTCGGCGATCTGCGCCACCCGGCGACCCTGGGCGACGGCCTGGCCCTCGGCGACGTCGATGGGCACGTACTCGGTGAACCGCGACGGCTGGCTGAGCAGCCGCAGCACCGTCCAGCCGCGGCTGCGCAGGTCGTCGCTCCAGGCCTCGTACAGCTCGCGGGGGAAGCCGAAGGTGCCCGGCAGCACGACCGCCAGCCCGCGGATGCGATCGGTGTGCGCGGGCTCGAGCGCCATCCACGTGCGCTCGATGGCGAGCGCGGCGCCCTCGGTCGGCCGCAGCGAGGCGAACAGCAGCGTCCGCGAACCATCGTCGGGCGCCCCACCGCCCCGCCGCGCGAACACCACCGAGTTGAAGCCCTCGCCCGCGACGGCGTCGGCCTCGGGGCGCGCGGCGTCGGCATCGAGGCGGTCCAGCAGCAACGCCGCATGCTCGCGCGCGTCGGCGGTCTGGCCGGGCCGGCCGACGCTGCCGCTGGCGTACTGGTCGGGGTGGCCGGGCAGCTCGAGGATCACGCCCGTGCCGCCCAGCGCGTCCTCGAATGCGCGGACGGGCCAGATGGCCTCGGCGGGCTCGAGCTTCCAGCGGTCGATCTCGTCGTCGTTGCGCGTGCCGTCGGCCAGCGCACAGGCCGACGCGAGCAGCACGAGCACGACGTGCAGCAGCGGCGCCCTCATCACGAGGCGTACCCCGCGGGATGGGCGTGCATCCACTTCCAGGCCGACTCGACGATCGCGTCCAGCTCCTGCACGCTCGCGGTCCATCCGAGTTCCTCCTGCACCTGGGCGGGGTTGGCGTACAGCGCCGGCGGATCGCCCGGCCGCCGCGGAGCGACCTCCGCGGGGATGTCGTGGCCCGTCACCCTCCGGCACGATTCGATGACTTCCTTGACCGAATAGCCCCGGCCGATGCCCAGGTTGTACGCGCGGCGGTCGCCGTCCCGCAGCGCATCGAGCACGCGGAGGTGGGCGTCGACCAGGTCCTCGACGTGGATGTAGTCGCGGATGCAGGTGCCGTCGGGCGTGTCGTAGTCGTCGCCGAAGATCGAGATCGTCTCGCGTTTGCCCAGCGCGACCTCGAGCACGATGGGGATCAGGTGCATGTGGGGCGTGTGGTCCTCGCCCAGGACGCCCCCGCGGTCGCAGCCGGCGACGTTGAAGTACCGCAACGCGGCGCAGGCGAAGGGCGAGCCCCGCTCGCGGGCGGCGTGCGCGAAGTCGCCGAGCACCTGCTCGCCGTGCAGCTTCGAGACGCCGTAGGGGCTGATGGGCGCCCGCGGCGCCTGCTCGTCGACGGGCATGCCGGGGGGCTGGCCGTAGATGGCGCAGGTCGACGAGAAGATGAATCGCGGCACGCGGGCGGATCGGACGGCTTCGAGGATGGCGACCAGGCTGTTGTTTCGGTGGTAGTCCAGCGGCTTCTCGACGCTCTCGCCGACGAGGCTCAGCGCCGCGAAGTGCAGGACGGCCGAGATGCGGTGCTCGCGGAGCAGCTTCTCCATGAGCGTGCGGTCGGTGGTGTCGGCCAGCTCGAACTCGAAGCGGTCGCCGCCGAGGGTCCGCAGGCGGGTGACGGCGCCGGCGTTGCCCCGGGCCATGTTGTCGACGGCGACGACGGCGTGGCCGTCGGCCAGCAGCCGCTGTACCGCGTGCGAGCCGATGTAGCCGGCCCCGCCGGTAACCAGTATCGCCATGGCGTCCCCTATCCTGCGTCCCGCGCGGCCGCATGGTATCGCCGCCGTCCACCCGCCCCCGGACCCCACGCATGACCAGCCGGACGAGCGAGCCCGCCGCCTACCAGCCGACCCCGGAACCGGACTGCGTACCGACGCCGCCGGCCCCGATGTTCGCCCGCGTGCTTAGGCTGGGCGTCGGCGGCGCGATGATGGGACTGGCCAACCTCGTGCCGGGCATCAGCGGCGGCACGATGCTCGTCGCCGCCGGCGTCTACCGCGACTTCGTCGATGCCGTCTCGGACGCCACGCGGCTGCGGATCTCCCGCGGCATGCTGCTGACGCTGGCCGCCATCGCCGGGGCGGCGGGCGTCGCCATCGTCCTTGGGGCCCGCCCCGTGGCGTTCGGCCTCGAGCACGCGCGGTGGGCGATGTACGCCCTGTTCATCGGGCTGACCATCGGCGGCGTGCCGGCGCTGCTCGCCCTCGTGCGGCCGCTCGACGCCCGCGTGCTGGGTTTCGCGGCGCTGGGCCTGCTGGCGATGATCGGCATCGTGATCACGCAGGAATCGGGCGCAACCGGGGGCGCGACCTCGGGCTGGCCCTTCCTCGTGCTCGCGGGTGCCGCGGGCGCCGCGGCCATGGTGCTGCCGGGCGTCAGCGGCGCGTACCTGCTGCTGCTGCTGGGCCAGTACGAGAGCGTCGTCAGCGCGATCAAGGACCTGGCCAGCGGCGATCGGGCGGCGGCGATCCGCACGCTCATCCCCGTAGGCATCGGCGTGGCGTTGGGCATCGCGCTGGTCGCTAACGCGCTCCGCTGGCTGCTGCACCGCTGCGAGCGGCCGACGCTCGCGGTGCTGCTCGGGCTGCTGGTTGGCGCACCCGCGGGGCTCTACCCATTCCGCGAGGCCGTGCCGCCCGTGCCCGGCGACGTGATCGACGGCGAGGTCGTGACGGCGGAGAACCAGAGCGAATTCGACGCCGAGGACTGGCCGACGCGGGCGTTCACGCCGGGCGTCGGCCACGTCGCGGGGGCGTTAGCTCTGGTCGGTGTCGGCTGCGGACTGACGATCGCCGTTGGCCACCTCGGCCGCCGCCGCGATGCGTGAGCCCTTCGCACCGCGCTTCGACAGCCAGCCGCCGAAGCGGGGCGCGTCGGGCCGGCCGCGGGCCTTGATCAACGCAAGCCCCGCGACGCCGATGGCGATCAGCGCGACGCTCAGCCACTGGCCGCGGCTGAGGCCCAGCGGCGTCTGGTTCTGGAAGTGGGCATCGGGCAGCCGGAAGAACTCGGTGGCGACGCGACCCACGCCGTAGGTGATGACGAACCAGCACGAGATCACGCCGCTTGCGCGGGGCCTGGCCCACACGATCGCGAGCACGGCGAGCACGACGACGCCCTCGGCCAGCGCCTGGTAGAGCTGCGAGGGATGCCGCGCGTTGAGCGAGGCCTCCAGCAGGTTGCGGGCGGCCGGATCGCCGTCCCGCATCTGCGCCACCAGCGCCCGCCAGGCCTGCCCGAAGCGGTCCCAGCCGCCCTCGACGCGGAGCTCGAGCGGGCTCATGCCCACCGCCTCGGCGGCGGCGATCCGCTGGTCGTCGGAGAGTTCGTCCCAGCGGGCGGTGACCTCCTGGGGGTACTTCACCGCCCACCACGGCGCGGGCGTGCCGAAGGGCGCGGCCACGCGGCCCAGCAGCTCGCCGTTGACGAAGTTGGCCAGCCGCCCGCACAGCAGCCCGATCGGTGCGGCGAAGGCGGCGAGATCGAACAGGTGCGTCCGCGGGACGGCCAGCTCGGGCCGATCGTCGAGCCTCGCCCGCTTCGCCAGGCTGCGCTGGAGCAGCAGGAAGCCCAGCATGGCCCCGAGGAAGCCGCCGTGGCTCGCCATGCCGCCCTTGGTGATGTTGATGGCGCCCCAGAAGGGCACGCTCGACGAGACGTCGGCCAGCAGGTCGGGGCGGTAGAGCAGCACGTAGCCCACGCGTCCGCCGATGACCCCGCCCAGCCCGCCCCACACCACCATGTCGCCGAGCGCAGGCGCGTCCAGCGGCGTGGCCCCCCGCGTCCGCAGCCAGCGGAGCACGAGGTAGGCCAGGACGAAGCCCAAGATGTACGAGATGCCGTACCAGTAGATCGCGAACGAGCCGCCGAGGCGGACCACCACCGGGTCGAGATCGTGCAGCCAGGCGAGCGTCACGCGGCGATGGTACGGGCGGCTAGGGCGCGTCGCGAGCCGGCGGTTCGCCGACCTCGACCGCGGTCTTGGCCTCGGGCTGGGCGTCCGGCTGGGCATCGGCGATCCGCCACGCCGCGCCGCACTCGGGGCACACCGTGCAGCGGTCGGCCTCGGGCGTGAGGCGGTTGAGGTCGTAGTAGCAGGCGTGACAGATCGCCAGGCGGGCGTGGGCGCGGCGGCGGTCGAGGGGAATCATGAAGAACGACCGGAGGGCCACCAGAAGTGCGATGACCGCTGGTAGCAGCACTGCGATCCAGAACGCCGCCAAGTTCTCATCCAAGCCGATCACCGCCCTGGCCATGAACAGCAGCCACATCAGGAGGAAGAAGAGAACCGGGGATCCCCAGAACAGCAGCTGATGCATGTAGGTGCGCAGCCGTGCGCGCTCGATGAGGCCGCGGGGTCGCTGGCCCAGCGCCGCGCGCAGGTTCTCGCGGGTGCGGCGCAGCCTGCGGCACCGGCCGCGGTCGTCGATCACGAGGCCGAGCAGCCGGATGCCGGGCGGGCATTCCGCGTTGCCGCAGGCCTCGCACGCGGCGGCATCGGGATCGCGCCGCGAGCCGCACGACAGGCAGCGTTCCCGCCGCCCCCGCCAGGTGTGCCGGGCCACTCGAGCAGACCACCACAGCGCGATGAACGCGCACGCATACACGACCGCGTTGCCGGCCAGGCCACCCCACCGCGGCAGATACACGAAGTCGACCTGCGTCATCCCGAGGGTGCGACGCACGTAGCCGCGGCTCCGCTCGATCTCTATCGACTCGAAGCGTGCCTGCTCGCCCCGCCAGTAGCCCTCGTATCTGCCATGGGCGGACTCGAAGGGCCATCCGGCGGACATCTCGCACGACATCGTGTACGGCACTTTGGCGGGCCGCGCGCGGATCCACTTGAGGGAGCCAACCACCATCGATTCCGCATCATCGCGCTGCCAGTGCAGCGTCAGCAGGACACGCGAGGAGGCGACAACGCGATCGTCCTCCACGTAGAAGTAGACCCAGTCCTCCTTATCGGCAACGTACCGCATGTCCTCGTACGTGCCAGCGCTCGAGAGCAACTGCGCGGCGAGCATCATCGCTGGTGCAACGGCGATGGATGCCAGGACGCCGATGACTGCGCCAAGGATCGCCATCCGCGGCGTGGCCTGCCGCACGCGTCGGCTTCGCCTCCTCGCGGTCTCCGCCATGGCGGACACTAGCGGTATCGGACCTACTTCGGAGTCTTGCGTGCTCAGAACTCGATCCCGAAGAACCGCCTCGCGTTGGCGTCGGTGTGCTCTTCGAACGCCCCGAGCGTCTCGCCCCGCGCTTCGGCCAGTATCGCCGCCGTCAGCGACACCATCCACGGGCGGCACGGCCGCTGCCCCCGCACGGGCTGCGGGCTGAGATAGGGCGCGTCGGTCTCGACCATGATGCGGTCCGCCGGCGTGAGCACCGCCGCCTCCAGCGTCGGCCGGGCGTTCTTGTACGTCGCCACGCCGGTGTACGAGATCATGGCGCCGAAGTCGAGCACGCCGCGGGCCTCGTCCGGGCCGGCCGTGAAGCAGTGGAACACGAAGCGGTCGCCCGGTATGCCGCTGCTCCGCAGGATGGGCAGCAGGCGATCGAAGGCCTCGCGGCAGTGCACGACCACGGGCTTGTCGATGCCCCGTCCGCGGGCGGCCGCGATCAACCCGAGCTGCGCGTCGAGCACCTCCAGCTGCTGGGCGAGGGGCGGACGGTCGTAGTGCTCGTCGAGCCCCAGCTCGCCCCAGGCGACGCACCGCTCGTCCGCGATGGCCCTGCCGAGCGCCGCCATGTCGAATGGGCCCTCGCCCGCGTACAGCGGGTGGATGCCCGCGCTGCACCAGACGTTGCCGTGCGCCCTTGCGAGCGTGAGGCACTCGAGCGCGTTGGCCGGCGTCGTCGAGATCGTGATCGCGCCCCGCACGCCGTGCCGCCGCGCTTCGGCCAGCTCGTCGGCGACGCGGCCCTCGAACTCCGGGAATGTCAGGTGGCAGTGCGTGTCGATCACGGGCAACCCTAGCGGATCGTGGACGTAGTATTTTTGGTGATCGCCCGGCCGCTTGCACGCTGGTTCGTCTCGATGCTGCTCGCGGTATTGCTCTTCGCCCATGTGGCGTGGGGAGACACGCTGTGGTACGTGGTGCGCCTGGACGGCACGCCCGCGGGCTGGATGTCGATCGAGACCACGACCGCCGGCGAGCGGACGACGACGCGGACCGAGATGCGGGTCGCCGTCCGCCGCGGGGCGTCGGTGCTCGAGACCGCCTTCGAGACCGAGGTCGTCGAGCACGCCGACGGCCGCGTGCTATCGATGGCCCGCACGCTCCGCGAGGATGTGGCTACGCAGCGGACGAGGTGGCGCTTCGAGGACGGCGGCGTGCGGGTCGAGGCGTCCGTCGGCGGCCTGCCGACGCGGAGCGTGGAGCCCACGCCCGAGGGCCGCCACGTGGGCCCCGCCGGCGATCGGGCACGATTCGCCGAGCAGGTGGCCCGGGGCGTGGCGCAATTCGACGCCGCGGTGCTCGATCCGCTGGCCGGCCTCCGTCCCGTCGCGGTCCGTCGCACGATCATCGGCGGCGACACGCTGGCGACGCCCGAGGGCACGGTCCGCGTCACCCGCGTCGAGACGCTGCGGGGCGAGGACGACCGGGCCGTCACCGAGTGGCTCGACGCCGAGGGCCACCTCGTGCGGGCCGAGCTGGCGATCGGCGCCGTCGTACAGATCATCGAACGCGCCGCCGAGGGCGACGCGCGGCGCGCCATCGACGATCCGCCCGACCTGGTCGATCGCACGCGGGCCCCGGCCGACACACGGCTGCGGTCGCACGAGCGGCTGCGGCGGGCGAGCTACGTGCTGCGGGTGCGGCGCGGTGCGCCGGCGACGCCCGTGGACGGCTGGCCCCAGGCCATCGAGCACGCGGGTCCCGGAGCCGTGCGGGTCCGCATCGATCTCGATAACGCCGGTGCGCCCGCGGCCGTGCCCGTCGCCGACCGCGATCGATTCCTGGCGGCGACGGACCTGCTCGAGCGGGACGACCCGCTCGTGCGGCAGCTGGCCGACCGCGCGCTCCGTGGCGTGCCCGCTGATGCCGACGAGCGCCGCAAGGCCGAGGCGATGCGGGGCTTCGTGCACCGCTACATCGACGCCAAATCGCTCGACGTCGCGCAGGCCAGCGCCGCCCGCGTGGCGCGGGACCGCGAGGGCGACTGCACCGAGCACGCCGTGCTGCTGGCGGCCATGCTGCGGGCGGCGGGCGTGCCCTCCAGGCTCGTCGCCGGGCTGAGCTACGAGGACGCCGCCGCGCCGTCCTTCATCTACCACGTGTGGACGCAGGCGCTGGTGCAGGACGCCGACGGCGAGCGTTGGATCGACCTAGACGCCACGCAGCGCCGCCGCGCACGGCACGCGGCGCAGATCGCCCTGGCGACCTCGGACGCCGCCGACGCCCGAGAGCTGTGGCGCGAGCTGGGTGCCACCCTCGGCAGGCTGTCGGTCGAGGTGGAGTCCACGCGGTGACGAGCCCAGCGCCGGACCCGCCACCGACGCTGCCCGTGCGGCCGAGCGACGGGCACAAGGGCACCTTCGGCACCGTGGCGGTCGTCGGCGGGTGCGCGCTGCCGGGCAGCCGGATGCTCGGCGCGCCGGCCCTCGCCGCTCGCGCGGCGGCCCGCGTCGGCGCGGGACTCGTGCGTCTGGCGTGCCCGGCGCCGGTGCTCGATGCTGCGCTGGCCCTGGCCGACCACGCCACCGGGCGGGCGATCCCGGTCGACGCCGAGGGCGGCCTCGTACCCCACGAGTCGGCCGCGATCATCGACGATCTTGCGGCCAACGCCACGGTGCTCGTGGTCGGCCCGGGCCTCGGCCGCGGCGCGGGGTCGGCCGCCGCGGTGCTGCGGGCGGTGCAGCAGCGCGAGGCAATCGCCGTGATAGACGCGGACGCACTCAACGAGCTGGCCGCCACGCCGCAGCTCGCGCTGGACTTCCACGCCCCCGCGGTGCTCACGCCCCACCCCGGCGAGTACGCGCGGCTCGCTGCGGCGCTCGGCCTGCCCCAGGTCCCGCGGACCGACGGCGAGCGGCGGGAGGCCGCGGCGGAGCTTGCGCGCCGGCTGGGCTGCATCGTGGTCCTCAAGGGCGCCCGCACCGTGGTCAGCGACGGCTACCGGCACTGGGCGGACGACACGGCCGACGCCGCGCTCGCCGCGGGGGGCACGGGCGACGTGCTCGCCGGCGCCATCGCGGGATTGGCCGCCCAGTTCGCGAGGCCGCCGGTGCACGAGCGGGCCCGTGCGCGGCTGGGGGATCGCGCGCCCCGCGACGCGGCGCTCTCGCTCTATGACGTGGCCCGCGGCGGCGTGCGGGCGCACGCGCTGGCCGCCGCGGGATGGCGGGCCGCGCACGACGCCGACGCGGGCCTGCTGCCGGCCGAGCTGGCCGACGCGCTGCCGGCCGCGATCGCGTCCATGCGTGCGCCGGGTTAAGCTCGGCGTGTCCTAGTCCTCGTCGTCTAGCCGCCGCGGCGAGGTGCTCGCGACCAGCCGCAGCGTGGGCGCGTCCCACTGCGCGGTCATGCCGGTATCGCCCAGGTCGTTGGGTTCGACGGTGATGTCGACCGTCGCCCGCCGCAGCCGGGGCCCGGGGTCGTACTCGAGCGTGAAGGTTGCGTCGCGGATGCCCCGCAGCAGCGGCCTCGTCTCGCTGGACGTCAGCACGCCGTCGGTGAACTCGTCGACGTTCAGCATGAGCCGCTGGGTGCCGTCGGTCGCCTCGGGGTCGGCTTCGGCGGCGATCCGCGTGACCTGGCGGAAGTTCGTCGCCTCGTCTTCGGCCGACACGAACTCGATGCTGTTGCTGAACAGCGGGTTCTGCGCCGCATCCAGCACGTCGAGGGGGTAGGGCGCAAACTCCTCGCCCGTGCGCACCATCGTGAGGATGCGGTGCACCACGATGCGGGTCACCACGTGCGTCGACGCGGTCTCGCTCGTCTCCTGGTAGCTCTTGAAGGCCGTATCCAGGGCGGTGAGCGATGCCGTCAGGAGCGCCGCGCTGATCGACAGCGCGACCATCATCTCGATGAGGCTAAAGCCCCGGCGACCTCGGCGTGCACGCCCGATCATGGCCGGCCCTCCCGGTACGAGCCCACGACGGTGCTGACCTGCATGGGCAGCATGATGCCGTCGGGCAGCCCCATGTTGGGGTTGAAGCGCAGGTGCACCCGGCCGTAGCCGTAGAACGGCACCGCCACCGCCCCCGCGGGGATGTCGGTCTCGTCGGGGCCTAGGTCGGCGAGTCCGTCGCCGTCAACGTCGTAGCCGACGATCTTCTGCATGCGCATCTCGCCGGTCTCGGGATCGGGCGCCAGGGCCTCGGGCAGCGTCGCGGGGTCGAGCGACTCCGAATCGCCGTCCTCGGGGCCGAAGTAGCCGATCGTGGTGTTGAACGCCGCGGGCGAGCCCACCGGCACGCCGAACTGGTCGACCAGCGGCGCCTCGCCCGGCACGGGCTTGAAGGTCAGCAGCAGCGCGCCGTCGATCTCGGCGTTGCCGCGGATGTCCATGACGCCCGCGACCACCGCGCCGCCCAGCTCGATGTCCTGCTCGGGCGGGCTGTTGAACGAGCCCAGGTCCACCGAGTAGCCCGGCAGCAGCATGCTGCTCAGGTCGATTAGCTCCTCGTCGGCGTCATCGGGCTGGTACCGCTCGTCGCCGGCGTAGTCCGGATCGGGGTGCTCGCGGGCGAACCGCGTGGCCCCGGTGAACTGCAGCTTGTTGCGCGTCGGCGTGTACTGCGCGGGCGTGTCCGAGATGATCGACCCGATGAACAGGCAATCGTGGAAGCGGATGTTGTTGGACATCGCCTTCGTGTCCACGACCCGCCGGCCATCCAGGATGATGGCTTCGGGCATGTCGTCGAAGTTCACCGGCCGGCTGCTCAGCAGGAAGTCGGCCTTGTCGAGCGCCTGGTTGAAGGGCTGCTCGGGGATGAAGAACCCCTGCTCGGGCGGCAGCGCCGTCGCGGGCAGGATGTCCGTGGGGAACTCGGCCCCGTCGGTCACCTCGACGCGGGGCACCGTCGGCAGGGGTCGCTGCTCGCCGCTGTCCCACTCCATGCTGCCGTACAGCTCCCAGTTCAGGTGCGTGTTCTGCTCCTGCACGCGGACGTAGGTGATGCCCACGAAGACGCAGTTGATGAACAGCGCGTTGAGGCCCGGGTCGATCACGGCGTCCTTGAACACCATGTTCTTGTACACCGGGCGGTAGTACCAGTCGGTGAAGCTCGGGCTGCCGAACGGCGTTCGCTCGAAGTAGGCCGTCTCCCAGTTGTCGGGCAGGCCGTCGCCATCGGCGTCCGGATCCAGCCGGAAGTACTGGGGCGCCTCGGGGTCCAGGCCCTCCTCGACGTAGCTCGCCAGGTCGCCCGGGCCGCCGAGCCCGAGGCTGCGGGCGACCTGCACGGCGAAGGCGTCGCCGTTGAGCGTGCCGGCGGCCAGCTGCAGCTTGGCCTTCTCGAACAGGGCGGTGCTCAGCTCGGGCAGGTCCTCGTCGGGCACGTCGAAGGCCATCGCGGCGTCCTCCCCGCCGTCGATGGGACCCTCGAGCCGCTCGGACAGGTCGCCCTGCTGGGCCTCCCAGTCGCTCCGCGTCACGCGGAAGGACAGCGAGCCATCCACCTTGCGGTACAGGTCGCGGCCGTCGATGTAGCCGTCGCGGAAGCCCAGCACCTGGTCGCTGTAGAGGCCCGAGTACGGATCGACGTCCAGCAGCGGCTCGTCGCCGGGCTGCCACTCGCCGTCGCCGTTGAGGTCGTCGTAGCCGAAGACGCCGTTGCGGTTGCGGTCGGGCTTGGCGCTATCGATAAGCATGGCCAGGTCGTCGTCCTCGGTGAACTCCTCGCTGGCGAACTCCGCGGGCGTGCCCTGGCGGAGCGCGTCCGAGAGCGCCACGCGGCCGTCACCGTTGGCGTCGTAGAAGGCCAGGAACATGTCGAAGTCGTCAATGAACCCGTCCTGGTTGATGTCGTCGGCGCTCTCGTCGGCGATGCCGTCGCCGTCCAAGTCGAGCCCGGCGCCCTGGTCCTCGACCGGGTGGCCCACCCGCAGGCGGTTGTCCTGGTCGGTGTCGAAGTTCTCGATGTTGCTCATCAGCGCATCGATCCGCTGATCCAGGTCGGGATCGAGGTGGCGGAAGTCGGTGCGGATGACCATCGGATCGCCGTTGTCGTAGGTCAGCTGCGAGTAGGTCGAGCCCAGGTCGCCGTCGACCATGACGTTCTTGCCGATCATGATCCGCGAGGGCGCGATGATCGCGTGGTTGACCCGCTTGACCATCCGGTAGTCCTTGGTGATGGTCCGCGTCAGCGGCACGCCACCCCGCTGGTGGTCGAAGTCGAAGCCCGTGACCACGATGCGGATGTCGGTGCCGTTGGCCAGCGGCGCGTAGGTGACCTGGTAGGCCGAGCCCGCCGGATCGGCGCCGTCGGCCTGCGCGACGAGCCCGACCGCCGGCGTAAATAGCCAGTTGTCGTCGGCGTAGAGCGTCAGGTCCACGCCCACCGGGGCGGCGCCCATGATCGGGACCGAGATCCCATCGATGTCGATCGTGTTGGCGTCGGTCTCGTGCATCGTGCCGAGCGCGTCGGCCACGCCCGTGGGCACGGTGCCGTCGGGCAGGGCCCGCACCGCGCTATCCACGCCCGCGGGGATGGTGCCCAGCCACAGGTCCTCGCCCATGTCGCTATCGATGATGCCGCGATCGATGATGAAGCGGGTGACCGCCTCGTCGAGGCGTTCCTCGGCCACCCCCATGCCCGTCTCGGCCGCGCTCATGGCGCGGCTGACGTGCAGGTGCGCCGCGGCGGCCCGCAGGTTGCCCTGGCTGACCACCGCCATCGCCGCCGCCAGCGAGCCGAACAGCAGCAGGAACATCATCGAGAGGATGGACACCACGCCGCGGCGGGAGAGCCGCGTGCGGCGTCGCTTCGTAAGCCTGGGTGTCGCGCTCATGGCCGGACTCCCTTTCGTGCGAATCGGTTGGCCCTGCATGCCTACGGCACCACCCACACCACCCGCGTGATCTCCGTCGGCCCGCTCGCAAACGGGCCGGCGTAGCTCACGGTGACCTCTACCTTGAGCGGGAACTCGTCCATCGCGATGCCCCGCGAGCCGCCACCGGGCGCCTCCTCGTAGTCGGGCGCTAGCTCCCACGTCGGATCGGTGGGGTGCACCTTCACGACGCGGACGGTCTGCGTCCAGCCCGCCATGGGCACGGGGTCGCCGTCGTCGTCGAGCATCACGGTGCCGTCGGCGAAGATCTCGGGGATCAACACGCCGAAGGCGTCGACCGGGCCCGGCAGGTCGCCGTCGTCGATGAAGCCCGGCGTGCCGTCGAAGGCGAAGCTCAGCCCGTCGAAGTCGTCCAGGTCATCGAAGTCGGTGACGAGCACCTCGCCGTCCTCGGGGCCCCAGTCGTCGGGGCCCGCCAGCCCGGTCACCGGATCGTGCCGGGGCAGCGGCTGGCTGAGCTCTCGGATCTCGTTGCCCAGGAACGTGGCGGTGGCCGCGTGGCTCGACCAGTGGTTGCTGCGGATGAAGGCCTGGTAGGCCTCCACGATCGCGACCACGCCCACGCCGATGATGACCGTGGCCAGCGCCGTCTCGATGAGCGTGAAGCCGCGTCGGTTGCGTCGCGTTGCTCGCACGGGAAGACCTCCGCCGGGCCGAACGCCGGCCCCTCAGCCTCGAACTTCCAAACCGTGCGGCGATTAGCCCACGATCTGGCTCATCCGGAAGATGGGCAGGATGATGGCCATGGCGATGAAGCCGACGATGCCGCCCATGACGATGATCATGATCGGTTCGATCAGGCTGGTCACGGCCTTGATCTGGTCCTTCAGCTGCTTGGCGTAGTACACCGACACCTCGTCGAGCACCTCGCCCAGCTTGCCGGATTCCTCGCCCGCGCTGATCATCTGCACCACCGCTCGCGGCAGCAGCGTCGTCTTGCTCAGCGGCAGGCTGATCTTCTTGCCCTGCTTGACGGCCACGTACACGTTCCGCCACATCGCCTTGTACAGCCGGTTGCCCGAGATGTCGCCCGTGATCGCCAGCGTGTCGAGCATCGGCACGCCCGCGTTGATCAGCTGCCCCTTGGTGTGCAGGCTCCGGCTGATGTACAGCGAGCGGAACATGTTCTTGAGCACCGGCAGCGTCAGCTTCAGCCGATCCGCCAGCAGGCCGCCCGGCTCGGTCTTCAGCCCTAGGAACAGCGCGATGCCCACGCCGAAGAGCCCGGCGATGATGAAGGGCCACTGCTCCTGCATGAACGCGCTGAGGTTCATCAGGAACTTGGTGGACGCCGGCAGGGCGTCTTCCTTGCCCTCGAACACCGCCTTGAACTTGGGCAGCACGAAGGTCAGCAGGAAGACCGTCACGCCGACGGCCATGGTCCCGATGATGCCCGGGTAGATCGCCGCCCCCACGACCATCTTGCGGGTCTCGATCTGCTGGGCGATGTAGCCCGCGATGCGATCGAGCATCTGGCTGAACGAGCCGGCCATCTCCGACGCCCGCACCATGTTGATGTACAGCGGGCCGAACAGCTTGGGATGCCGCGCGAGCGCCTCCGAGAAGCTCTTGCCGCTCTCCACGTCGGTCTTGAGCTGCTGGATGACCTTGCGGAAGCCGCGGTGCTGCGTCTGGTCGGCGATGCCCTCCAGGCTGCTGCGGAGGTTGATGCCCGCCCGGATCATCACCGCCAGCTGCGTGGTGAACTCCAGCACGTGCTTCTGGTTGGGCTTGCCCGAGTTGAGGTCGGCCAGCTTCTCGAGCACCTGGGCCCGCTGGATGCCACCGCCCACCGGGTTGACCGATAGGATGTGCAGCCCCTGGTTGCGGAGCACCGTGGCGGCGGTCTGCACGCTGTCGGCCGACAGCACCCCCACCTGGATCTGCCCCGCGCTGCTCTTGACCTGGTAGCGGTAGTTCGGCATGCTGGCCTCCACCCCCCGCGGCGCACCGGCCGCCGAGCCCCGTGGCCGCCACCGGCCGCCGGAGCGTCACCCCTGCTTACGCGACCAGCTGACGCTCCAGCTTGTCCGGATATGCCGCCTGCGCCACCGCGTCCTCCTTCGAGATCATGCCGTTGAAGTACAGCTCCGCGATCGACGCATCGAGGCTCGACATGCCGATCGAGCGGTTGGTGTCGATCACGTTGGGGATCTCGAAGGTCCGGTTCTCGCGGATCAGGTTGCGCACCGCCGGCGTGCACAGCAGCGTCTCGACCGCCGGCACCATGCCCGGCTCGTCGATGCGGCTGAACAACGTCTGGCTCACCACCGCCTGCAGCGTGTTGGCCAGCATCGAGCGGATCTGGTTCTGCTGCCCGGCCGGGTACATGTCGATGATGCGCTCGACCGTCTGGCTCGCATTCACGGTGTGCAGCGTGCTGAGCACGAGGTGGCCGGTCTCGGCCGCGCTAATGGCGAGCGCCGTGGTCTCCAGGTCGCGCATCTCGCCGACCAGGATGATGTCCGGATCCTGCCGCAGGGCGTGCTTCAGGCCGCTGGAGAACGTGGGCATGTCCTGGCCCAGCTCCCGCTGCTCGATGAGGCAATGGTCGCTCTGGAAGGTGTACTCCACCGGATCCTCGAGCGTGATGATGTGCTTGCGGTACCGCTCGTTCATCGCCTGGATCATCGCCGCCAGCGTGGTCGACTTGCCCGAGCCGGTGTCGCCGGTCACGAGCACCAGGCCGCGGGGCAGGTAGGTCAGCCGCGCGATGACCTCGGGCAGGTTGAGCGCCGTCAGCGGCGGCACCTTGGTCTTGATGGCACGCAGGCACAGGCCGACCTGGCCGCGCTGCAGGTGCGCATTCACGCGGTAGCGAGCCAGGTTCTCGATCTCGTACGAGAAGTCGGCGTCCTTCTGGCGATCGAAGATCCCGATGGACTCGGGCGGCGCCATCTCCTCGAGGATCGCCCGCCCGGTGTCGGGGGAGATCACCGGGAAGTCCATCGGCGTCATCACCTGGTTGACGCGCATCACGGGCGGCTGGCCCGCGACGAGGTGGATGTCCGACGCGTTCGCCGTATTGGCGGTCTTGAGAATCTCGTGCAGGTCCACGCGCATCCCCCTGTGTTCTGAGCCCCCCGCGGGCTGCCGCTGCGGTGTCATCGACCCCGCGGCCAGCGGCGCTCGTCGCGCCGGCCGCGTGGAGGGCGCAAGGCAGTCCGGTTGTGCGGGTGCAGGGCGGCCGCGGGGCCGATAGCCACCGGGCGGCGTCCGGGAACGCCGCCGCAGCGAGCGAAGGGATGGGCTAGGCCCCGGCCTCGTCGCGCGCCGCGACCGCCATCCGGTCGGCCCGTTCGTTCTCGGGGTGATCGCTGTGCCCGCGGACCCAGTGGAAGCGCAGCTCGTGCACCGCCATCAGCTCGTCGAGGCGGACCCACAGGTCCTGGTTCTTGACCGGCTTCTTGTCGGCCGTCGTCCAGCCCCGCTTCTTCCAGCCGACCATCCACTTTTCCAGGCCGTTGATGACGTACTGCGAGTCCGAGAACAGCTCGACGATCGACGGCCGGCCCAGGGCCTCGAGACCGCGGATGGCCGCCGTCAGCTCCATGCGGTTGTTGGTGGTGGCCGCCTCGCCGCCGCTCTCGGTCTTCTCCGTCCCGCTGGCGGGGTGCTTGAGGATGTAGGCCCAGCCGCCCGGCCCCGGATTGCCCGAGCAGGCGCCATCGGTGTACAGCTCCACGGTCGTGCGCGCATCGGTGGCCACGGCCGATGGTACCGCGCCGCGCTCGCAACAGGCGTTCTCGGACGCTTAGGCTTCCCGGTGAGCACCCACCGATTCGAAGTCGCTCCCGCCGCGGTCGCCGGCGATCCGCGGGCCGAACGCCTGGTCCGGGAAGCCGCCCGGCTGGGCTACACGCTGCGCCGCGTCCGGACCGCGAAGGTCTACCTCTTAGAGGGCGAGCTGTCCGAGGACCAGCGGCTCGCCATCGGCGAGGGCCTGCTCGTCCACCCCGTGACCGAGCGGCTGGAAGACGGCGCGGCGCCGGAGGGCGGCGTCACGCTGGAGGTCCACCCGCTCCCGGGCGTCATGGATCCGGCGGCCCAGTCCGTCCGAGAAGCCGTGGCCGAGCTCCTGGGCGTCGACGTCGGGGTGTCCACCGGGATGCGCTACGACCTGGAGGGCGTCGATGCCGAGGCCGGCCGCGCCATCGCCGACAGGCTGCTCTACAACCCGGTGGTGCACGGGCTGCACGCCGGGCGGTTCCACCCCGAGAGCCTGCCGCGCGGCACCCCCTACGAGCTGCGGCCCGTCAGCGTCGAGCTGCGCGGCCTGGATGACGCCGGCCTCGAACGCCTCAGCCGCGAGGGCCACCTCTTCCTGAGCCTGGGCGAGATGCGCGCCATCCAGCGCCGCTACGAGTCGCTCGGCCGCGAGCCCACGGACATCGAGCTCGAGACGCTCGCCCAGACGTGGTCCGAGCACTGCGTGCACAAGACGCTCAAGAGCGACTACCGCTACGCCGGGCCCGCGGACGACACGATCGACTGGTCGAACCGCCCCGGCGTGACCCGGAACGCCGACGGCAGCGTCACCATCGAGAACCTGCTCAAGAACACCGTCGCCGCCGCCACCTACGAGCTGATCGAGGGCGGCCTGGATTGGACGCTCTCGGTCTTCCACGACAACTCGGGCGTCATCGCCTTCGACGCCGACTACGGCGTGTGCGTCAAGGTCGAGACGCACAACCACCCCAGCGCCATCGAGCCCTACGGCGGGGCGGCGACCGGCATCGGCGGGTGCATCCGCGACATCATCGGCACCGGGCTGGCCGCCAAGCCCATCGCGAACACGGACGTGTTCTGCGTGGCCCCGCCGGATCTGTCCGACGTGCCTCCCGGCTGCATCCACCCGAGGCGCACGCTCCAGGAAGTCGTCCGCGGCGTCCGCGACTACGGCAACCGCATGGGCATCCCCACGCTGAACGGCGCGGTGGACTTCGACGAGCGCTACGTCGGCAACCCGCTGGTCTTCGCCGGCTGCGTCGGCCTCATCCCACGCGATAAGGTCGACGGAAAGCCCAAGCCCGGCGACCGCATCATCGCGCTCGGCGGGCGCACCGGCCGCGATGGCATCCACGGCGCGACGTTCTCGAGCGCCGAGCTGACCGATACGCACGCCGACGAGTTCAGCCACGCCGTCCAGATCGGCAACCCCATCGAGGAGAAGAAGGTCCTCGATGCGATCCTGCGGGCCCGCGATGCTGGCAGCACGCCGCTGTTCAGCGCCATCACCGATTGCGGCGCCGGCGGATTTAGCAGCGCGATCGGCGAGATGGGCGAGGAGCTCGGGGCCGAGGTCCACCTCGACCGAGCGCCACTCAAGTACGCCGGCCTGAGCTACACCGAGATCTGGATCAGCGAGGCCCAGGAGCGGATGGTGCTCTCGGTGCCCGAGGACAGCGTGGCGGCGCTCCAGCAGATCTGCGACGAGGAGGGCGTCGAGCTAGCCGACCTGGGCCGCTTCGGCACGCTCGACCGCGAATTGGTGCTGCGCTACGACGGCCACGAGGTCGGGCGGCTGCCCATGGACTTCGTGCACGGCGGCATCCCCCGCGAGACGCTCGAGGCCAGCTGGCATCCGGCGCAGGCCGCGTTGCCTTCGATCGAGGTCATGCCGGCTCAGGCTCCTTCGGGCGAGGGCGGCATCCGTGAGACGCTGCTCGCGCTGCTGGCGCACCCGTCCGTTGCCAGCAAGCACTGGCTCATCCGCCAGTACGACCACGAGGTGCAGGGCAACACGGTGCTCAAGCCGCTGGTCGGGCCGCCCGCGGGCGACGGTGCCAGCCGCGGGCCGGGCGATGCCGCGGTGATCGAACCGGTGCCGGGCTCGGGCAGGGGCCTCGCCATCGCCTGCGGCCTGCAGACCCGCGTGGGCGATCCCGCCCGCGGAGGCGACCCCTACCAGATGGCCCTCGCCGCCATCGACGAGTGCGTCCGCAATCTTGTCTGCGTGGGCGCGAACCCCGGCCGCATCGCCATCCTCGACAACTTCTGCTGGCCGGGCGTGAAGGACGCCGACAGCCTGGGCAACCTCGTGCGGGCGGCCGTCGGCTGCTACGACGGCGCGAAGGCCTACCGCACGCCGTTCGTCAGCGGCAAGGACTCGCTCAACAACCAGTTCCGCCTGGACGATGGCACGGTCATCCGCATCCCGCCGACGCTGCTGATCACGGGCGTGGGCATCGTGGACGATATCACGACGTGCGTGACGATGGACGCGAAGCGGGCGGGGAACGAGATCGTGCTGGTCGATGCGTCCGAAGCATGGACCGAGCGCGGACCGGCGGCCGCGGATGCGGTTGCTCGGGCGATCCGTGCCGGCCAGGTGCGTTCGGCGCACGACGTGAGCGACGGCGGCGTGCTGTGCGCACTCGCCGAGATGCTGATCGCCGGGAGCACGCCCAGAGCACCGATCGGCGCTCGCGTCGAATCTCTCGACGACCCCTTCGGTGAGGCTCAAGCGCGTTACCTGCTCGAGATCGAACCGGGCGTAGATGTCGCACCCCATCTCGGGGACGTGCCCCATCGGCGGATTGCAGCCCTGGATGGAATGGGAGTGCTCGGCGTCGGGGGCGTCACGATCCCCGTCGAAGACCTCGCCGCCGCGTGGCGGGGCACGCTCGATTGGTAGAGAGCAAATCCGCACGACCGCCCTTCGGCGATCGCGCGCTCCGTCGGAGTCGCGTGCGCGAGCACGCGGGCTCTTAGAACACCATCGGCGGGCCGCCCCGCTCGCTGGGCAGCAGCCCGCCCTCGGCCAGCCGCCGCTCGCTGGCACTGAACTCGTGCAGCGGGCGGACGACCCCGAGCCGGGCGTTGGCCCTCGCCAGCGCGGCTTTGAACAGGCGGAGCAGCCCGACGAAGCGAGCGAGCCGCAGCATCGCCCGCAGCGCCGCCAGCCCCGAGACGACCTGGACCATCTGGAGCAGGGCCTCGATGGTGAGATGGAATGAACTATCCGCAACGCGAACCAAGCCGGTGGGCAGCATGATGCCCCTCCTTCGTGCTGGCCGGCCGGGCGAGGGACGCACCGCGCGCCGCATCGCCCCGCCGGGGTGTGGTCATGGGTGCCGACGCGGCGACGCACGCGCGAGCGGTGCGGCGGGCGGCGGCGGATCAGCGCGAGATCAACGCAACAGCGGCGCGATCACGCACGATGGGGGATGTGGTGCGGGGTGGCCGGTCGACGGCCCCGGGCGTCCGGTCCGCTAGCCCTGGTACGGGCCGGCGTGCGTCCGGTCGATCCCGACGCCGGAGCCGGCATCCACCGGCGTGCGCAGGACGAGGGCCGAGAGACCGAGCACCTGGATGGTGTTGATGGTCGTGATCATCGGACGCCTCCTCTTCTGGCCGGGGTCCCGCGTGGAGCAGGCCGGCCGGACCGGATCGCGAGAGCGGATACGGTACCCCGAATGCCGACGGGGTCAACCCCTATCGGCCGGTCGGACCCGCTGGATTCACGGAACGGCAACACGCCGGCCCGGTCACGCGGGCACCGCAGGAATCGAGAGCGAGGCTCACCGCAGCCCGTACTCCTTGAGCTTGCGGTAGAGGGTCCGCTCGCCGATGCCCAGGAGGCGGGCGGCCTGCTCGCGGTTGCCGCCGGTGAGGCGGAGCGTCTCGCGGATGGCCCGCTTCTCGATCTGCTCGAGGCTGGTGCCCGCCAGCGTGCCGGCGGCGGCGCCCGCCTCGCCCGCGTCGGCGTCGTCGCCCGCGCGGACCTCGGCGGGGATGTGGCGGACCTCGAGGCGTGCCGCCTGGTCGCCCTCGGCCTCGCCCACGCCCATCACCACCATGTTCTGCACGACGTTGAGCAACTGGCGGACGTTGCCCGGCCAGTGGTATGCGGTGAGCCGCATGAGCGCGGCGTCGGTGACCTCGGGCGTGGCCTGCTTCATCTCGTCGGCGAAGCGGGCGGCGGCGTGCTGCACGATGCGGGGGATGTCCTCGCGGCGCTCCCGCAGCGGCGGCACGTGCACGTGCGCGCCGTTGATGCGGAAGTACAGGTCCTCGCGGAACGTGCCCTGGGCGATCATCGCCTGTAGGTCTCGGTTGGTGGCGCTCACGAAGCGGACGTCGGTCTGGCGGGGGTCGTTGCTGCCCAGGCGGACGACGTCGCCGGTCTCGAGCACCCGCAGCAGCTTGGCCTGCATGCTCATGGGCATGTCGCCGATTTCGTCGAGGAAGAGCGTGCCCCCGCTGGCGTACTCGAACACGCCCTCGCGGTCCTTCTCGGCCCCGGTGAACGCGCCGCGGATGTGGCCGAAGAGCTGGTCCTCGATCAGGCTCTCGCTCTGGCCCGCGCAGTTGAAGGCGACGTATCGCTTGTTCGCCCTCGGGCTGTTGCGGTGCACGGCCTGGGCGATGAGCTCCTTGCCCGTGCCGCTCTCGCCGGTGATGAGCACGGCGATGGTGCTGGGCGCGACCGTCTTGACGGTCTTGAGGATCCGCCGCATGGGCTCGCTGCCCGCGATGATGCCCTCGAAGCCGTCGTGCTGCACCAGGTCGGTCAGCTCGCCCGATTCGTGTCGCAGCAGCACCGCCTCGGCGGCGCGGTTGATGAGGCTGCGGAAGACCCCCAGGTCCAGCGGCTTCTCGATGAAGTCGTACGCGCCGTCCTTGAAGGCGCGGCGGGCGGTCGAGACGTCGCCGTGGGCCGTCACCATCACCGTCTCGGCATCGGGCTGCAGCCGGCGGGCGGCGGCGAGCACGAGCAGGCCCGCGTTGCCGCCCTCGGCGTCGACCGTCGCGCCGTCGAGCGTCGCCACGCCCGCGGAGGTGGGCATCCGCAGATCGGTGACGATCACGTCGAAGGCGCCCCCCCGCAGCTCGTCCATGGCCTCGGCCACGCCGCCCACGATGGTACAGACGTGGCCCGGCTTGCGCAGCGCATCGGCCATGACGTCGGCGTGGTCGGGCTCGTCCTCGACGAGGAGCACCTGGGCGGCGAGCTTGCGGTCGGTGGGTTCGGCGATGGCCATCGCGTGCAGTTTACGAGAGCGCCGCGGCGCCGGGCGACGCCGCCCGCGCCAGCCCGCCCGCGGCGATGGCGATGGCGTCGGCGACGTCGGCCGGCGAGGGTGGCTCGGCCAGCCCGTACCGGGCCTGCACCGCCAGCCGCATCTGGTCCTTGCTCGCCCGCCCGAATCCGGTCATCGATCGCTTGACGGCCGCCGGCGGCAGCTCGAGCACCGCGAGCCCGGCCCGCTTGGCGGCCAGCAGGATGACCCCCCGGGCGTGGCCCATCGCGATGGCCGACCGCGGGAAGCGCTCGTGCACGAAGACCGACTCGACGCAGGCCAGCCCGGGCTGCACCCGCTCGATCAGCTCGCACAGGTCCCGCTCGAGTTCGACGAGCCGCCGGGCCAGGCCGTCGGGGGAGGCGTCGCCCCGCGTGAGGCGGAAGACGCCCGCCTCGACTAGCCGCTCGCCCCCGCCGTGCTCGTCCACGCAGGCGTAGCCGGTCAGCCGCAAGCCGGGATCGATGCCGAGCACGCGCACGCTCATCGGGAGTGGTTGTCGGCACGATCGCCCGGATCGCGGGAGTAGTGCTTCTGCCAGTGGATCAACGCCTTGGCCATGCAGTCGCACTCGAGGTTGACGAGCCCCCCCGCGTTCAGCCGGCCCAGGTTGGTCCGCTCGAGCGTCTCGGGGATGAGCGCGATCTCGAACCAGCCCTCCGCGGGCGACAGTTCGGCCACCGTCAGCGACACGCCGTCCACCGCGATCGAGCCGCGGGGCACGACGAACTCCATGAGCGGCGCCGGCGGGCGGATCCGCGCCCGCCACTCGCCATCGGTGCGGACGCGGACGATCTCGCCGACGCCGTCGACGTGGCCCTGCACGATGTGGCCGCCCAGCAGCGTCCGCGGCGTGCAGGATCGCTCCAGGTGCAGGTGATCGCCCGCGGCCAGGCCGCCCAGCGTGGTGTTGGCCAGCGTCTGGGGGACGGCGTCGAAGGCCAGGGCGTTGCCGTCGTGCTCGACCAGCGTGAGGCAGCAGCCGTTGATGGCGATCGACTCGCCGCGCTGCGGCGGCGGATCGGCCAGCAGGCCCGGGGCCTCGATCGAGAGCCGGCGGCCGGCGTCGATGGACGTGGCCGACAGCAGCCGCCCGGTGTGCCAGATCAGCCCCGTGAACACGCCGTCCCTCCCGCGGCCGGGCGGCCGCCGCCTCGCCTTGACCCCCTGCGGCGGGCGTCGGATACTGTGGCTTCCGCGGCCGAACCGCGGCGGAACGCGCGGCGCGTTCCGACCAGCAACCGTACGGGCCGCGACCCGCCCTGGGAGCCATCCACGCATGCGTACTCGAAACGAATCTCGTCGTGCCCGGGCAGCGGCCGGCGTCGGCGCGGCGTGCCTGCTGGCGGCCGGCGTGCTCGCGGCCGGCTGCGCGAGCACCGGCGTGGTCTCGCCCGGCGCCCAGAGCGATTCGCTGCGGGTCGAGGCCGACGACCTGCGCACGCTGGGCTACGCCCGGGGCTGGCAGGGCTACCCCATCGTGACCCGCGGCCGCGACGTCGAGCACGCCCTCGTTGCCGACGACGTTGTGCTGGTGCTCGAGGGCGGCTCCACGCTGAGCTGCCTCGACGTCGAGGACCGCGGCCGCCTCCGCTGGTCCCGCCAGCTCGATACCGCGACGACGCCGTTCTTCGGCATCGCCCGCGAGGGCAACCTCGTGTACGCCAACTCGTCGGCCGAGCTGTTCGTGGTCGATCTGCTCACGGGCGACCTCGTCTCGCGGCAGGCGTTGTCCCGCCAGGTCAGCACCGGGCCGGTCCGCGTGAACGGGCAGCTCATCTTCGGGTGCGGCGACGGCCAGATCCTCTCGTGGCTGCCCTCGGGCGGCTTCGACGGCATCCCGCTGTGGGACAACAAGATCGACGGGCCCGTCCGCAGCCAGCCCGTGCTGCTCGACGCCGGCTTCGTCGGCATCGTTTCCGAGACCGGCAACGTCATGTTCCTCGATCCACAGACCGGCAGCCGCGTCCGAGAGGCCGGCGGCGGCGCCCGCTTCAACGCGCTCTTCGGCGGGCCGGGGGCCCAGCCCGACGGCGGCGACCGCTACCTCGTCGTCGCCAGCGAGGACCAGTCGCTGTGGGCCTTCGATGCCGGACGCAGCCAGCACCTCTGGCGGGTGCCCACCGAGGCGCCGCTGTCGCGTCGGCCGATCGTCCACCAGGGCATCGTCTACGCCGACCTGGGCGAGACGGGCTTCCACGCCCTCGACCTGCGGACGGGCGATGTGCTCTGGCAGGCCGAGGACGTCTCGGGCGAGCTGGTCGCCGTCCGCGACGACCTGCTGATCGTGTTCGACGCCGAGGCGGAGGCCATCGCCCAGGTCGACCTGTTCACGGGAGATGTGTTCGCCCGCATCGACGTGCCGGGCGTCGTCCGCATCGATGCCGAGGGCGTGGTCGATCGGCCCATCTACATGGTGACCGATCGCGGCCTGGTCGCCCAGTTCACGCCCGACGCCTGATCCTCCGCGTGCCCGACGCCGTCCGCCCGATCCGCCGCGCCCTGCTGTCGGTCAGCGACAAGGCGGGCATCGTCGAGCTTGCGCGCACGCTGGCGGCCCGCGGCGCCGAGATCGTCTCCACCGGCGGCACCGCACGGGCGCTGCGGGACGCGGGGCTCACCATCCGCGAGGTGGCCGACCTCACGGGCCTGCCCGAGATGTTTAGCGGCCGCGTCAAGACGCTGCACCCCGCGGTGCACGGCGGCATCCTCGCCGTCCAGGAAGACGCGGAGCACCAGGCGGCGATGGATGCGCACGGCATCGGTCCCATCGATCTGGTGTGCGTCAACTTGTACCCCTTCGAGCAGACCGTGTCGAAGCCCGGCGTCTCGCGGGCCGAGGCGATCGAGCAGATCGACATCGGCGGGCCCGCGATGATCCGGTCGGCGGCGAAGAACCACGATCGCGTCGCGGTGCTCACCAGCCCCGAGCAGTACGGGCTTGTGGCGCAGGAGGTCGAAGCCCACGGCGGGACCACCAGGACGCTCCGGGAATCGCTCGCGACCGCAGCCTTTGCGCGCACCAGCGCGTACGACGCCGCCATCGCGGCGCACCTCGGCGGCGATGACGATTTTCCACCCGTGCTCGCGCCCCGCTTCGAGCGCATGGCCGAGCTGCGCTACGGCGAGAATCCCCACCAGCGGGCGGCGGTCTACCGCGACCCCAGCCACACCGGCCCCACCGTGGTGGGCGTCGAGCCGCTGCACGGCAAGCCGCTGAGCTACAACAACGTGGCCGACGCGTCGGCGGCGCTGGAGCTCGTCCGCTCGATGGCGCACGCCAGCGGCCGGGTGGCGGCGGCGGTCGTCAAGCACGCCAACCCGTGCGGGGCGGCGGCGGGCGGGATGCCCGAGGCCGTCGATCGGGCGCTGCTCGGCGATCCCGTCGCGGCCTTCGGCGGCATCGTTGCGTGCAGCCACGAGATCGACGAGCCGACGGCCGAGCGGCTGAGCGCCGACGGGCTGTTCCTCGAGGTCATCGCGGCGGCGGGCTTCACGATGGCCGCGCTCGAGCGGCTGCGGGCGCGGTGGAAGAACACCCGGCTGCTGGCGGTCGGCGAGGTTGCCAAGCCCACGCCCGGGCGCACGCTTCGGACCGTGCCGGGCGGCGCCCTCGTGCAGCAAGCCGACGTGCTCAGGCCCGGCGGCGACTGGACGCACGCCGCCGGCCCGCCGCTGACGCGCGACGCCGAGCGCGACGCTCGCACGCTGGTGTGCGTCGCGCGTGCGCTGACGAGCAACGCCGTGGCCATCGGGGGGCGGACCGACGGCGGCGTCGCGCTCTTCGGCGCGGGCGCGGGCCAGATGGATCGGCTGACGAGCTGCCGGCTCGCCGCCGACAAGGCGGGCGATCGCGCCCGCGGCGGCATGGCCGCCAGCGACGGCTTCTTCCCCTTCCCCGATGGTCCGGAAATCCTCATCGACGCCGGCGTCACGGCCATCGTCCAGCCCGGCGGATCCAGGCGGGACGGCGAGACCATCGAGCTGTGCGAGGACCGCGGCGTCACGCTCGTGATGACCGGCATGCGGCACTTTCGCCACTAGAGCGATCTTGGGCAGCCCGTGGCGGCCTCGGGCCGCGACGCTCGCTCTCGAACGGCCTTGGGATCCCCCAGGGTTGTGCGGATCGCGCGAAACTGGCGCTGTCGCCGTTGAATCGCGGGCGAAACCGGCCGAAAATCCGTGGCGGAAAGCGAAATCACGGATGCGTACGGCGAGGACCCCACAACGCAGGTACAGCAGCGGGCGACCAGCCGTCCGCACCATGAGGGCGTGCACGCTCGACGTGCCCGTCCTGCTGCTGAACCGCAGCTACGCCGCCCTCCGGGTCATCTCCGCCCGGAGGGCGTTCACGCTTCTGTGCAAGGAGCTGGCCGAGGTCGTGCACGTCGAGGGCGCGGGCTTCTCGAGCCACGACTTCGCCTCGTGGGTCGAACTCTCCGAACTGCAGCGGCAGATCGAGCCCGAGGCGCACGACTGGGTCCGCACCGTGCGGCTGTCGATCGCGGTGCCGCGGGTCATCCGGCTGCTCGAGTACGACCGGCTACCGCGCATGGAGGTCCGGCTCAGCCGCCGCACGGTGTTCGAGCGGGACAACCACCAGTGCCAGTACTGCTCGCGGTACTTCCGCACGTCGGACCTGTCGGTGGACCATGTGCTGCCCCGTGCGCGGGGCGGGGGCGATAGCTGGGAGAACCTGGTGACGGCGTGCATCCGCTGCAACGCCGCCAAGGGCGATCGCACGCCGTCGGAGGCGGGCATGCCGCTGATCAAGAAGCCCCGCCGGCCCGCGCCGGGCGGCGTGCTGGCGGGTCGCCGCGGCGCGCCACGCTACAGCGCCTGGGCGGCGTTTCTGCCCCAGGTGCGCTGACGCCGCGGCGCGACGAAGCGAGGCCGGGATTCCTGGTTCTGCGTGGCTCAGGTCGAGGCGGCGCCGGTCGCGCTGCCCGAGGCCTGGTCGGCGAAGGCGGCCAGCTCGAAGTCCTTGGTGGTGATGCCGCCCGCGTCGTGCGTGGACACGGTCAGCGTGACCTTCGAATAGCGGATGAGGATGTCGGGGTGGTGCTGGGTGCGCTCGGCTTCCTCGGCGATCTCGTTGACGAACCGCATGGAGGCCCGGAAGTCGGCGAACTCGAAGGTCCGCTGGATCTCGCCGCTGATCTCGGTCCACTCGGGGTGGCCCGAGAGGCGGTCCTGGACTTCGGTCTCGGAGAGCTTGTCCATCCTGTGTGGCTCCAATCCTCGGCTCGGCGGACGGGATCCTCCCCGCCCGGATACAACGGTAGCCGCCGGTCCGCCATGGTCGCCCGGGCTCCGAACACGGCCCGAGCGCGGCAGCCCCGGCGCTCGAGTGCGCCGATTGAACACAGCATGATGCAGCAGGACGCCAACAACCAGCCCTTGCGCGAGGCCACCCGGCTCGCGCCCTCGCCCACCGGGGCGCTGCACCTGGGCAACGCCCGCACCTTCGTGGTCAACTGGATCCTGGCGCGGCGGCGCGACTGGCGGGTGGTCCTGCGGATCGAGGACCTCGACGGACCCCGCGTCAAGCCCGAGGCCATCGGCCAGACCATCGAGGTGCTGGAGTGGCTGGGCCTGGACTGGGACGAGGGGCCGATCCTCCAGAGCGAGGACCGCGAGCGGCACATGGGGGCCGTCGCCGAGCTAGCAGCACGGGGCCTGGCCTACCCGTGCGCGCTGACGCGGACCGAGATCGAGGCGGCGGCGTCGGCCCCGCACCTGGGCGGCGCGCCGGCGTCCCCGCCGATGCGGCCCGTGGACCTCAGGCCGGCGGCCTTCCGCGATGCCGGCACCAACTGGCGGTTCGTGATGCCCGACCGCGAGGTCCAGATCGACGACGCCTGCGCGGCACGGAGCGTGCATCGGCCCCTCGACGACGCGGGCGACGTCGTCATATGGACCAAGCGCGGCATGGCGGCGTACCACCTGGCCGTCGTCGCGGACGACCACGCCCAGGGCATCACGCACGTCGTTCGCGGCGACGACCTGCTGCCCTCGGCCGCGGTGCAGAGGTGCCTGTACGACGCGCTGGGGATCGGGCCCCTCCCCGCGTACGCCCACCTGCCGCTGGTGGTGGGGCCCGACGGCCGCCGGCTCGCCAAGCGGCACGGCGACAGCCGCCTGGTCCGCTACCGCGACGCCGGCGTGCCACCCGAGCGGATCCTGGGACTGCTGGCGTCGTGGAGCGTGCCGGACCCGGACCCAGGCCCGGCCCGCGAACCGCTGGACCTCGAGGCGTTCGCGGCCCGCTTCGACCTCGATACGATGCCGAGGGACCCCGCCCGATTCACGCCGGAGGACGACGCATGGCTTCTCGGACGCTCCTGATCGCGGTGCTGCTGGCCGGCCTCGCGGGCCTGCTCGCCGCCTGCACGCCCACCGATGCGGTCGCCAACGACGTGGAGACCGTGCGGATCAAGGGCGAGGTCTTCTTCCTGGAGATCGCCGCCGACGATCCGACGCGGGTCCGCGGGCTGTCGGGACGGGAGTTGATCGAGGAGGACGGCGGCATGCTGTTCGTCTTCCCCAGGCCCCGGCCGCTCAGCTTCGTGATGCGGGACTGCCTGGTGCCGATCGACATCGCCTTCCTCGACCAGTTCGGGACCGTGACGGCGACGCACGAGATGCCCATCCAGCCCAGGAACGAGGGCGAGAGCGACGCCGAGTACGAGAGGCGGCTGACGCAGTACTCCAGCCGGGCGGCCGCCCTCTTTGCCATCGAGCTGAGGTCCGGAAAGCTGGCCGAATTGGGCGTGGAGCCGGGCGATCGCATCGAGCTGGACGCGGAGCGGCTGCAGCGGATGGCCCGCTAGGTCGATACCTCCGGGGGGCCGCTGCGGGCCCGTCCGGAGGAGGTCCGCCCGGTGTCGACGGCTTCGATCACGCTCGCGGCGAGCGATGGCGCGCAGGACCGTGCAGACGCGCTGTGGGCGGCCATCACGCGGACCTGGGGCCCGGACGCCCCCGAGCCCAGGCGGATGGACGCCGCCGACCTGGCCGACGCGCTCCTGGACGACGAGGCCGACGCCCCCCCGGGCGGCATCGCGCTGGTCGTACTCGACGAGCACGCCCCGCGGGCCACGGTGGTCGCGCTGGCGCACATGCTCCGCGATGCGCTCATCGCCGGGTACGTGCAGCTGCCAGCGCTCGACGCCGACCTGCGGCGAGAGGTCTCGGGCGGCGGTCTGCTGGCGATCGACCGCGACGCGGCGGCGGCCGAGATCGCCGAGGGGCTGCGGGCGCTGGCGTCGAGGCAGGAGGCCGTGGGCATGCTGCAGCGGGAGCTGCGGATCCTCAGCAGCTTCCAGGGTGGCGCCAAGCAGGAGATGGATCGGCTGCACGAGGAGCTGAACCTGGCGGCGGCCATCCAGCAGGAGCTGCTGCCCGCCCAGCTGCCGCAGCCCGAGGGGCTGGAGTGCGGGGCGCTGTTCCGGCCGGCCAGCTACGTGAGCGGCGACATCTACGACGTCACGCAGATCGACGACGACCGCCTGGCGTTCTTCGTGGCCGACGCGGTAGGCCACGGCGTGCCCGCGGCGCTGCTGACGATGGTGATCTCGCGCAGCCTGCGCTCGGGGGCGGCCACGCGCTCGCCCGCCGAGGCGATCACCGCGCTCAACGCCGACCTCGTGCGCGCCCAGCGGGGCCGCTCGCGCTTCGCGACCGCGGTGTGCGGCACCATCGACGTCCGCAGCCGCGAGGTAACGCTGTGCACCGCGGGCCATCCGCCGGCGCTGCTCTTCGGCGAGCACGGCATGACACCCATCGAGAGCGGCGGGGCGCTGCTGGGCGTCTTCGAGGGCGAGCCCTACGAGCAGACCAGCTTCACGCTCGAGCGGGGCCAGACGCTCGTGCTGTACAGCGATGGCTTCGAGATGGCCTTCCCCGACGGCGGCGAGGCGGCGGCCTCGGACGTGTACCTCCGCGAGTTCGCGGCGCTGCCGTGGTCCGGCCAGGACCGGCAGGGCACCACCGACGCGGCGCTGCAGAAGCTCGCCGAGCGCGTCGACTGCCAGGCGGGCTCGCTGCACCAGCGGGACGACCTGACGGTGCTGGCGATCGCGGCGCAGCCCGAGTCCGGCGCGGGCCGGCGGGCGGCGTAGCCCGCGCCGATCTCTCAATTCTCCTTAGTTCCTGGTTGCTGCGACGTCGGGAGCACTCCGCGTGCGGAGCCACCGGTCGGTCTCGACCAGCCCGTCGCGCAGGCGGATGACCCGCTCGCAGCGGTCGGCCACCGAGTCGTCGTGGGTGACCATGATGATGGTCATGCCCCGGGCGTGCAGCGACTCGAAGAGCTGGAGGATCTCCTCGCCTGTGCGCGAATCGAGGTTGCCCGTGGGCTCGTCGGCCATGAGGATCTTGGGGTCGGCCACGAGCGACCGGGCGATGGCGACGCGTTGCTGCTGGCCGCCCGAGAGCTCCCGCGGGCGGTGCCCCAGCCGATCGCCCAGGCCGACCATCCCCAGCTTCTCGATGGCGCGGCTGCGGCGCTCGCCCTTCTCCACGCCCTGGTAGAACAGCGGCACCTCGACGTTCTCCTCGACGGTGAGCTGCGGGATGAGGTTGAAGGCCTGGAAGACGAAGCCGATGGTCTGCCCGCGGAACAGCGACAGCTCCTCGTCGGTCATCTCGCGGATGTCGCGGCCCGCGAGCAGGTAGCGGCCGCCGGTCGGGCGATCGAGGCAGCCCAGGATGTTCATGAGGGTGCTCTTGCCCGAGCCCGAGGCGCCCATGATGGCGACGTACTCGCCCCGGCCGATCTGCACGTCGATGCCGCGGAGGGCCTCGACCATGATCGAGCCGTCCGGCTTGTAGTAGGCCTTGGAGAGATCGGTGAGCTCGGCGACGGCGTCGCGGGCATCGGGGGGGCCGGCGGCGCTCTCCGGGCCGGCCGCGGGGGCGGCCGCCGGTGGGGCGTCGGGGTGGGCGCTGTCGGGCGGCATCGGCGAACTGTACAGGTGCGTTCGAGATCGGTTCGCCCCCACGCGGACTTTCTTGCCGCCGGCGGCGTGCCAATCATCCTGGTCCGGGGCCGCGTCGCCGGTGGATCGCGTCGCGGCCCGACAATCCGAACGCCAGTAGCTCAATTTGGCAGAGCAGCGGATTCCAAATCCGCAGGTTGGGGGTTCGAGTCCCTCCTGGCGTGCGTGCGCGGGGCGAAGGCCCCGCATCCAGATCCGGCGACATCCGGCCGGAACGCGAGGTGGCGATGGCACTGGCGATGTACAAGCCGGGACAGGGTTATTGGACCCGGGCGATGACGGCGGTCTTCGGCGGCGTGCTCGTGCTCGCCGCGGCGGCCTGGCTCTACGGCCAGGGCGTGCTCATCCCGCTGCCCGACCGGGCCTGGAACGCCAACTACCTCTCGACCGACGCCAGCGTCGAGATGGGCGACACCGTCACCCTGCTCGGGCAGACCGTCAGCGGCGAGCGGCCCGCGCTGGGCACGGCGGCGGTCGAATCCGTGGAGGTCGGGGGCAGCGGCGGGCTGGTCACCCTCGTGGACATGCAGGTGGACGAGGGCGTGCAGCGGCCGCAGGTCCAGGCGCTGCGGACCGCCTCGGGCACCGAGCTGGCCATCGACGGCGGCGTTCGCGGCGTGCCCATCGTCGACCGCATCTACGTCCAGGGCGGGCTGGTGCTGGTCACCGTGCTGCTGGGCGCGTCGATGCTGCTCTACTTCGTGGCCGTCCGGCGGTCGTCGGTGGACTTCCTGATCGCCACCGACGGCGAGATGCGGAAGGTCAACTGGTCGACCCGCAAGGACGTCATCGGGTCGACCTGGGTGGTCATCGGGGCCTCGCTGCTGCTGGGCATCTGCCTGTTCCTGGTCGACACCGTCTTCGCCACGGTGTTCCGCCAGGTGGGCGTGCTGGACGGCTAGGCGGGCCAGCCTTATCATGACTGTGATCGGCCGTGGACCGCTGCGAGCGTGTCCGCGGCCGCTGTCACTCTCTGGAGCCCCCACGCGAGATGCGGGCGGCGGGCCGCAGCGACGGAGCCAGCCATGATCGAGGGCGAGACCCCTACGCAGACCTCCACAACGCCGACCGAGCCGCCGACCGAGCCGCCGACCGAGCCCGCGGGTCCCCAGCCGGCCGACGACGCGGCTCCCGCCGGGGAGGCGGAGGCACCGGCCTCGCCGGCCGAGCCCAAGCCGGCCGAGGCCGAACCCACCGAGACCAAGACCACCGAGACCAAGACCACCGAGACCAAGACCGCCGAGGCCGAGCCGCCGGCCGAGCCCGACGAGCCCATCGTGCAGGAGGGCATGGGCTGGTTCGCGCTGCGGGTGGCCTCCAACAAGGAGAGCTCGGTCCGCGACACGCTGCTGCGGAAGGTGGCCATCGAGAACAAGACCGAGTTCGTGGGCCGCATCCTGGTGCCCACCGAGAAGAACCGCACCTTCAAGAACGGCAAGATGAAGGTGACCGAGACCAAGCTCTACCCGGGCTACGTCTTCGTGGAGATGAAGCTCGAGGACGACGGCCGCATCCCCCAGGACGTGTTCTTCCTGATCAAGGAGACCACGGGCGTGGGCGATTTCGTGGGCACGCCCCGGCCCACGCCGCTGGAGCTGCACGAGATCGAGAAGATCCAGCAGAGCAGCAAGGCGCCCGACGAGGAGCCCGAGGTGCGGATGAGCTTCGCCAAGGGCGAGCACGTCACCATCAAGGAGGGCCCCTTCGAGGGCTACGAGGGCACCGTCGACGAGCTGCTGCCCGAGAAGGGCCTGGTGAAGGTGATCGTGACGATCTTCGGCCGCCAGACGCCCATCGAGATCGAGGAGTGGAAGCTCTCCAAGGTGGACGAGAGCTAGAGCGTCTTTTGAGCGCTCCGTAGCGGCCTCCGGCCACACACTCGCTCTAGTACGGCCGCGCCGGAGTGAATCCGGCGGGCCTGGACGAACGCACACGCCACACGTGAGTCGAATCTGCTCTAGACGCTTCACGACGGAATGAACCGCCGGCGCATCGTCGTTGTGTACCCTGCGGACGGTGGGAACACGGGAGACGCCGGCGGTGCCCGAGGCGGTGCCTGAACAGACCACGAAGACTCGCGGGCGGCGCCTGCGACGCTGGGCCATGGTGCTCGGCGGTGCGCTGATTCTCCTGCTGGTGGCCGTCATCGCGAGCGGTCCCTGGCTGCTCGGCCGGCTTGCGCCAACGCTGGCCGCCCGCGCACCCATCCCCGGCCATCTGGCGGTGCGGGACGCCTCGCTCTCGTGGCTCGGCGGGCTGCGCGTCGGCGAGGCGACGCTCTACGACGCGGACGGCAACGCCATCGCCGGTCTCCGCGCGTCGACCGGTGGCGGGCTGCTGGGGCTGCTCGACGGCGTGGTGCAGCAGGACGTGGTCGTCGAGGGCTGGGCCCACGTGGTCGTGGCCGAGGACGGCACGACCAACATCGAGCGGGCGCTCGGCCTGTCCCGCGGCGCGCGTGGCCCCGCGGCCCCACCACCGCCGCCCGCGTCCCGCGACGCGATGCCCGTGCGTCGGATCGTGGTCGACGGCCTGCGCGTGGTCGTGACGCCGCCCGGCGGCGAGCGCGTCTCGCTCGTCGGCTCGGGCAATGCGGCCTTCGACGGCGGCGCTCTGAGCGCGACCTTCGACGGGCGCACCGGCACGGTGGCGTCCGCGGGCATCGACGCGGCGTCGATCGCCGCGATGGCGCCGGGCCGGAGCGTCGTCGCGCTCGATGCGCAGCTCGATCTCGGAACGCTCTCGGGTACGGCGTCGGCGAGACTCGCGGACCTGCCGCCGCAACTGGCCGCGGTCACCGCCGCGTGGCTGCCGGAGGGCGCAGGCCGCGACGCGTTGGCGATCGCGCTCGCCGGCGGACTCGACGCGCAGGTGCAGATCGAATTGGACCGCGGGGCGCCGATCGTCGCCGTGGTCGACGCCGAATCCGATACGCTGCGCGTCGACCTCCGCGCCAAGAGCGGCAACGACGCGATTGCGCTGGCCGCACCCGCGACGCTGCGGCTCGACGCCGACGCCTTCCTGCGGTCGCCGAGCGTGCGGCGGCTGGTGCTGGCGTCGCCCGACGTGGACCTGGAGCGGGCGGGCATGGTCGAGCTGTCGATCGCGACCGCCCGCGTGCCCCGCGACGGCGGCGTGCCGGCGTGGCATGCCGCGACGGGCCGCGCGACGGTCGCGATCGAGGACGCGACGCTGCGGGTGCCGGGCCCGGACGGTCGTCCGGTGGGCGTGGATCTCTCGGGCGCCACGCTCGAGGCGGATCGCTCGGCGGCGGGACCGGCCCGCATCGCGGGGCGATCGGGCGTCGCGCTCGCGGGCGAGCGGCCCGGCCGCGTCGAGTTCGAGGTGGACATCGGCGTGGAGGATCTTGCCGCCGTTGGTGCGCTGGAAAGAGCGATGCTCGCCCGCGCGTTTCCCGCCGGGAGCGTCACGATCGAGGGTCTGCCCACCGGCGCGCTGGCTCCATGGCTGCGCTCGCTGCGAGAGCGTGGCATCGAGCTCGCCGAGGCTGCCGGCCCGGTGCTGGCGGCGGACGCACGCTGGGGGGTGGCCGACGACGGCCGTCCAGAGGTGTCCGCCCGCGTGCAGGCCAAGGCGCTCGACGCGGAGGTCGCCGGCCTGTGGACCGACCGGGGCATCGAGATCGGCACGACGCCGGCGCGCATCCGCCTTGGACGACCCGCGATGGCCGTGGCGCCATTGCTGCCCGAGGGATGGACACTTCGAGGCGACGGCGACGTGCGGCTGACGATTCTCGATGCCCTGCTGCCGATCGACGGCGGGGGGTTCGATCCGGCACTCGCAACCGGCGCACTGCGGCTGGACGCGGGCGGCTTCGAGATCGTGCCGCCCGGCGGCCCCCCGGTGCGATCGGAGCGGCTGGCGGCGACGCTCGGCGTGGCGCGGGACGCCTCGATGCTCTCGCTCTCGATCGAAGGCGGCGTCGATGGCCGCCCCGCGACGCTGGCGGCCGAACTCAGCGCGGGCGCGATCGCGTCGCTCGCGGGCGCGACGCTGACCGACCCGCCGGCGGTCGTCGGCACGATCGAGGCGTCGGCGGCCACCACGGCGCTCGGGGCGCTGGACATCGACGCCGCGGGCCGGCCGCTGCAGAGGTGGCTCGCCGACGCCATCGGCCCCGAGGCCAGCGTGCGGCTGACCCTCCGCGAGCCGGCGGAGGGGCGGGCGTTCGAGGGCGTGCTCTTTGCCGGCGGGCCACACGGCCGAGTACGCACCGAGCAGCTGCGGATGGTCGACGGACGGCTGGCCGCCAACGCGATCGTGGCGACGGGGGAGATCACGCCGGCGCTGTGGTCGGCCGTCGCGCCGCTGGCGGGGCTGGAGGGTTCCTCGCTCGCCGCGCCCGCGGGGTACGAGGCGAAGACCGGTGCGGCATCCCTCGAGCTGGCGAATCTCACGGCGTGGCGGGCGGCGCTCGAGGAGGTTCCCGTCGAGCTTGCGTTTGCCGATCCCATCGGCCTGCGTGGGCTGCCGGTGGGCGCCGACGACGCGGGGGCGGCGGTGCGGCGCGACGTGTCGATCCGCGGGCTGCGCGGCACGGTGGATGCGCTCGGCCCCGCGCTCGCCGCGGAACCGGGCTGGCGCGCAGGGCTGTCGGCCGAGGCCTGGACGCCGGGCGACCAGCGGATCGGATCGATCCAGGCCACGGCCGCCGCCCCCGACGCCGAGCGGGTCGTGCTCGAGGCGACGGCCACCGAGGTGGACGTGCCGTCCGCCATGACGCTGGCGGGCCTGGATGCGTCGGCTCCGTCGATGGTCGGCGCACTCGGGGGGTCCGCATCGATCGACGCCCGGATGGTCGCCCGCCGTGGCGACGCGGGAGCGCTTGCGCTCGCGGCCGCGACGCTCGACCTGCAGGGGGATCGCCTGAAGACGACCGAGCCGCTCGAATTGCGGGCGGGGGCCCGCACGATGCGGATCGCCGAGCCCGTGCGGCTGGCGTGGTCGCCCGACGCCGACTGGATGGCGAGCGAACTAGGCCTCGGCGTTGCGTCGGCTTCGCCCATTGCCATCGAGGTTCGCGAGCTGGCGATGGGCAATGCGATGGCCGCTGGCGAGGCGCTGCTCGACCCGCAGCTGTTCCGCCTCGCGGCGACCGTTTCGGGCGACGGTGTCGCGCTGCGGCGGGCCGATGGCGGCTCGGGGCGGCTGGACGACGTGCGGATCGAGGCGCACCGGACCGGGCCGGGCGTGGTGGCGATCGATGCCGCCGCGGTGGCGCCCAACGGTGGGCGGCTGGACCTCTCGGGCGTGGTGGCCGGCCTGGGCGCGAGCGGCGGCTTCTCGATGGACGACCTGTCGGCCACGCTGGTCGCGCGGGGCGACGAGATCCCGGTGGGCATGGTGGACTCCCTGGCGGGTGCGAACGGCCTGCTGCTGGAGGGCTTCGGCAACCTGGCGACGCTCGATGCGCAGCTCGACGACGCCGTGCTGCGGGGCGGCGGGCTGCGAAGCGGCTCGGTGCGCGCCAGCATCCGCGGGCCGCGGGCGGCGGTGCTCGCCGATGGCCGCATCGACGACGGCGTGCTCCGCCTGCCGGGCCAGCAGACGGTGCTGACGCTAAACATGATCCGTCCGGATGTTGCGGATCGCTTCGGCAGCCTCATCCCGCAGGTGCTGCACCTCGAGAAGCGGCCCGAAGACGGGCCCGCGACGCTGGTGCTCACCGACGCCGCCGTGCCGCTCGACGGCGACCTCGCGCGGCTGGACCTGCCGCAGGGGCAGCTCGCGCTGGGCACCGCCCGCTTCGAGACGACGCCCGCGTTCGCCAACATCCTCCAGCTCGCGGGCCGGCGGGACGCGGGGCTCGTCGGCCGCCGTCTGCAGCCCATCCGGGCCCGCGTGGAGCGGGGCGTGGTGGCCTACGAGCCCTTCGAGCTGCCGCTGGGCGAGTTCACGCTCGAGAGCGAGGGCACCATCGACCTGGTCGGGCGACGGATGGACATCCTCACGTGGATCCCGCTGGGGGCGCTCAGCGACGAGGCCGCCGGCCGCTTCGGCATGGGGCTGGGCCGCGCGCTGGGACGATCCGTGCCCGGGCTGGAAGCCGCATCCATGGTGCCCTGGCGGACCAGCGGCCCGTTTGGTCGCACGACGACGGCCCCCGCGCCCGAGCAGCTGATCGAGCGGCGGGGCCGCGAGTTCTTCGAGGGCCTCGACCCGAGCCAGGCCATCCGCGACATCTTCCGCCTGCCCGGCGGCTAGAGCATCTTCGAACGCTCCGTAGCGGCCGTGCGGCCGCACACTCGCTCTCGTACGGCCTCGCCGGAGGTACGTCCGGCGGGCCTACACGAACGCACGCGCTACACGTGGATCGAATCTGCTCTAGCGGCTGACCACTAGGCCCAGCCGAGCCAGCGGGCGGTCGCGATCATGGGTCCGATTACCGGCTCGTGGTCCAGGAACGCGGGCAGGTCGGCGATGGGGATCCACCGCGCCTCGTCGTACTCCCACGCGTGCTCGCGCGGTGGGCGGAGCGGCGGCGGGTCGCCCTCGAGGCGCGCACGAACGAGGACATCGACGCTGCGCGCACCCGGATCGGGCACGATGCCTACGACGCGAGCGTCACGCAGCGGATGCGCGATGCCCACCTCCTCGTGCAGCTCGCGGCGGAGCGTGCGGAGGAGGTCCGGCTGGCCGAGCACGCGGGCGTCGTCGGCCGCTTCCAGCCCGCCGGAGGGTCCGAACTCCCACATGCCCGGATAGCTGCGGGTCGAGCGCCCGCGGCGGCCGGCGAGCACAACGGGCCGCCGGCCCGCCTGCGCCTCGATGATGCCGGTGATGCTGAGGATCGACACGGGCACCACCGCCGCCCGCGGGCACACGAGGTGCGCGAAGCGGTCGAGCCGCGCGTGCAGCGTGGCGGACGCCGCGTCGATTGCGGTGATCGCGAGGATGGGACCGTCGAACAGCCGCGGGTTGGCCTCGGTCGCCGCCCGCCACCGCTCGGCGATGCCGGGATCGCGGGCCGGCCGCGGGCCGGCGACGACCACCGTGGGCGGGCGCCGCAGCGGCAGGATCTTCACAGGCCCATCGCGGCGCCGAACTGGCCGGCGATGTCCTCGGGCAGGCCCAGCTCCTGCGCTTCGTCGGCCACCGTGCGGCGGGCGATGGCCTGGGCGGCGGTGAGCGCCTCGTTGGTAGCCTCGGCGATCAGGCCCTCGGCCAGGGCGCGGGACTCGTCGCCCGACCCAAGCCCCGCGAGCATCGCCGGTTCGAGGCGGACTTCGACGATCCGCAGTGCGCCCGATGCGGTCACGCGGACGGCCCCGCCGCCCGCCGAGCCCTCGGCGCGGGCGCCGTCGAGCGTGCGGCGGACGCGCTCGGCGGCCTCCGCGAGCTTCTGCTTATCGCGGAGCAGCCCGGCGAGGGCGCCCACGGCGCGCATGCTATCGAACACGGTCGCCCTCCGCTCGCATCCGCCCAGGGGCTGCTACGCGCCGGGGCCGGGCGTGATGATCGTCTTGGACACGACGCGTCCGCCGCGGACGGCGACCTCGAAGACCATCGGGTTGGCCGAGTCGACCTGGCTCATGGTGAAGCGATAGCGGCCCTCGCCGACGTCCTCGGCGTTGTCGTTGCCGACGCGCTGCTTGAGCTCGTCGAGCGTGAGCTGCTCGTCGATCATCTCGGTCTCGACCCAGGCGTGCATGTCGTTGCGGCTCACGGTGCCGTTGCCGCCCTGCATCATCGTGAAGTAGTACACGCCGCCCGCGCAGGCCGCGATGACGAGCAGCAGGACGATGGTCTTGGCGGGGTTGGATCCCTTCTTGGACATGGGGGCCTCCGGTGTGCGAGCGTGAACGAGCGTCCGCGAGCCGGGCGGACCACGGGTAGGTTAGCCCCCGGAGCCCGATTCCGGGGCGAACAGCTCCCGCGCCCGCTGCACCAGGGGATGCTCGTCGAGGGACTGGCGCCCCTCGTCCGCCGGGTCCCGGGCGTGGTCCTCGGCCGGAACGGGTGCAGGCCCGGCGTCGCCGGACGGCGCCGACGCACGCACCGGTGGGGGCGCGGGCTCGGCACCGGGCGTTGGTGCGGGTCGTGCTGGCGGCGGCGCCGGCGCGTCGGTGCGCGCCGGCTTCAGGCTTTTCCCGCCGGCGCCTCCGCGTGGGTCGGGGCGGATCGGGCGAGCGCCCCGAGGTCGGCGAAGCGTTCGGCCGACGCCAGGCGGACCAGGGCCGCGTCGAACATCGCCCGCGGCGCCGGGCTGTCGCGGCAGATCCGTCGGGCGGCCTCGCACACGGCGATCAGGTGCGATAGCGCGGGCGCATCGAATCGGGCCGCACGGTCGATCTCCGCTCGGCGGGCGGCATCGGACAGCTCGACCAGATCGGTCTCCGGCCCGCACGCGGCGAGCACCATGAGGTCGCGCAAACGCGCGGCGATGGTCTCGAGCGCCAGCTCGGTGCCGATGCCCAGCGCGAGCAGTGCATCGCCGGCGTCGAGCGCAGCCCGCGCCTCGCCCTGCGCGAAGGCGTCGATGAGCGCGCCCACGAGCTCGCGATCGGGTAGGCCCAGCAGTTCCTCGAGCAGCGCGAGCGTGAGGTGCGTCTCGCCGGCGGCCATGAGGCGATCGAGCAGGCTGAGCGCATCCCGCATCGACCCAGCTCCCAGGCGCGCGACGGCCGCCAGCAGGTCGTCGTCGGCTTGCACCCCCTCCTGCTCGCACACGTCCTTGAGGTGTTCGGCGATGCGGGCCGCGGGGATCATCCGGAAGTCGAAGCGCTGGCAGCGGCTCTGGATCGTCGCTGGCACCTTGTTGGCCTCGGTGGTGCACAGGATGAACCGCACGTGTGCGGGCGGCTCCTCCATCGTCTTGAGGAGGGTGTTGAACGCCTCCTTGGTGAGCATGTGCACCTCGTCGACGATGTAGACCTTGTCGCCGCCGCGCATGGGCAGGTAGCCCGCGTTGGCGATCAGCTCGCGGGCGTTGTCGACGCCGCGGTTGCTGGCGGCGTCGATCTCGATGACGTCGCTGTCCTGGCCGGCCATGATGGCCGCGTTGACCTCGTCGCTGCCGCCGGCGAGCGCCTTGGCGAAGATGCGGGCCATGCTGGTCTTGCCCACGCCCCGGGTGCCGCAGAAGAGGTACGCGTGCGCGACGCGGCCCTGCTCGATGGCCCGCGCGAGCGTGCGGGCGATGGCCTCCTGGCCGACGACGGCCTCGAAGTCCTGGCTGCGATAGCGGCGGGCGAGGGCGGTGTAGGGCATGGGGGAGGGTAGATGAGCGGGCGATCGGAGACGGCACCGCCGTGCCCCGGACTCCTTTCGTCGGCCCCGGACATCCGGTATTCTCTCCGCGATGAGCGGCTGAACCACGCCGCTCCGGGCGTCCAGCCCCGGGCGCCCCGATGCCACGACGAGTGAAGGAGGATCGCATGGCACGGGCATTATTGAAGGGACGCATGGCCGCCATCATTGCCGCGGTGGGAGCAGCCACCCCGGTGTTGGCCCAGGCCGATCCGCTGGCCGAGTCGTTCCCGCCCGTGTTCGATTGGCGGACGCTGCTGCTCGCGGAGGGCGGGGATGGCTCGCTGGGCTATGCGCTGCGGGACTGCGTGTTCGAGTGGCGATGGGGTACCAATGAGCCAATCGCCGCCGGCGATGTGAATGGTGACGGCCGCGCGGACTTGCTGCACAGCGTCGATAGTGGGTTTCGCTTTAGCGGATTTGGCGTATTAGTGAGCCAGCCGGGCCAGCCCGCATCTCGGTACATTTCTGATCCACTCCGCAACAATGGTTCCAGCTGCGGTGGGCAACTCCTCACGAGTTTCTTAGCGCGAGTTCCGCGGTCGGTGACATCAACGGAGATGGCGTCGATGACGTTGCCGCGGAGCTTCAACGGCGTGGCTGCGACCGAGATCGGAATTGCCACGACTCCGTGCTGTTCTATGGCCGCGACAAATCAACCGCCGGGCCATTTCCTCGGCTCATCGATGACTTCGAAACGCGGATCCTGGATCGCTGGGAGTCCATCGGGATCTACGACGCGATTGGTGATCTCAATGGCGACGGTGTGGACGATCTGGCTTTTCTGAGTTCTCCGCCATACTGGGCGGAACAGCGACAGCAGATCAAGATTCTCTTCGGCACCACCCCGGATCGTCCCTTTCCTGCCCTGGCCCAGCTGGACGACCTCATGCGAGATTTCGGCGGATTTCGGATCACCAGTCCAGGGCATGGTCTGGCCGCGTTTGCCAATCCGGTGTCGGCTGGGGACTTCAATGGCGACGGGCGGTCCGACATCATGTTTTCTCGCTCGGTTGGCAGCGAACTAGAGGCCTTCGTGGTTTTTGGCCGGCCCGAGAGCGAGCCCTGGCCGATCGAGTTCGACGTCGTCAATGCGGCCCCGTCGGAAGCCGTCCGGCTGGCTGGATGGGTCGGAACTGGGACGGGCCGGCGGGGTCATGGCGGTGTCGGGGATGTGAATGGTGATGGAGTCGATGATGTCGCGATCACGAAGAACCGCTTGTGCCACGTTGTCTTTGGGCGCAAGGACTCCTTCCGAGATCCGTTTCCTTCCGACATCAATCTGGAGGCCCTAGATGGATCGAGCGGCGTTGTCCTGATCGGCGCATATGGCCGGCAGGCCATCAGCTTCATGCACCACCAGAAACTAGGTGACATCAATAGTGATGGTGCCGACGATCTCCTGTTTCTGGATCGGATCGTCTTTGGCCGACCCCATCGCGACTTTCCCGCGAGGATCAACGTGGCCGATCTTGGTGATAGAGAAAAGTTGTTGTTCGCAGCTGACGAAAATATGTTTTTGCGAGCACTTGGCGACGTGAACCGCGACGGCATCGGCGATTTCTCGATGACGGGCGTCAACTTCGGATCCACGTGCGCCATCGCCGCAATTGTCTACGGGCGGCGACCGCCGCCGCCCTGCCGCGCCGATCTCGATCGAGATGGTGTGGCGACGATGTTCGATTGCCTCGCGTTCAATATGGCGTGGCAGGATGGGGATCGTGTCGCAGACCTCGACCAGGATGGCTTCTTCACGCTTCACGACTACCTGTTGTTCTAAGTAATCTTCAGTGTTGGCTGCCCGTAGGCCTCATCCCCGCAGCGTCTTCTCGGCCAGCATCGACAGGTTGAAGAGCACGATCGCCACGCCGCCAGTGGTCAGGTCGAACACCAGCGGGCCCCAGGCGCCCCGGGTCTTGGTCAGCCGTGCGATCGGCGTCGGCTTCAGCGCGAGCGCGACCCCGCAGAACAGCAGCATCGCCCAGCTGATCTGGAGGAGCATCGGCCCGGCGTCTCCGCGGTAGTAGTGGGCTTCGGCGATCGGGATGGAGGCGCCCGCCATGATGCTGGCGGCCCGAGAGGGCAGCGTGTGCGCCGGCCGCAGGAAGCAGCCGGCGATGCCCAGGAGGATGAGCAGGCCCATCGTGTTAAAGGACCAAATCAGGGCCACGTCCGCCACGATGAGCACCGCCGAGATGGCGGCCGGCGTGAGCACGCCCGCGAGCATCGGGGCAACCGGCCAGGCGGCGGGTGCAGCGGGGAGCGGCCGGACGGTCATGGCCGACTCTAGAGCCCGAGGCCGGATCGCCTGCCAATCCTGCAAGTCGGCTGCCCATCTGGCGGATCCGGGGCGGCACATGGGCCGGGATGCCGCCCGATGCCCTTGGCACGCGGCTTGTTAATTCGACCCAATAGCAAACCTTGCCGCCCAAGTCCGAAGGGAGGACCGACCATGAAGCCCGTCCTGTACCGCGACCTGTTCGACGACACCGCCGACTCGCTCCGCCGAGACCTGTTCCGCCTGATCGAGCCGCTGGGCTTTGGCCGGCCGGCGAACGGCGGCGAGGGCGCCGTGTCCTACCCCTGCGACGTGCACGAGACCGAGGACGCCTACGCCATCGAGGCCGAGCTGCCCGGCTTCACCCGCGAGCAGATCAAGGTGACGCTCCGCGAGGGCGTGCTGGGCATCGCCGCCGACCGCTCGGAGGCGGCCGAGCAGACCCGCGAGAACGGCGAGTGGGGCCAGCCGCACCTCCGCGAGCGGACGCACACGCGGATCCGCCGCAGCTTCCGCCTGCCCGGCATGGTGGACGAGGGCGGCGTGGACGCCGAACTGAAGGACGGCGTGCTGCACGTCCGCGTGCCCAAGCAGCGGGTCGCAAGCCGCGAGATCGCGATCCGATAGGCCACGCTCCGCGGACCACCGCTCGACGTCACCACGAATAGGCGCACGCCGCACCTCCCTCCTCGGAGTGCGGCGTGCGTTGTTGTAGCGTCGAGTTGGTGTGCGTCGGCCGTGGCGTTACGGGCAGCCGGCGTCGAACTCGTTCTGGAAGGCCAGGAAGTCGAAGATCGTCAGCGCGCCGTCGCCATCGAAGTCGGCGGCGAGATCGCCCGCATCGAAGGCGTTCTGGAAGCCCAGGAAGTCGAAGATGGTCAGCTCGCCATCGCCATCGAAGTCGGCGCGGCACACGCCTTCCGCCACGTCGTAGTCGGCCGGCCCGTGCAGCTCGGCGCCGGTGTCGTCGATCAGATCGATCCGCTCGCTGTCATCGGTCGTAATGACGAAGTCGCTCGCCGCGGTCCACAGGCCCGCGGTGACGGCCTGCGCCGAGCGGGTCTGGGCCGAGCCAACGTCGCCGCCCGCGAGGTTCCACTGCACGTGGTCGACGATGTCGGTGGTGCTGCCGAAGCTGACGACGCCGTCGGGTCCGGGCGTGAAGATCTCCAGGGCGTACGCGTCCTGGTCGAGCGGGCCGGCGAAGGCGCCGCCCAGGCTGGCGCGATCGAGGCGGTCCGGATCACCCGCGGGTGCATCGTCGTCGAAGTGGATGAAGACCGAGGTGCCTGCCTCGATGGTCACGCCGTTGAGGCCGCCCGAACCCGAGTAGCGGCGGGCCTCGTTGAAGTCGTGCGAGCAGAAGCGCCAGCCGCTCAGGTCGACGTCGGTGGCGGCGAAGTTGAACAGCTCGATGACGCCCGTGCCGAAGTCGACGCTGCGGATCTGGACCTGGCGGTCGACCTGGGCGTGGGCGGCGGCGGCGAGGCCGGCAGTTGCGGCGATGGTGATAGCGCTGCGCGGAGCCATGGATGCTCTCCCGTGTCTGGTGTGTGCGGTCTGGCGTTGGGTGGCCGATCCCATCCGTCTCGGGCCGGCCGTCGCCCGCAGAGGTTGGGTCGCCGCCAAGGCGTTGCACCTTGCTGGAATTCTGGGGTCGCGGGCGCACGGCGCTAGCCTCGGGGTACCTCAGGGCACGGCAGCGGAGCACGAGGCATCGAGAGGTCGCCCCCACCCAACTCGGACCTTGATGCCGGCCCGGCCGAGCTCGATCCGCACGAGTTCGCGGGGCTGCTCGAGGAAGCCAGGCCCACCCTGCTCGTGGTGGCGGCAGCGGAGGTCGGCCGCGCCCACGCCGCCGACGCCGTCCAGCAGGCCGCGATGACCGCGCTCGGGCAACTCGACCGATTCCAGCGTGGCAGCGACTTCCGGGCGTGGATGGCGGCGGTCGTCCGCGGCGCCGCCCGCAACATGCGGCGGAGCGAGCAGGCCCGCGCCCGGAGGGAGCGCACGCCGCGGCTGATTGCCACTACTTCGGACATGGATTCCCCGGATCCCGCCGGGCTTTATGAGGCCTTGGATGCACTGCCGGCGATGCAAAGAGAGTGCATGCTGCTGCGCGCCGTCGGAGGGCACACCTATACAGAGGTCGGCGCCATCGTCGGCGTGCCCGAGGCAACGGCGAGGAGCCACGTGTACCGGGCGCGGCGGGCGTTGCTGGGGAGGCTCGACGGCGCCGGCACCACGGAGGACGCATAGGCAGCACCATGACCGACCCACGACCCACCATCCCCGACGACGAGCTGCAGCAGCTGTTCGCCTACCACGACGGCGAGCTCGCGGCCGACGACGCGAAGGCCCTTGAAGCACGCCTCCGCCAGTCGCCCGAGCTCGCCCGCGAACTGGAGGCGCTCCGCATCGCCGAAGACGGCCTGAGGCGTGGATTCGAGGGCGTGGGCGACGTCGCCATCACGCCCGAGGTCGACGTTTTGAGGGTGCATCCCTTCCGGCCGCTGCCGATGCGGGCGATCCTCGCGCTCGCGGCGGCGATCGTGGTGCTCGGCGTGGCGTGGGTCGCCGTGCAAAGCGGCGTGGGCGGCGGGCGTGCGCTGCAGGTCGCCCAGATGGCCCGCGTGCTCGATGGCGACTTCGAGCCCGACGTCGTCTGCGATACGCCCGAGAAGTTCCTCGACTACACCGTCGATCGGTTCGGCGTGCCCATCACCGCCGACTTCGCCACGCCCGTGGCCCTCATCGGCTGGACCTCGCTGGACGACGGCTACCTCTCCGCCGCCGCTGCGGGCGAGCACACCCGCGTGCTGCTCGCGCGGGCGGATGCCGGCGAGCGGGTCATCGTCGTCTTCCGGCCCGCGGGCCATCTCGCGATCGAGGAGACCATGGCTTCCGATCTGCACCGCCACACCCGGACGATCCGCGGCATCGCCATCGACGAGATCAGCACGCTGGACGCACCCGTGGTGTTGCCGCTGCTAGGTGAGGGCTAGGGCCCCTACGGACATCCGGCGTCGAAGGCGTTCTGGTAGGCGAGGAAGTCGAAGATCGTCAGTTCGCCGTCGCCGTCGAGGTCGGCCCGCGGATCGCCCGCATCGAAGAGGTTCTGGAAGGCCAGGAAGTCGAAGATGGTCAGCAGCCCGTCGCCGTCGAGGTCGGTCGGGCAGGGCGCGGGATCGAATACGTTGGCGCACACGAAGAAGCTTGCCGCCGCCAGGCTGTCCTGCACCTCGTCGAAGCCCGCGGTCTCGTCGGTGGCGATCGCTTCGATGCGCAGCTCGTAGCGACCGGCATCGAGGTCGATCACGATCGTGTCGTTGGACTCGATTCGTACCTCCGTGCCCGCGTCGTCTAGCACGGCCGATTCCTCGAAGAGGATCTCGCCCGTGTCGAGGTTGGTCAGCGCCAGCGACGCCGAGGCGTCGCCCGGGCGATCCCGGGAGACGTCGCCGCCGAAGCGGTCGTCGACGAGCAGATTGAACTCGTCCATCTCGAATCGCGAGCCCGCGCCGACGGCGAACTCCAGCACGTAGGTGCTGCGGGCGGCGGCGTCGCCCAGCCCCTGGATGAACAGCTGCGCGACGGCCGAACCGCTCGCGTCGATCACGTCCTCGCCCGGGCGGAAGCCGGGCTGGAAGAAGCTCCGCTGGCTGGCGCTCGACCGATTGGACGCGAAGGGCGGCACGACCGCCGACGCGGAGGCGGTCTCCTCGAAGAGGCCCGGCTGGCTCGACTCGAACGCCTCCTCGTCGGTCACCGGATCATCGAAGACCAGCGACAGTGCGTCGGCCGTTACGCCGCGCTCGATGGTGCGATCCTGGGCGCATGCGTGCGGTGCGAGAACCGCCATTGCGGCGCCGATAATCGTGGTGCGAATCATGACTCTCCTCCCGGTGGGGCCGATGATCCCGATGCAATGCTTGGCCCGATCGCATGGTAATCGGCCGGACGGCCGGCTTCGAGCGGGACTTCCCGTCCGCTCGCGGCTCTATCCTGTCTGCCCATGACCACCACCCGCCCCCGCATCCTCACCGGCGATACGCCTACGGGCCTGCTGCACCTGGGCCACTTCGTGGGCAGCCTCGAGAGCCGCGTGGCGATGCAGGACGACTACGACTGCTACTTCCTCATCGCCAACATGCACGCGTACACCACGCGGGCCGAGGATCCGGCGTCCATCCGCCGCAGCACCATCGAGATCGTCAAGGACTGGATCGCCGTCGGCATGGACCCCGAGCGCAGCACCTTCGTGCTGCAGACCGAGGTCCCCGCGATCGCCGAGTTGACGTGGTACTTCGCGATGCTGCTGCCCTTCAACCGGGTGATGCGCAACCCCACGCTCAAGACCGAGATCGACAGCAAGGGGCTGGGCGATACCTACTCCTTCGGCTTCCCGATGTACGCCGTTGGCCAGTGCGCCGACATCCTCAGCTTCCGCCCCGAGTGGGTGCCCGTGGGCGAGGACCAGGTGGCCCACATCGAGATGTGCCGCGAGGCGGCCCGCCGCTTCAACCAGGTCTACTGCGGCGTCGATCCCCACGCCGAGGACGACGAGCACGAGAGCCTGGGCGGCGTGTTCCCCATCCCCAAGGCCAAGGTCGGCCGCGTGGGCCGGCTCGTCGGCACGGATGGCACGCACAAGATGTCCAAGAGCCTCAACAACGCCATCTTCCTGAGCGATTCCTTCAAGCAGATCAAGAAGAAGATGGGCCAGCTCTACACGGGCCGCCAGGCCCTCGACGAGCCAGGCGACGTGCACAACGCACTGTTCGAGTACGTCCACGCCTTCATCCGCGACGACGAGCGCGTGGCCGAGCTCGAACGCCGGTACGCCGCGGGCGACAACATCGGCGACGGCCACATCAAGGTCGAGGTGGCCGAGCACATCGATAAGCTCCTCGAGCCCATGCGCGAGCGCCGGGCCGAGCTGGACGGCGACGCCGGCGACGAGCGGGTGATCGAGCTGCTCCGGGAGCATGCCGCGAAGGCCAACACGCTGGCCGAGGACACGCTGCGGCGGGCGAAGGAAGCGATGAAGCTGGACCTGATCGAGCGCCAGCTCCGCTTCGAGTAGCGAACGAGCCGTGGCAACAGCCGCACCCACGCCCATCGTTCCGGTGATCGCCGGTCCCACCGCCGGCGGCAAGACCGAGATCGCGATCGCGTGCGCACGCCTCGGCGCCGAGCGCGGTGCGCCGGGCGAGATAATCTCCGCTGACGCCTTCCAGATCTATCGCGGCATGGACATCGGCACCGGCAAGGCGCCCCAAGCCGAACGCGATCCGTCGCAAGGCGGCGTGCCGCACCACCTCATCGACATCGTCGAGCCGATGGAGCGGTTCACGGTTGCCGACTGGCTTGCGCGCGCGGCAGAGGCGATCGCGGACATCGAGGTACGCGGCGGCTGGCCGATCGTCGCCGGCGGCACGCACCTCTACGTCAAGGCGCTGCTCGACGGGCTGTTCGAGGGGCCGCCCGCGGACGAGGCGCTCCGCGCGGAGCTCCGCGCCCTCGGCCTTCCCGCGCTGCGCGAGGAGCTGGGCCGCGTCGACCCGGCCTCGGCGGCGCGCATCGACGCCAACGACGAGCGGCGGACCATCCGCGCCCTGGAGGTCTGGCGGCTGACGGGGCGGACCATCAGCGACTGCCAGCGGCAGTGGGACTCGGCCGAGCCCAGCGGGCCGCTGCACGGCCGGGCGCTGCTGGTGGTGCTCGACTGGTCGGCCGAGTCCATCAATCGCCGCATCAACGCTCGCGTGCGCGCCATGCTGGAGGCCGGCCTCGCCGGGGAGGTCCGGCGGCTGGATGAGGCCGGACGGCTGGGGCCCCAGGCCCGCGAGGCCCTGGGCTACAAGCAGCTGCTGGGGGCGGCACAATCCGGGTTTTCCCTGGATAGCGCCGCCGAGCGGATCAAGATCGAAACCCGCCGATTCGCCAAGAACCAGCGAACGTGGCTGCGGCGGCTGGTGGCCTCGCCGCCCGGCGGAGCGTCGATCCTGCGGGTTGATCCCGAAAACCGGGATCCGGGTGAGATCGCGCAAGGCATTGTCAAACATTGTTTTACGATAGAATGACTCATTGTTGTCAAGAAGCTGTCCACACCGATTCCCGCCGATCGCTCGAATAGCGTCCCGGGCGTAGCCGATTGGTAGCGAGCGCCGGTGGCGTTCCGCGAGGCCCGCTGGGGGCACCTTGACATCGCCCCGGCGGGCTGATTCCCTAGGTCGCCGCCGGCGGGCGGAAGCGTGCAGTCCATGGCAAAGAAGACGACCAAGAAGACGAGCAAGAGGACCTCCAAGAAGGTCTCGAAGAAGACCTCGAAGAAGGTCTCCAAGAAGGCCGCGGGCCGGTCGGCGGCCGGTGCGGGCCGACGGTCCAGCCGAGGCACGGGCTACAAGGCCGGCCAGGCCAAGGGCCGCGACCTGGTCATCGTCGAGAGCCCCAGCAAGGCCAAGACCATCAACAAGTACCTGGGCGACGGCTACGTCGTCCTGGCCAGCGTCGGCCATGTGCGGGACCTGCCCGAGAAGGCCGAGAAGGGCGACAAGAGCCCCGTGCCGGGCGTCGCCCTCGAGAAGCGCTTCACCCCGAGCTACCAGGTGCTCAGCGGCAAGGAAGCCGTGATGCGGGAGCTCAAGCGGGCCGCCAAGGACGCCCAGAGCGAGGGCGGCAGCGTCTGGTTCGCCACCGACCTCGACCGCGAGGGCGAGGCCATCGCCTGGCACCTGGCCGACGAGATCGGCATCGACGCCGCGGACGCCAAGCGGGTGGTCTTCGCGGCCATCACGAAGAACGAGATCTCCCGCGCGTTCCAGAACCCGCACGCCATCGATCTCGACAAGGTCAACGCCCAGCAGGCGCGGCGGATCCTGGACCGCATCGTGGGCTACCAGGTCAGCCCGCTGCTCTGGAAGAAGGTCACCCGCGGGCTGAGCGCGGGCCGCGTGCAGAGCGTCGCGGTGCGGCTGGTCGTCGAGCGGGAGCGGGCCATCCGCGCGTTCGTGCCCGACGAGAGCTGGAGCGTTACCGCGTGCTTCGCGGGCGACGAGAAGTCGGCCCGGGGACTGCTGCCGCAGTGGGCGCGGCTGCTCGCGCAGCGGGACGACAAGGGCAACCCGCCGCCGCTCAAGAAGCAGAACGCCTGGCTGGCCGAGCACGGGGCGCTCCGCGCCGAACTGATCGAGATCGACGGCGAGAAGTTCGAGGTGCTACAGGAAGGCCGGCTCGACCCCGACGCCGAGGCGGACGTCAGCGCCGAGAAGTTCCGCAAGGCCGGCACCTGCGACGTCACCCCCGGCGTGGTCTCCGCCCTCGAGAAGGCGGGGATGACCCAGATCGAGACCCACGTCGAGGAGGACGCGTCGGGCCGCGGGCCGGCCCGCTGGCGGCGGACCATCACGGGCGTGGCCGACCCGGCCATGGCATGGAGCGTCCGCTCGATCGAGACCAAGCGCACCAGCAGCCGGCCGCCCGCGCCGTTCATCACCTCGACCATGCAGCAGGCCGCCAGCAGCCGCCTGGGCTTCGGCGCCCGCCGCACGATGGGCGCCGCCCAGCAGCTCTATGAGGGCATCGACATCCCGGGCGAGGGGCCCGTTGGCCTGATCACCTACATGCGGACGGACTCGACCCACATCGCGGGCGAGGCGCTGAACATGGCCCGTGACCACATCGCCAGGACCTACGGCGACGACTACCTGCCCGAGAAGCCCAACTTCTTCGGCTCGTCCAACAAGAGCGCGCAGGAGGCCCACGAGGCCATCCGCCCCACCAACGTTGCATACACGCCCGACATGGTCCGCCGGGTGCTCAAGAACAAGCCCGACCTCGCGCGGCTGTACGAGCTGATCTGGCAGCGCTTCGTCGCGTGCCAGATGGCCAACGCGCAGTGGGACGCCACCACCGTGCTCATCGACGGCGGCAAGGATGCGACCCTCACTTTCAAGGCCAGCGGCCGCGTGCTGGTCTTCGACGGCTTCTACAGGGTTGCCGGCGTGCCCACCGCGAGCGACGAGGCGACGCTGCCCGAGCTGCGCGAGCAGGACGCGCTGCACGCCTTCGCCATCGAGCCGCGGCAGCGCTTCACCAGCCCGCCGGCCCGCTACACCGAGGCCAGCCTCATCAAGACGCTGGAGAGCGAGGGCATCGGCCGCCCCAGCACCTACGCGAGCATCGTGCAGACCATCCAGGATCGCAAGTACGTGGACCTGCTCGAGCGGCGCTTCCACGCGACCGACCTGGGCGAAGTCGTCACCGACAAGCTCGTCGAGGCCTTCCCCCGCATCCTCGACGTTGGCTACACCCGCGAGATGGAGGCCGAGCTCGACAAGGTCGAGGACGAGCATCTCGACTGGATCGAGATGCTCGAGCGGTTTTATGGGCCGTTCAGGAAGAGCCTGGAGGCCGCCGAGGAAAACCTCCAGCACGCCAAGGCCGAGACGCAGCCCAGCGACTACCTGTGCCCCCGCGACGGGGCGCCGCTGGTCTACCGCTTCGGCAAGAACGGCCGGTTCCTGAGCTGCTCCCGCTACCCCGACTGCGACTACGCCTGCCCGGTCGACCGCTACGGCAAGCCCCGCCCCGTCGAGTACGTCGACGTGCGCTGCCCCAAGACCGGTCGGCCCATGGTCCACCGCACGGGCCGCTTCGGGCCGTTCATCGCGACCGACCTGGCCGAGGGCGAGAGCCCGGGCGACGGCATGATCCTCAACGTCGACAAGAAGGGCTACGTGACGGCCCCCGCGCCCCCGCCGCTGGAGACCGACCTGCCGTGCCCCCTCTGCGAGAGCCCGCTGAACCTCCGCAACGGGCTCCGCGGCCCGTGGCTGGGCTGCTCGCGCTTCCCCAAGTGCCGCGGCCGCGGCAAGTGGGCCGAGCTGGACGACGCGAAGAAGAAGGCCCTCGAGGACGCGCTCGAGGCGCACGAGCGCGCCCACCCCATCCCGATCATCCGCCGCCTCGACGGCACGCCGCTGACCGACGCCAAGGGCAAGCCCCTGGAGGGCGCCCCCAAGGTCGAGCAGCTCGTGCTGCAAGAGACGCCCGAGGAGGCGGTGAGCAGCCACGCCGGCCCGATCCACAAGGACGAGAAGCTGGCGAAGTCGGCGTAGGCGGACGGGCGTCGGCATTCGGCGAATCGGGCTCCCATCGAGCCGCGTGGGTACGCACGCGGACCAACGCATGTCGTTCGTGTCGGTCGGTTCGCAATGGGCACGAGTTGCTGAACGCTTGTCTCTCCCGGACTACCCGGTTGGTCTAGGTCCGCGTGCGTACCCACGCGGCTCGGACGATCTGCCCCATTGCCCATTGCCCATTGCCCATTGCCCATTGCCCGGTGCCCGATGCCCAGTGCCCGGTGCCCGGTGCCCGGTGCCCGCTCACCCCGCTCCTACCCTTCCCCATGCCCACGTTCGACCACATCCTCGACGCCATCGGCGACACGCCGCTCGTGAAGCTCAATGCCGTCGTGCCCGCTTCCGGGCCGAACGGAACGCCCGCCGCCGTGTACGCCAAGTGCGAGTTCCTCAACCCCGCGGGCAGCATCAAGGACAGGATGGCCTGGCACATCATCCGCCGGGCCGAGGAGGAGGGCCTCCTGAAGCCCGGTGGGACAATCGTCGAGAACACCAGCGGCAACACGGGCGCCGGTGCGGCCATGGCGGCGGCGGCGCGGGGCTATCGCGCGGTGTTCACCATGCCCGACAAGATGAGCCAGGAGAAGATCGACGCGCTGCGGGCGTTCGGCGCCGAGGTCATCATCACGCCCACCGACGTGCCGGGCGACAGCCCCGACCACTACGTCAACGTCGCCAAGCGCGTGGCCGAGGAGACGCCCGGCGCCTTCTACATGGACCAGTACCACAGCCAGTGGAACATCGAGGCCCACGAGCAGAGCACCGGGCCCGAGCTCTACCGCCAGAGCCAGGAGGCCTGGGGCGAGCAGGCCGACGCCATCGTCGTGGGCACGGGCACGGGCGGCACGATCTCGGGCATCGGTCGGTACTTCAAGAAGAAGGGCGCGCCCACGCTCATCGTCGGTGTCGATCCGCTGGGCTCGGTGCACTACAGCGTGTTCCACACGGGCGAGGCCAGCACGCCCTACGTCTACAAGGTGGAAGGGCTGGGCGAGGACATCGTCTGCCGTGCGTTCGATCCGTCGGTCGTCGACGAGATGCACCAGGTCAGTGACTACGAGTGCTTCACGATGGCCCGCCGGCTGATCCGCGAGGAGGGCCTGTACTGCGGGGGTTCGAGCGGTGGCATGGTGCACGTGGCCATCGAGGTCGCGCAGCGGCTCGGGGCGGGCAAGAACGTCATCGCCATCTGCCCGGACTCCGCCGGTCGCTACATCACCAAGTACCTCCGGGACGACTGGATGAAGATGCACGGCTTCCTCGAGCCGCCGCGCGGGCTGGGCGTCGTGGGCGACCTCATCCCCGAGGGCACCAAGGTCATCACGGCGGCCGAGGATCGCACATTGGGCGAGGTGATCGAGACGATGCGGACGCGGGGCATCAGCCAGGTGCCGATCGTCGATGCGGGCGGCAAGCCCCTGGGCATGGTGCACGAGATCGACATCCTGCGGGGCCTGCAATCCGGCGACGTGGACACCAGCACGCCCGTGCGCGCCATCGAGACCCAGATCGGCGGCATCCTGCCCCCCACCGCCCGCGTGGAGGAGCTCTACGGCGTGTTCGCGGCCGACCAGGCGGCCATCGTCGTCAGCGAAGGTCGGCTCGTCGGCGTGCTCAGCGAGATCGACCTCATCGAGTACCTGGCCCGCCAGGGCAACCACGAGCCGTCGCACGACACCACGCCGAGCCCGGCGCACGCCTAACACTCCGTCCGAGCCGCGTGCGTGAGCACGCGGGCCACCGCCCGGCTGCCGGCGTCTCGCTGCGAGGGAACACGAACCATGAAGATCGATGACAGCGCCGGTTTCGGCACCAAGGCCATCCACGCCGGGCAGCAGCCCGACCCCTCCACCGGCGCGATCGCCGTGCCCGTCTACCAGACCTCGACGTACGTGCAGCAGTCGCCGGGCAAGATCGTCGGCGAGTACGACTACAGCCGCGCCGCCAACCCGACGCGGGCGGCGCTCGAGGCCAACCTCGCGGCCCTCGAGGGCGGCGCACACGGGCTGGCGTATTCCTCGGGCGTGGCCGCCACCGGCGCGGTGCTGCACCTGCTGAGCGCCGGCGACCACGTGCTGCTGTGCGACGACGTCTACGGCGGCACCAACCGGCTCTTCCACCGGGTGTTCGCGCAGCTGGGCATCGAGACGACGCTCGTGGACATGACCGACCACGACGCCGCGCGCGCGGCGATCCGCGACAACACGAGGCTGGTGTGGATCGAGACGCCCACCAACCCCACGCTCAAGGTCGTGGATATCGCGGTGATGGCCGAGATCGCGCACAAGAGCAAGGCCATCGTCGCCGTCGACAACACCTTCTCGAGCCCATACCTCCAGCAGCCGCTGAGGCTGGGCGCCGACATCGTGTGCCACAGCCTGACCAAGTACATCGGCGGGCATAGCGACGCCATCGGCGGTGCGCTCATCACCAGCGACGACGATCTGCACCAGCGGCTCAAGTTCCTGCAGCTCTCCGAGGGTGCCGTGCCCGGCATCAACGAGTGCTTCCTGTTCCTGCGGAGCACCAAGACGCTGCACGTCCGCATGGACCGCCACTGCGCCAACGCCCGGGCGGTGGCCGACCACCTCGTGGCGCACGACAAGGTCGAGAAGGTGGTCTACCCGGGGCTGGAGAGCCACCCGCAGCACGCCGTCGCGGCGAAGCAGATGCGCGGCTTCGGCGGCATGGTGACGATCTACCTGAAGGGCGGCCTCGATGAGTCCCGCGCCTTCCTCGAGAAACTGCGGATCTTCGCGCTCGCCGAATCGCTGGGCGGCGTGGAGAGCCTCGTCGATCACCCGGCCATCATGACGCACGCCAGCGTGCCCGCCGACCAGCGCAGGACGCTGGGCATCACCGACAACCTGGTGCGGCTGAGCGTGGGCATCGAGGAGGTCGGCGACCTGATCGCGGACCTGGACCGGGCGTTGGGATGACCGGCGACGGGCCGGGCAGCCACGGCGGGCAGCCGGAGCGCGAGCCGACCGATCGCGACCGGGCCCGCTCGCTGAACCTGCGGAGCGAGGACGTCGTCAAGTTCCGGATCGTGATCGCAACGGCGTTGCGGCTGGTCGGCATCGTCGCGATGGTCTACTACGGCATCGGCGCCGGATTGCAAGCGTGGAGTCTCATCGGGACCACCAGGGTCGGCTGGTGGTCGTTCTACTTCCTCCGCGAGGCAACGCTGATGACGCTGGGCGTCGTGTTGCTCTTCGTGGCCGCGCCGCTCGCCCGCGTGCTGGTGCCGACGCGGCTCCGCGAGGCGACGTGCCCCGACTGCGGCCACTCCATCACCGAGCTCGCTGATGGCCGCTGCACGGAGTGCGGCTACCTGCTCTCGCCGCTGCGCGTGAGCCCGATGACGCCGCTCGAGCGCACGCTGTGGCTGCTCGCCGCCGTCACCGCGTGCTATCGCGTCGCCGCGGTCTGCTTCGTGGCGTACGCCATCCTCGAAACGGGCTGGCTGCTCGTCGGCTCGATGTACTTCCCCTCGCGCATCTTCGAGAACTACGGCTACGACCCCGATGCCGCGGTGCTGGCCGTCGGGTGGGGCACGCTCAAGATCGTGGCCGGCCTCGTGTTCCTCACGCTCGCGCCGGCACTCGCGAGGCGGACGGTGCCGGTGGTATCGTCGGCGAGCCCATGACCGACCACGCCCCGGAGGCCACGCCCGACCTGCTCGAGGTCGCGATGCCCGGCACGATGTGCGTCGCTTGCGGTTATCCGTTGGACGGGCTGGATGTCCGGGGTCGATGCCCCGAGTGCGGCGAGCACGTGGCGCGGTCGATCCACCTCGTCGATCTGGCGTACGCACCGCCCGCCGACCGGGACGCCGTGCTGTCCGGGCTCGGCGGCCTGCGTCGGGCCGGCTGGATCGCCCTCGCGGGCCTCGCGATGGTCGTGGCGGGCTTCGAGCTGCGGGGCACGATCGCCGGGCCGCGCCTCGCGATGTTCGCTACGGTCTTCGGGACGGCCGTGCTCCTCTGTGCGCTCGGCTACGCAACACGCGGCGTCTGGGTGCTCACCGGCCCCGATCTCGCCGGCCACGAGCGTCGCAGCGAGAGCCTGCGGCGCATGCTCCGCTACGGCTCGCTCGCCGCGTGCGTCATCGCCCTGGCCTCGATCTCGCTGTTCGCGCTCGCCGGCGTCGGCGTGCACATCCGTCCGCGCATGATCGCCCGGCATGGCCTGATCGCCTGGATGGTCTTCGCGATGCTGCCCGTCGGTGTCGTCGCGTACCTGCAACTGCTCGCGGACCGGGTCCGTGCGGTGGGCCGCGGGATGCTGGGCGGCGTCGTTGCGGCGTGCATGCTGCCGCTCGCGCTGACACCCGCGGCGTTGACCTTCGGCGGCGACGGCGTGTATCGCCTCCTGGGCGTGCCCGCGCAGGTGCGCTTACCGAGGCCGGCCGTGTTCGGCATCGCCGATTCGTACGGCTGGCCGATCCTGCTGGCGGCCGGCATCGCGGCGATGCTCGCGGGCGTTGCATGCTTCGCGAGAGGCCTGGACCGATCGATGCGCGACGCGGCGATTCGCCCGACGCCGGGCGGTCCGTCCGCGGACGGGCCGGGCTGACCGCTACGCCGTCGCGACGCCCACCGCCGCCGCGACCTCGGCCACCCGCCGGCCGACCTTCTCGGCGGCCTTGCGGTGATCGTCGGACTTGAGCCCGCCCGCATCATCGAAGGCGTCGGCCGCGTTGGGCAGGCTGAACTGCTCGGGCAGCACGATCGAGCGGATGTGGCCGAAGATGCGGCGGACCGTGGGCAGCCCGCGGATGCCACCGAGCCCGCCGGGCGACGCCGCCACCAGCCCGACGACCTTGCCCTCGAAGCACTCCAGCGGGCCCTCGCCGTCGCGGGGGCGGCTGACCCAGTCGATGGCGTTCTTCATCACGCCCGTGATGGCGCTGTTGTACTCCGGGCAGCCCACGATGAGGCCGTGGTGGGTCCGGAAGATGTCCTTGAGCTTGAGACAGTTGTCCGGCAGCCCGTCTGCCTCTTCGATCTCCTCGTCATAGAGCGGCAGCGGGTAATCGCGTAGACGCAGCTCGGTGATCTCGGCGCTCGCCGCGCCGCGGGCCGCCGCCACGGCGAGGGCGTGGTTGAGCGAGTCGCGCCGCAGGCTGCCGGCGAAGACGAGGATGCGCGTGCTGGCCATGCCAATCTCCGGTGGTGCAGGGCCGGAGAATAGCCGCCGCCGGCGCACCCAGGGGGGCGGCGCCGGCGGCGGATGGCGCCCCCGCGCGACACGGGAGCAGAAGAGGAGTGCTCGCGTCGTCGCGGGCGGCTACGGGCAGCCGTCGGCGAAGGCGTTCTGGAAGCACAGGAAGTCGAAGATGTTCAGCCGGCCGTCGCCGTTGCAATCGGCGGCGAGGTCGCCCGCGCTGAACAGGTTCTGGAAGCACAGGAAGTCGAAGATGTTCAGCCGGCCATCGCCGTTGCAGTCGGCGAAGCAGCTCGTCGCATCGGGCACGCCGGCGTCCTCGATCACCAGCCGGTCCAGGCCCCGGCCGCGAACCTCGACACGGTCCAGGTCGATCGGTGCGCCGCGGAGTTCGGCGGGCTGCATCCGGATGCTGTCGGCCCGCACCCGCGTGCTGCCGATCTGGATGTCGAACGGCGAGTCGCACTTGAGCACCAGCACGGGCCAGCCGTCATCATCCTCGATCCAGCACCACGTCAACGAGGTGCACGGGTCGAAGATCTTGAAGCTGCCCCCCGCCGGCACCGCGTCGCGGCCGGCCTCCTTGCCGTCGAGGAACGCCACGATCGGCACGGTCGTGGCGCCGACGCCGCGGAAATTGGGCACGATGTCCAGCTCGCCGCGGCGGGGCGTGGTCAGGCCGAGCGTGATCCACGGGTCGATCCAGAAGCACCACGGCAGGGGGTACCAGGTCAGATCGAGCGAGGCGGCTGGATCCAGCGTGCTCATGAGGTGCTGGATCTCGAAGTTGCCCATCTTGTCGCCCTTGGAGTCGTCGGCCTGCAGCCCGACGCCGATCTCGCCCGGCCCGCCCGGCAGCGGGAACAGCTCGAGCCCGTCCTTGACGATGTCGCCGCCGACGCCCGGGAAGGGCGACGCGATCCAGTCGTCGATGACGAGCGGCCCGACGAAGACGGTGCGGTCGGCCTCGATGGGCGTGCACGTGTTGCTGACTGCGCTGTCCGCGTCGGGGTAGTAGGAGAAGCTGTCGGTCTGGGTCTCGATCGTGCGATAGCCGTCGCCCGACGCCTCGAACTCGCCACACCAGACCAGGATGGGGTTGTCGGTGTCGGCAAAGATGCCGCCGATGGGGAAGTGCAGCTGGCCCACCGCGATGTCCAGCACGTCGTCGCCCACGACCTGCCCCACCGACCCGCCGACGGGCGGGCCGAGGCCGCAGTAGTCGCCGGAGATCCAGTCGACGCCGTCGGTGAGGATGTCGACACGGCCGCCGCCGAAGGCGTGGCCCGAATCGGGGAAGTGGGCCCAGAGCTCCACCTCGAAGTTGTCCGACAGGATGGCCTTGCGCTGCACGCGCAGCTCCCACCGGCAGCACTCGTCGGCCGACGCCGCGGCGCCCGCGGCGGCGACGGTGCCGAGCGCGAGCACGCCCAGCAGGCCGAGCCGCGAACACACGGCGCGATCCGAAGCACTCTTGGTGATGCGAGACATGGTGTTCCTTCCTTTCCCGTGCGGCTCCGCCCCGGCCCGGCCGCGGCGTGCCGCGTTCGGGCGGCCGCTGCCGGACCCCGCGGCCCGGCGAGTGGCGGTCGCCCCGGCA